>CANFFZ010000074.1 GCA_947446155.1 Chloroflexota bacterium | reverse complement strand
GTGCGCGCCCACCACCGAGGTCGGTGAGGACCTTGGCGAGGCCGCGGAACTGTGCCGGGTTCAGGTCGCCCTGCGGCACCTTCGCCTCGACGGCGTAGTAGCCAGCTTGCTTCTGGGTGCGGACGTTCTCGTCCACCCACTTCTGGAAGGCCGCGCGGTCACCCGCCGGCACGCTATTCGCGTCCAGCGCGGAGGGGGCGGGTGCGAGCGCCTGCTCGTCCTCGTTGTACATGAGCGCCTCGAGCGGCGGGATCTGCTGTGCCCAGTCCTGGGCGAGGCGCTCGGCGACCATCTTCTGGAACGCCTCGGCACCGACGCGTTGGACGAGGAACTTCAGGCGGGCCTTGTGGATGTCCTTCCGGAGCTCGCTGGCGTCTTCGAAGATGCGGATGACCGCCTCCGAATACGTCAGGAACTGCTCGACCGGGACGAACTCGGAGAGCAGGAGGGCTTCCTTCGCCATGGTGGAGAGGCCACCACCGACGACCATCTTGAAGCCGCGGACTTCCTTGCCGCCCTCGGTACGGACGCGGGGGATGAAGCCGATGTCGTGGATCGCGGTCATCGCGGCGTCCACTTCGGAGCCCGAGAACGTGACCTTGAACTTGCGGGGGAGCAGCTGCGAGATGGGGTTGCGCACCCAGTAGCGCACGAAGGCGCCCGCGTACGGCGTGATGTCGAACGGCTCGTCGTCGCGGACGCCCGCCCACGGGTCGCCGGTGACGTTGCGCACGACGTTGCCGCAGGCCTCACGCGAGGAGAGCCCGTGGTCGCCGAGGACTTTCAGGAGGTCGTACGCCTCGGCGAGGCGGAAGTGGTGGAACTGCACGTTCTGACGGGTGGTGATGTGGCCCTTGCCGAGCGGGGCGAAGCGCTCCGCGACCTGCGCGAAGCCCTCGAGCTGCTGCGGGGTCACGCCGCCGAAGGGCAGTTTCACGCGGACCATCTGGCGGGCCGCCTGGCGCTGGCCATAGACGCCCTGCTTCAGGCGGAAGCCGATGAACTTCTTCTCTTCCTGATTGCCGGCAAGAAAGTCCTTCGCTTCGGTGTCGAAGTCGGTGAACTCTTTTTCGATGATGGGAATGACGTGCGGGGCCTGCTGCCGATCGCTCGTAGTGCTCATCGTCGTGCTCGCTTTCTGGCGCGTGGGGACGCATTCGGTCTGAAGTCGCGCAAGGTTCTCATACCGCTCGTGCGGTGGAGACTGAGCCTGCGAGAGATTTTCCACGCCTAAACACGAATATCTTGACCAAATTAGTCATGTACCGCAGTATAGGTCTGCGGTCGAGGGGTGACAAGCCATTCCCCTACACCGTGCCGGTGATTCCGGAATGCCTGTCAGCCGCCCTTCGAGGGCGTTTCTCAGGCCCTCGGAATCCCTACCAGACCGATATGGGAACTCGACATGCGGCTGTCTACTCGCGGGGACTACGCCATCCGAGCGGTACTCGAACTCGCCGAGTGCACCGCCGGCGTGCCCTTGCCGCTGCACGAACTCGCTGCACGCGCGGGTGTGCCGGAGAAGTACCTGGAGCAGATCCTGATGCGCCTGCGTGCGGCCCGGATCCTCTCCGCCCGTCGAGGCTCCCATGGTG
The DNA here is from genome assembly GCA_947446155.1 of Chloroflexota bacterium. Next base: position 8,690 of record CANFFZ010000074.1, on the reverse strand, counting down.
GCTACCTCCTCGCGAAACCGGCAGAGGAGATCACGATCGGCGACATCGTGCGCGTCATGGACGGGCCGCTCGCGCCGATCGCGTGCGCGAGTAAGACGGCCTACGAGTCCTGTCCGGCCTCGCGATGTGCGGACGCAGCGAACTGTACGTTGCGCGGGTTTTGGACCGAGGTCCGTGACGCCATCGCTGATGTCGTCGACCAGACGACCTTCGCCGACCTCGCCGCCCGCGCCAGCGAACAACGCGCCACCCAGACCCTCACGTATCAGATCTAGGAGATCGGACATGCCTGACGTCACGCTCGATGTTCGAGAGCAAGCGGTCCTCGCGGAGATCCTGCAGTCGATCCGTGCGCTGCGGCACGGCCATGTGCAGGTGATCGTGCAGGACGGGCGTGTCGTGCAGATCGACAGGCTGGAGAAGAAGCGGTTCGACCGTGCGATCTAACACGGCCCTCCCGCGCAGGCTGACCGGTCATCCGTAGGCGATCGAAACGTACCGAGCCACTTCGATGCCTCTGACTGGAGACCTGACATGACACATCTTCGTTCATTTCGCAGACCCACGTTCCTCGGAACGCTGCTCGTCGCTGTCCTTGCGGCCGTCCTCGTGGCTTGTGGATCAGACGAGGCAGCGCCGACGGGGGCCGCATCCGCGGAGCAGCCCGTCACGCTCCGCCTCGGCTACTTCCCGAATGTGACGCACGCCCAGCCGATCGTCGGTCTGGCGAACGGCACGTTCGCGCAGGAACTCGGCTCGAACGTGAAAATCGAGACGAAGACCTTCAACGCCGGCCCGTCCGTGATCGAGGCGATGTTCGCGGGCGCCATCGACGCCTCGTACATCGGCCCGAACCCCGCGATCACCGGCTACGTGCAGTCGGGTGGCAAGGATATCCGCATCATCGCCGGGGCCACGAGTGCCGGCGCACTGCTGATCGTGAAGGCCGATTCCGGTATCACGAAGCCCTCGGACTTTGCGGGGAAGCGGATCGCGACGCCGCAGCTGGGGAACACGCAGGACGTCGCCGCGCGCGCGTGGCTGCAGAAGAATGGCATGAAGGATAAGGACCACGGCGGGAACGTCGATGTCCGTCCGATCGCTAACGCGAACGCGCTCGCCTTGTTCATCAAGGGCGAGTTGCAGGCGGCCTGGGCTCCGGAGCCGTGGGCGACGCGCCTCATCCTCGAGGGTAACGGCAAGGTCTTTCTGGACGAGATCGACTTGTGGCCAAACGGCGACTTCGTCACGACGCACCTCATCGTGAGTGCCAAATTCCTTGCGGAGCATCCGGCGACCGTCGAGAAACTGCTCCGCGCTCACGTCAAGACGACGCAGTGGATCAACGAGAACCCTGACCAGGCGAAGCAGGTCGTGAACGCGGGCATCAAGCAGGTGACTAGCGCCCCACTGCCCGAGGCGGTGATCAACGGCGCGTGGCGAAACCAGAAGACGACCTACGACCCCATCGCCTCCAGCCTGCTCAAGTCAGCGGACGACGCGTTCGCGCTCGGGTATCTCGGCGAGAAGAAGCCGGACCTCTCGAACATCTACGCGCTCGACCTGCTGAACAAGGTGCTGAAGGAACTGGGCCTCAAGGAAGTCAGCAAGTAGTGGACTGCCCCCGGCCGGCGTCCCCTTGAGGGCGCCGGCCGAGGGTTGAAGCGAGGGTGGCAATGGCGTTGATCGCAGACACCGGACGGCAGGGTGGGGGAGGGGCCTCGGCGGCCTCTGAGCCCGAGCCGTTGCTGGCACTTCGCCACATCAGCAAGCACTTCCGCACGTCGCGTCAGGACACCCGCGCACTCGATGACGTGACGCTCGAGGTGAGGCCGCGCGAGTTCATCTGCATCGTGGGACCCTCGGGCTGCGGGAAGTCGACGCTGCTCAACATTGCCGCTGGCATTGACACGGACTACCAGGGCGAGGCCGTGTTCGAGGGAGCCCTGATTCGGGGGATGGCACAGCAGCGTGCCGTCGTCTTCCAGGAGCCTGCGCTCTTTCCGTGGCTGAATGTCCGGGACAACGTGGAGTTCGGCCTGAAACTGCGAGGAGTCCCGAAGGAGCAGCGCCGGGAGATCGTCGACCGACAGCTGGCGCTCGTGAACCTCAGTCGCTTCGACCGCGCGTACATCCACGAACTGTCGGGCGGGATGAAACAGCGCGCCCAACTCGCGCGGGGCCTGGCCGTCGAGCCGCACGTGCTGCTCATGGATGAACCGTTCGCGGCCCTCGACGCCCAGACACGCGACGACCTGCAGCTGGAGCTGCAATCCGTGTGGGCGCGGATTGGCACGACCGTCCTGTTTGTCACCCACAACGTGCGCGAGGCCGTCATCCTCGGGGATCGCGTGGTGGTGATGTCGCCGAGTCCCGGCCGGATCAAGAAGATCATCGACATCCCGCTCGAACGCCCGAGGACGCCCGACGACCACGCCGTGGCCGACCTGGCTGCCGCGGTCCGCTACGAACTCCAGAACTTGGGCGCCGAGCCGGAGCCGCGCTATGCGATCTAGGCGTCTCATCCCCTCGCGCGAGACGGCGCTGAAGCTCCTGCGGATTGTCGGCTTCTATGTCGCTGTCATTGGCCTATGGAGCCTCCTCGGTCGTGTCGAGGTGTGGTCGCCATTCCTGTTTCCGTCCCCGGAGAAGGTGTTCGCGTCGCTGCGGACGAACTTCGCGAATGGGCTGATCCTCGATGCCTTGCAGGCGAGCATGCAGCACCTGGTGGTGGGCTACGTGATCTCTTTCGTCCTCGGCATGGCGCTGGGGCTGCTTACGGCGGCCTCGAAGTTCGCGAACGAGACGATCGGCGGCGTGGTCCTCGGGTTGCAGTCGCTGCCGAGCATCACATGGCTGCCGCTGGCCGTGCTGTGGTTCGGGCTGAGTGAGACTGCGATCATCTTCGTGGTGCTCATGGGCTCCACGTTCTCGATCGCCATTTCCGCGCGCGCCGGGATGCTCGGCCTGCCGCCGCTGCTCACGCGGGCCGCCGGCACGCTGGGCGCGACGCGCTGGCAGTTGTACCGATACGTCGTCCTGCCCGCGATGGTGCCCTCGATGGTGCAAGGGATGAAGCAGGGCTGGTCATTCGCCTGGCGCTCGTTGATGGCGGGGGAACTACTCTTCGTCTCAGTCGGCCTTGGCCACCTGCTCGATGTGGGCCGCAACCTGAACAATATCAATATGGTGTTCGCGATCATGATGGTGATCATCGCGGTCGGGGTGGCCGTCGACCGTTTGCTGTTCGGCCGCGCCGAGGCGTGGGTGCGAGAGCGCTGGGGCTTCGCGGCGGCCTGATCGAGGCATTCAAAGAATCGACACAGGGACCGCTGTTACGGTGCGCGCCGTCATCGAAAGGCGCATCCAGTGCATCGAGCCCTTGGCCTCCTGATATCAGCCGTCCTGGTGTTCGCCGCTTGTGGTTCGGACGTCGCGCCGGGCCCCGAGGGTGCAGGCTCTGGAGGGGCGGGCACGACCTCGGACGGCGGTGGTATAGCCGCGGGCGCAACCGGCACTGCGCGTCCCGGTGGGGCCGAAGCCGCGCGGACAGCTACGCGCGCTACCTCAACTGGTGCTTCCGGCTCGCCGGCTGCTGGAGCGACCTCGAGTGCTTCGCCCGGAGCCGCGGGTGTGACGGCCTCGCCAGCCGCGAGCGGCTCGAGGCGGGTGGTCGATCTGCTTCGCGTATCAGTGGGTGACGGCAAGGTCTCGACGAGCGCGCGCGCTGGCTACGTCTGGCGCTGCGGCTCCGGCGGTGGCGCGGGCGGAAGCGCCGGTACGAAAGGGCCGTGGTTCAACTCGGACGGCACGTACAACGCGACTGCGAAGGCGATTGTGGATGGCGAGATCGCGTGGCCCTCCTCGTTCACCGCGACGAAGTCCGGCTCGGATCGCGTGCTGAGCGGGAATGCGCTGCCGGGCCACACAACCGGGCGTTACCCGATCCAGCCGAGCGACGACGTCTACGCGTACGACCGCAACCCGAACTCGATCGCGCAGCAGACACTCTCCGTCACGCTTCCTGCTGATCCGCAGGTCGCGTCGCAGGCCTCGTGTCTCCCGCCACCGTTCGTGGCTGTGCTGACGTCTGGATCGGTGGTCTTCAATGCCCTCGACGCGGAGAACCGCGACGCGGGAGCATGGGAGACGCAGGATCGGTGTGGTGGCCACCCGGAGCGCACGGGCCAGTACCACTACCACACGCTGACGGACTGCATCGCTGACCCGGGGAGCGGGCACTCTGTGCTCTTCGGCTGACCCGTCGATGGCTTCGGGCTGTTCGGGAAGCGCGGCGAACGCGGTGAGAGCCTGGCGAACGATGACCTCGATGCCTGCCACGGGCACACGCACGAGATCGACTGGGATGGCCGTCGCGTGAGCCTGTACCACTACCACGCGACGGCGGAGTACCCGTACACGGTGTCGTGCTTCAAGGGGACGCCGGCGCGTCTGCCGAATACCGGCGGCGGTGCAGCCCCGGCACCACCGAAACGGTAGGTACACGATGTGCCGAGTGACGCCTCGCTAGTACGCGTGCAGGCGGCGCAGGCGCCGGAGCAGGGGGGCGCGCAGCGCGAACGCGACGACGAAGCCGAAGACGAAACCGGCGGCGTGCGCCTGCCAGGCGATGCTCTCGTCGCTCGTCGCGAACTGGCCGAAGAACCACAGGCCGAGGAACAACGCCGCGGGTACCGGGATCGGCCAGATGCCTACGAGCCCGAGGATGCGCCGTGTGGGGAACAGCGCGAGGTACGCGCCCAGCACGCCGGCGATCGCACCGGACGCACCGACGAGTGGCACTGCCTGGTCCGTCTGCAATGCGACGAACCCGAGCGTCGCGAAGACCCCACTCACCAGGTAGAACGCGAGGTAGCGCAGCCTCCCGAACACCTCTTCGATGTTGTTCCCGAAGAGCCACAGGAACCACATATTCCCGCCGATGTGGAAGAGCCCGCCGTGCAGGAATAGGCTCATCAGCAGGGAAAGGTAGACGTGCTTCTCGGGGAAGATTGGTTCGCCGGGATCCTTGAAGCAGACGTTTGTTGACGCCTCGATGACATCAAGGGGACGTCCCTGGACGATCTCGCAGGGCACGGCGGCGTTGGCGTACAGAAACTCACCCTGTTCGTCCGCAGCAGTCTCCGGGTTTGGGATCCAGAACGCGGAGGGCTGCCAGAGGAAGAACACCGCGAGGTTGATGGCGATCAGCGCGAGGGTCACCACGGGCCGGGTGCGAGTTGGGTTGTGGTCCTTGAGCGGGAACAACGCGTCTCCCTGTCCGTCGGCGCAGTCTGCGCGTGGAGGGTATCGCCTGCCACTGTTCGCGTGCGCCTTCTATGCTCGATCTCGGAGGTATTCGATGGCTGACGGACCGACCCCGCTCGACGCCCTCCGCAGCGTGTGGGGTGCTGCTGGCGGTGATCCGGGCGACCCCGACCATGTGCGTGTCGAGGGCACTGACCCGGTGTATCCCTCGCCGTTCCGCGTGGGGACGCTGGCGGCGGCGAGTGTCGCGGGCGCGGCGCTGGCAGCCGCTCGTGTGTGGCACGCACGCACTGGTCGCTGGCAGCAGGCGAGCGTTTTGATGCGTCACGCAGCGGCGGCGTTCCGCAGCGAGCGCTACTTACGCGTCGATGGCGCGATGGCGGAGGCCCTCTGGGATCCATTCTCCGGCTACTACCGCACTGCAGATGACCGCTGGGTGCAGTTGCACACCAACTTCCCGCACCACCGCGAACGCGCGCTCCGCACTCTGGGTCTGGACGCCGCGAAGACGACCGACCGCGCCGATGCCGAACGGGCGATGCTCGCGTGGAACGGCCAGGCGTTTGAGGACGCGCTTGCCGAGGCGGGTGGCTGTGGCTACCTCGCGCGGACGCCGGACGAGTGGCGGGCGCATCCGCAAGCACGCGCGCTGGCCTCGCTGTCCCCGATCGACATCGAGGTGATCGGGAAGGCGCCGGCGCGTGCGTTCGCGCCCGAGCCCTCGATGCCGCTGAGCGGGATCCGCGTGCTGGACATGTCGCGTGTGGTGGCCGGGCCAGTCGCGGGGCGCACGTTGGCCGCGTATGGCGCGGACGTGATCCGGATGGGCGCAGCGCACCTGCCGGAGATGGCGCCGTTGGTCATCGATACCGGGTTCGGGAAGCGCTTCGTGCACCTTGACCTGCGGACGTCTGCGGACCGCGCGCGGTTCGAGGCGCTCGTGGCGTCGGTCGATGTGGTGGTGCAGGCGTACCGGCCAGGCGCGCTGGATGCGCTGGGCTACGGGCCAGCCGACCTCGCGCGGCTGCGGCCGCGCGTGGTGGTGGTCTCGCTCTCCGCGTGGTCGCACGAGGGCCCGTGGGCGGGCCGTCGAGGCTTTGACAGCCTGGTACAGACGGCCTCCGGGATCGTGATGGAGGGCACCGCCTGGGCGCAGAGCGAGCGTCCGATGCCGCTGCCTGCGCAGGCGCTCGATCACGCGACGGGATATCTCGCGGCGCTGGGAGCGATGCTCGCGCTGGCACAGCAGGCGGAGCATGGCGGCTCACGACGGGTACGCGTGGCGTTGGCGCGCACCCGCACATGGCTCGACGGGTTGGGCCGCGTTGATGGCGCACGTGTCGCTGATCCGAAGGCGAGCGATGTGGCGGACCTGACAGCGGAGATGGCGAGCGATTTCGGGCGGCTGCGTTTCGTCACGCCGCCTGGCGGCCTCGATGAGACGCCGCCGAGGTGGACTCGCCCGCCAGGCCGGCCGGGCGCCGAACCGCGCTGGTCACTGACCACGTAACTGACACAACTTTGGGATTGCGCTCTACCTGACCGCGCGTCAGGGTAGAAGGATGGCGATCAACGCAGCGGCCCCCCGACGAGTCGTGCGAGCCCCACGCCGCCCAGCCCGCTTGCCCGAACTCGACATTCTCCGCGGCGTCGCGGTGCTGGCAGTGCTTTTCCTGCACTCGTATTTCCGCATGTGGCCGGAGGTCCCCGAGGGCGAGCGCCTAGCGCTACGGGTCTCGCACCTGTTCGCCCACGGTGCGGTGCCGGTCTTCCTCTTTATCTCCGGCTTCCTGCTGGCGCGTGACCGGTCGCCTTCGTTCGGTGCGTTCGTCCGAAGGCGGCTCCAGCGGATCGGGGTGCCGGCTGCGGTGTGGATGATGCTGGCGCTGGCGTACGAAGCGTGGCGTGCGGACGGACTGTCGAGCGCGCTGCTGCGCCACTTCGTTCTGTTCGACATCGAAGGACAGTTCTACTTCCTCTTCGTCCTCGGCGTGCTGATGGCGGCGGCGTACCCGCTGCGTCACACGTCGACGCGTGTGCTCACCCGCGTGACGGCGGGATCGTTCCTGCTCGGCCTCGGTGTCATCGCGTGGTATGAGCGGCAGTTGATCACGGGTGACATGGCGGTCTTGGCGTACCGGAACCCGGCGATCTGGGCGTTCTTCTTCGTCTTCGGGCTGTTCGCGTATCGGCTGCGTGGCGGGGTGCCGTCGTGGGGCCGCGACCTCGAAGTGCTGGCGGGCCTCGGCATGGTCGTGACGTTCGGTGCGTACTTCTGGCAGGGCGAGACGCGTGGCTATCCCACCTCGTACTTCGGCGTGACGGTGTTTGTGTTCAACAGCCTGGGGCTGGTGGTGTACCCGGCGCTCGTGCGGCTCGCCCTCCGGACGAACATCGGACGGTTGGTGGCGTGGCCGTTTGCGTGGATCGCCCCGCTGTCGTTCGGCATCTTCCTCGTGCATCAGCCGTATTTCCTCGGCTGGCTGTCTTCCAACGCCGTGATGGGCACCCGCTTCGAGGCGTCGTGGAGTCAGCTGATGGTGGCGAACTTCGTCGTGGGTGCGGTCGGGTCGCTGGGATTCGTGTGCGCGGTCGACATGCTGTGGCCACGCTTGGCCTCGCTCGTGCTCGGTGTCGACCGGCCGTCGCAGCCTGACGACATCGAGGGTGACGCGGAGCCGGCAGCCCGCGTGGCTTAGAGGCGGTCTAGAGCTCGACGATCACGCCGCCGACGATCTTCGCCGGCTCGACCCACAGCTTGGTTGGGGCGGGGGGCGGAGTCTCAGGGTCAGGCAGATCCTCCCAGCCGTCCGGGAACGGGATGATGCGCATCCCCACCTTCCACTGCCCGTCCTGGGGCCCGCCCATCGTCATCGCGTTCTCCCAATGCCCTTCGCACAGCGCAACGCCTGTGGGGACATGGCGGTGCAGCGCCGGCTTAAAGCACGGGTCGATCTCGTTGAGGCAACAGTTGTCGACGCCGAAGGGGCGGATGGCCTGGTCGCAGAGGATGCGGTCCGGATCGTGCGGCATCGTGGGCTCCTCGATGCGTGATGAGGTGGGTCACAGTTTACCGGAGATGAAGAACGGGCGGAGGCTTTCGCCCCCGCCCGTCTCGAGGTGAATGGAACCGGCTGAGGCTTACGCCCGGCCGGGGTTCTGACCCTCGTCCAGCCAGACCGAACGGAGTTGGCCGCCGGAATAGCACGGCACCGTCCCGACCAGACCGTGGGCCCGGTAGTTGAGCATGTAGTTGTGGTACGAGTTGCGCTGCAGCGCCACCGGCCACCAGGCCTGGTAGACCTTGTCGTGGAGCAGCGTGCTGATCTGGTTCCAGATCTCCTTCTGCGCAGCGGGGTTGGCCTCTGCCCGCTGTTTCAGGAGCAGTGCGTCCAGCGCCGGGTCATCGATCGAGCCGTAGT
>CANFFZ010000073.1 GCA_947446155.1 Chloroflexota bacterium | reverse complement strand
TGCGGCACCAGGCTCCGATTGGCAGGGATCAGGCTCACGGATGCTCCTCGATGGCGGCAGCGGATGCCGGACCGAGTAGGGAGCGTACCGCGACGAGCGACGGGGCCGCTACAGGCACCCGGGTGAAACGACCCGCGAAGGCGCTCAGGAGGCGTCTAGCCGGGCCTCGACCTCGTCAGTGAGGTCGAGCGGGGCGCCGAGCGCCGAGCGGCCTTCAGCCTCGGCCTGGAGGGCGGCGACGAGGAAAGCCGTCTCACGGCGTAATCCTGCAGCACGGATCGCGGTGAAATGGGCCGACGCCTCGATCTCGGCGTCGGAGGCGTCCGGGGTGGGTTCGGCGACGTCGATGTCGTAGCGGCAGAAGGAGGCGACGGGGCCCATGTCCACTTCCGGGATGGCGAGGTGGGCCATCACGCCGCTCTCGGAAGCCCCAGAGCGGATCAGGTCGCGGATCACCTCGCGCCAGGTGCCGGTCGGGCCGCCCGGAAAGGCAGGGTGGAGGTTGAGCAGGCGGTGCGTGCGGACGAACGGGGCGGTGAAGATCAGCATGTAGCCGGCTAGCACCCCGATCTCGGCACCGTGGGGATCAACGAGGCGAGCGACCTCGGCGTCGTACGCCTCGCGCCACTCGGGGAGCGGCACGCCGGGGCGAGAGCGGGTACCGCCTCGTTCCTTGCGGAAGCGCACGGAGGAGAGCGTGACGAGCGGGATGCCCTCGGCGCGCACGACCTCGAAGAAGGCGTCGGTCGCGGGGTCCTCGCCGGGCTCGCGGTTGCAGAAGACGAAGGCGAACGAGGCATCGAGGGTGCCCGCACGGATGGCGTCGCGCACCGCCTCGAACATCCCGCGCGAACCGGCGCCACGTCCGGTGGTGTACCAGCCGACCCGGAGCGTCACCTACTCGCCGCCCTGGCGGAGTACCTCGATGCGCTGCTCAGCGGCGTCCAGCAGCGCCTGGGCGCGGCGCGAGAGCGCGATGCCCTGCTCGTAGAGGGCGAGCGTCTGGTCGAGCGTCAGCCCGCCCTCCTCGAGGCGCTTCGCGACGCCATCGAGGCGGCTGTAGATCGCCTCGAAGCCGTCGTCGTCGCCAAAGGCGAAGGCGGCTTGCAGGGCGTCCTGGCGTTCGGACTCGGCGGCTGACGTCATGTCTGCGAGCCTATCGCGCCACCCGCTGAACCGCCGCTGTCCGTGGCACTGACTGTCGCGGATCGTGATCCGTCCGCCCAGCGCACATCGATCTGGTTGCCAACCGACACCGAGGCGGCCCGCGAGGCAGGTGTCCCGTCCGCCTTCGAGACGAGGGCGTAGCCGCGCGCGAGCGTGGCGTGCGGCGAGAGCGCCTGCACGCGCGCAGCGAGGCCCGCCGTCGCCTCGCGCGCCTCGCGGGCCGAGCGGTGGGCGAGGTGGGCGATGCCGTCGGCGTGCGCGGCGACGCGGCGCTGCCAGCCGTTCGTGTCGGGCAGAAGCCGATCCATGCGGTTCGCGAGCCGGTGCGATGCCTCGCGGGCGATCCCCGTCCGCTGGCGCGAGCGTGCGTAGACGGTTGCCTCCAGCGCGCGGATGGCCCGCGCCACCTCGATCCGGTCGGGCGCAGCGAGTTCTGCCGCCGCCGAGGGGGTGGGCGCGCGCACGTCCGCGACGAGGTCGGCGAGGGTGACATCGGTCTCATGGCCGACGGCGGAGATCACGGGGACCGGGCAGCCGTGGATCGCGCGGATCACGGGCTCTTCGTTGAAGGCCCACAGGTCCTCCGCCGATCCGCCACCACGGCCGACGATGACCACGTCCGGGCGGGCCTCCGGCTTGCGGTGCAGGCCGATGCTGCGCACCGCCTCGGCGATCTCGATGGCTGCGTCATCGCCCTGCACTGGAGTGGCGCGGAACAGCACCGTCGCGAGCGGCCAGCGACGTTCGAGGATCGTCGTGATGTCGTGGTAGGCGGCGCCGGTCTGGCTGGTGATCACGCCGATGGTGCGGGGGAACTGCGGCAACCGGCGCTTCCGAGCGGGGTCGAAAAGCCCGTCTTCCTCGAAGCGTGCGCGCCGCCGCTCGAACTCCGCCTGCAGCGCGCCGACGCCTGCTGGCTGCGCGAAGTCGACCATGCACTGGAGGGTGCCACCCTGCGGGTAGAACTCGATCTTGCCGTGGACGATCACGGCGTCGCCGTTGCGCATCGGCTCTTTGAGGCGGACGCGGACGTTGCTGTTGCGGAAGTAGACGCAGCGCAGCGCGCCACCCTGGTCCTTGAGGGTGAAGTAGATGTGGCCCGCCGAGGAGGTCGTGAGGTTGGAGATCTCACCACCGATCCACAGGTCGGTCATCGCGGGGTCACGCTCCAGCATCTCGCGCAGATAGCGCGCGACCTGCCAGACGGGGCGTGCCTCGGGTGGCATCGAGGGCTCCTCGGAGGCCTCGCTAGGCCTTCACGCGCTCGATGTAGCGAGCGTCCGCGGTGTTCACCTTGATCCGGTCGCCGGGGCCTACGAACAGCGGGACGTTGACGATGAGGCCCGTCTCCAGGGTGGCGGGCTTCGTCGCACCCTGGGCGGTGTCGCCCTTCACGCCGGGGTCGGACTCCGTGATCAGCAGTTCGACGGCGGCCGGCAGTTCGATGCCGAGCGCTTCATCGCCGTAGATGATCATCTGCGTGTCGTCGTTCTCCTTGAGGTACGGCAGCGCGTCCGCGATCGTCTCGCGCCGGACCAGGATCTGGTCGAACGTCTCGGAATTCATGAACGTGTACATCTCGCCGTCGCCGTAGAGGTACTGCATCGTCCGACGCTCGACGCGAGCGACGGGCAATTTGTCGCCGGCGTTGAACGTCCGCTCGGTGATGTGGCCGGCGCGAAGGTCGCGCAACTTCACGCGGTAGACCGCAGACTTCTTCGTCTTGACGTGTTGCACTTCCTCCATGCGGTAGAGGTGGCCGTCCAATTCCACGGTGGCCCCGCGCTTGAAGTCAGAAGTCGAGATCACAGTCAGGCTCCCTCATACCGCCCACGCGGTTTCGCTAGCGGATCACCGCTAGATCGAACTTTGGCGCGGTGGAGATCGACCGCAGGCGGCTATTCTCCATCACGCACTGGTCTTCGATACGTACCCCACCCCAGCCGGGCAGGTAGATCCCTGGTTCCACGGTCACCACGTGGCCATCCTCCAGCGGGATGTCGCCCGCCGGCGCCAGTCGAGGGTCCTCGTGGATGTCGAGGCCCACCCCGTGACCCAGGCCGTGGCCGAAGTGCTCCCGGTGCCCCGCCGCCGCGATGATCTCCATCGCGATCGCGTGGCCGTCCCGGCCGAGCATCCCCGCCTCGATCCGCTCCTCCGCCATCGTCTGCGCCGTGAGCACGATGTCGTACACGCGGGCAAACTCGGCGGACGGTTTCCCGAGGAAGATCGTACGCGTCAGGTCGGAACAGTACCCGTCCACGATGACACCCATATCGATCACGACTCCGGTGCCGGCCTCAAGGATGGCGTCGCTCGCACGCCAGTGCGGGAGGGCCCCGTGCGCGCCGCCACCGATGATCGTGCCGAAGGACATCGACTCCGCGCCATGGGTCAGCGCGTACTCCTCGATGACCCAGGCCAACTGGCGCTCCGTCATGCCCGGCTCGACACGGCCGAGGGCGTGGCGGAACGCCTCGTCACCGAGCAGGACGGCGCGGGTGAGCGCGTCGATCTCTTCGGGCTCCTTCACCATCCGTAAGTGCTCGATGGCGCGAGGAGCAGGGACGAGACGCGGGCGGGAGTGGGCGGGGAGTTCCTCGAGCGCGCGCATCCACTCGTGGTGCGCGGCGTAGGTGAGGTGGGCGGGCTCGAAGCCGAGGCGAAGACCCTCAAGGCCCTCGATGATTGCCGGGGCGACACCGGTCGTTGCACCGGCCACCTGGACGAGGTGGAAGCCGGGGCACTGCTGACCGACCTGCTCCCAGTAGCGGGAGTCGGTGGCGAAGCGCGCCTCGTCACGCAGGACGAGGACGACGCCCGCCGAGCCGGTGAAGCCGCTGATCCATCGACGGTTAGACGGCGCTGTGACCAGCATGCCGTCGATCCCGAGCGCCTCGAAACGCGCGCGCAGCCGGTCGAGGCGCGAGGGCAGGGTCACGCCGGCTGCTCGGCGTGGTAGCGGCTGTGCAGCAGGTCGAGCGCTGCGTGGTAACCGCGATAGCCGAAGCCGATCACCTGGCCCCACGCGACGGCGGAGACATACGAGTGCTGGCGGAAGGCCTCGCGCTTGTGGACATTCGACAGGTGCACCTCGACGACGGGGGCGGAGGCGCCGGCGATGGCATCCGCCAGCGCGATGGAGGTGTGGCTGTAGCCGGCGGGGTTCAGGATGATCCCGTCCCAGTCGCGGTGATCCTGGATCGCATCGATCAGCCCACCCTCGTGGTTTGACTGGACGAACTCGATCTCGATGTCGAGGCCCTCGGCGTGACCGCGCATGCCTTCTTCGATGTCGGCAAGCGTTTCGTGGCCGTAAATCTCGGGCTCACGTGAGCCGAGGAGGTTCAGATTCGGACCGTTGAGTACCAGGACGCGCATAGTTCTCCCTGCCCGGCACTGGCGCCGCGGCGAACCCTCATCTTACTCGGCGGGGCAGTCAGACGGCAGGGGCGACGTCACGCCGCTCGACGGGCAGCCCGAGGCCCTCACTGCGGGCGGCCTCCGACGAGCGCGCGCGGGCGAGGGCGTCCGAGATGAGGGTGCCCTTCCGGCGATGGGCGACAGCCGTGTAGATCTGCGTCGTGTCAGCCGAGGCGTGCCCCAGTAGGTGCTGCACGATCCGAAGGTCGGCAGAGCCCTCGATCAGGTGAGTCGCGAAGGTGTGCCGCAGCATGTGCGGGTGGACGAGGGCATCGAGGCCCGCCTGCATGCCGGCGTTCCGCACCATGGTCTGCACCGACCTGGCGGTCAGACGGCCACCTGCGCGGTTGAGAAAGAGCGCGGTCTGCGCGCCCGTCGCCAGCATCGGGCGGCCGTCGTCGAGGTAACGGCGGATCGCCGTCCGGGCGGGGTCGCCGTAGAGGCAGATCCGTGTCTTGTCGCCCTTGCCGGTCACGCGCACCTGGCCGTTCGCCAGGTCGAGGTCGACGACATCGAGGCCCGCGACCTCGCTGACGCGCAGTCCCGCGCCCCACAGCAGTTCGAGGATGGCGCGGTCGCGCAGGCCGTTCGGGGTGTCCTTGTTCGCCTTCTCCACCAGCGTGGTGGCCTCCTCTTGCGAGAGGAAGTGCGGGAGGCGACGCCCGACCTTCGGGTAGCGCAGGCGAAGGATCGAGTCGCCCGGGCGATTGCGGAGCGGGACACCCTCGGCATCCAGCCAGCGGTAGAAGCCGCGCACCGTCGCTGCACGCCGCCGGATCGAGGCGTCCGCCAACTCCTCGTCGCGCAGCCGCGCTAGGTAGCCACGCACGTCCGTACGCCCGGCCGCGTCGTGCTCGATGCCGCGAGCAGCGACGTGGCCAAGGTAGTGGGTGAGGTCGCTGCGGTAGTTCCGGACGGTGAGCTGGGAACGGCGGCGAACCGCCTCGACCTGGGCGAGGTAGGCGTCGAGCGCAGCCAGCGAGGCGGGTGGTAGTTCGGCGGGGGGCACAGGTTCCTGCGCGCGAGCAGATCGAGGCATCGGTCGCCCTCGGATTCCCGCCCGAGATTCGCTCAGGGTACGCCGAGGGCGAACGCGAGGCTATGCCGAGCGGCGGGGGCTGCGGGTGGTGCGGGTAGTGCGGGTGGCTGTGGCGCGGGGTTTCGATGTTGTCGCGCGGGGACGGGTGGTCTTCGCCTTCGGCGCTCGGGGGTCCTTGCCTTCGGCGCGCATGCGCTCCTCGCGGGCCGCGAGGAGGTCGAGGGCGCCCTGCATGTCGAGCGTCTTCGGGTCGCGTCCCTTTGGCAGGGAGGCGTTGACGACGCCGTCCGTCACGTACGGGCCGAACTTGCCGGAGCGAACGGTGATCGCCGCACCACTGTCGGGGTGGTTGCCGAGGCTCGCGAGGGCGGACTGCGAGACGGCGGCGCCGCGACCGAACTTTCGAGGTTCGGCAAGCAGGCGGAGTGCCTCGTCGAGGGTGATGGTCTTCATCGCGAAATGACCGCCCTCGATGCTGCGGCTGTTCGTCCCGGACTTCACGTAGGGGCCGCGCGGGCCGTCCTGTGCGGTCACGTCGTCACCGGTCTCGGGGTGTTGGCCGAGGACCTTGGGGAACGCGAGGATCGTGAGGGCGTCATCGAGGGTCAGGCGCTCCGGCGTCATGTCTGGCCAGAGCGATCCGCGGCGTGGCTTCTCCGCCTTCGGTGACTCGGGGTCCTCGCCCAACTGCACGTACGGGCCGAAACGACCGCTCTTCACGTACACGGCCATCCCGGTTTCCGGGTCGGCGCCGAGCGGGGTGTCGCCGAGGGCTTCCTCGCGGATCAGGCGGGTGGCGTCTTCGAGCGTGAGTTCGTCAGGCGCAATCTCGGCGGGGACGCTGGCGCGCTGATCGGTGTCGCCGATCTGGATGTAGGGGCCGTAGCGGCCGACGCGCACGGCGACCTCGTTGCCCTCCGGGTCGCGGCCGAGGGGGATCGAGCAGACAGCGCGGGCATCGATGGCTTCCCAGCCACCCTCTATCGCCTGGTGGAGGCCCTGGTGCGCCACGCGGTCGCCCTCGGGGGCGTCTGGGTCGCCGAAGTAGAAGGAGCGCAGCCAGGGCCTGGAGTCGCGTTCGCCATCGGCGATCTCGTCGAGGCGTTCCTCCATCTTCGCGGTGAAGCCGAAGTCCACGAGGTCGGGGAAGTGCAGTTCCAGCAGGTTCACGACGGCGAAGGCGGCGAAGGTGGGGATCAGCGCCGTCCCCTTCTTCCAGACGTAGCCGCGGTCCTGGATCGTCTCGAGGATCGAGGCGTAGGTGGACGGGCGGCCAATGCCGCGCTCTTCCAGTTCGCGGATCAGGCTCGCCTCGGTCCAGCGGGCGGGCGGCTGCGTCTCGTGGCCACGCGCATCGACGCTCACGGGGTCGACGCCCTGGCCGACGGCCAGCGGCGGCAGCACGCGCTCCTGGTCCTCGAGTTCGGCGTCCGGGTCGTCCGAGCCTTCGACGTAGGCACGCAGGAAGCCGGGGAAGGAGATCACCTTGCCGGAAGTCTGGAAGACCGCGCGACCCTCGGCACCCGCGTCACCGGAGAGGCGGACCGACGTGCGGAGGCCGTTCGCGTCCCGCATCTGCGAGGCGACGGTGCGCTTCCAGACGAGGTCGTACAGGCGGTGCGCGTCGGCATCGAGTTCGCCCTGCAGGCTCTCGGGTGTGCGGAAGGCATCGCCGGCGGGGCGGATGGCCTCGTGGGCCTCCTGCGCACCTCGTGCCTTCGCGGTGTACTGACGAGGAGCGTCCGGGAGGTAGGTGGGGCCGTACAACTCGCGGATCTGGGCGCGGGCGGCCGCGACGGCCTGTTCGGACAGGTTGGTGCTGTCCGTACGCATGTAGGTGATGTAGCCGTTCTCGTAGAGCCGCTGCGCCACCGCCATCGTGCGCGCGGCGGAGTAGCGCAGTTTGCGCGCCGCCTCCTGCTGGATCGTGGACGTAATGAAGGGTGCAGGCGGGCGCTGCGTGAACGGGCGCTCCTGCACGTCGTCCACGACGAACTTCGCCCGGCTCAGCGTGGCGGCGATGGCCTTCGCGTCGGTTTCGGCGAGCAGGCGTGCGTCACTCGCGAGGGTGCCCGTCTCCGCATCGAAGTCACGACCGGAGGCGACACGGCGACCGCCGACCTCGACGAGGCGGGCGGGGACGCGGTCGGCTGTGGGGGTTTGGGTGGCGAGGACGGTGTCCAAGTCCCAGTACTGCGCAGCGCGGAAGCGCATCCGCTGGCGCTCGCGCTCGACGATCAGCCGGACGGCGACGGACTGCACGCGGCCGGCGGAGAGCCGAGGCGCGACCTTCTTCCACAGCACCGGCGAGACCTCGTACCCGTAGAGGCGGTCGAGTATGCGGCGCGCTTCCTGCGCGTGGACAAGGTCGAGGTCGATGTCGCGTGGGTTGGCGATCGCGGCCTCGATGGCGGGGCGGGTGATCTCGTGGAACACCATCCGCTTCACGGGGACGCGGGGCTTAAGCACCTCGTTCAGGTGCCAGGCGATGGCCTCACCCTCGCGGTCTTCATCTGTTGCGAGGAAGAGTTCGTCGGCGTTCTTGAGGAGCGCTCGGAGTTTGGCGACCTGCGCGGTCTTCTCCGGGGAGATCACGTAGAGCGGCTCGAAGTTGTTCTCGATGTCCACGCCGAGGCGGGCCCAGGCCTGCTTCTTCAGCGCGGCAGGGATCTGCGCCGCTGAGGAGGGGAGGTCACGGATGTGGCCGATCGAGGACTCCACGACATAATCACTGCCGAGGTACTGACTGATCGTTCGGGCCTTCGCTGGCGACTCCACGATCACCAGCCGACGGCTACCCCCGGTCGTGGCGGGGGTAGCGCGGCGGCGAGCGGGGCGCGGGGCGGCATCGGTCGTCACAGGGCGTTCTCGATGGTTCCGGGCGGCCGTCCGACAGATTTCGAAGGGGTGTAGTCACCCTCATCCTCACGGACGCGGACGAACTGCATCCCGCCCACATCTCGGACGAGGCCCTTGAGTTTCAGTAGGGCGAGCGTACCGGAGACGGTGGCGGCGGCCAAACCGCTCCTTCGCACCACAGCATCGATGTGCTGGGGATCGCGGCTGAGCGCGGCCATCAGGGTGCGCTCGTCCGCGCTCTCCGGAGGGGCTGCCCGACCAAAATCGAGTTGCTTCCCGGCCACGCTCAGATTCAGCGCCTCCAGGATGTCCTCGGCGGTTGCGACCGGGGTGGCGCCGTCCTTGATCAGGCCAAAGGGGCCCTTCGACTGGGCGGAGAAGATGGAACCCGGGACCGCGAAGACATCCCGGTTCTGCTCCACCGCGAATCTGGCGGTGATCATCGCGCCGGAATCGTGGTCACCCTCGACGACGAGGGTGCCGAGGCTGACGCCGGAGAGGATGCGGTTGCGGCGGGGGAAGAAGTCGGCGCGCGGCTTCGTGCCGAGCGGGTAGTCACTCATGACCGCGCCACGCTCCGCAATCTCTTCGGACAGCCTGCGGTTCTCCGGTGGGTAGACGGTGTCCAGCCCGTTCGCCAGCACGGCGACGGTGCGGCCACCGGCATCGAGGGCGGCGCGGTGAGAGACGGTGTCCACGCCTCGGGCGAGGCCGGAGACGACGGTGATCCCGTTCACAGCGAGGCCGCGCGAGAACTCCTGGGCGGCCATCCGGCCGTACGCCGTGGCTTTGCGGGTGCCCACGACGGCCACGCTCCACTCGTCGGCGTCCGTCCATGCGCCCTTCACGTAGAGGACGGGCGAAGCGTCGTCGATCTCGCGGAGGCGCGAGGGGTAGCGGGCGTCGTTCTGGGCGAGGGCGGTCACGCCAGCGAGAGCCAGCCGTTCGAGCTCGGCGTCCGGGTCGGTCTCGTCGCGCGCTCGGACCACCTCCTGCGCGGTGCGCTGATCGAGGCCAGCCGCCACGAGCGCTCCGGCAGGGGCGCGCCAGACCTCCTCCATCGAGGCGAACGCGCGGTCCAGCAAGCCGAAGCGGACGGCACCCAGCCGGTGTACCCGGTGGAGGGCGATCCGGTAGGGGAGGTCGACAGGCGCCTCGGCGGCGGGGTGATCCATGGCAGGTAGGGTAGGGAGCGGGTCAACGTTTCGCGGTCACCAATTGGCACCCGACGCCTCAGGCGACGGCGCCGCCCTCGTCGCCCGGGGTCCAGCGCTGGGCACGCACCTGCTTGGTGCGGCGGCCGAGGATCGAGAGCACTCGCAGCGTCACAGCGGCCTCGCCAGCCTCGCGGGCGGCCTCGTCCGGGACGATGACCTGGTCGCCCGGGACAGCGAGGCGCCCGAGTTCGGTGGCGATCAGGCCACCGACCGTGTCGAAGTCGTCAGATTCGATGGCAGTGCCGAAGAGTTCGTTGAGCTCCCCGATGGTGACCGAGGCATCGACGATCACCACGTCGTCCGAGACTCGCTCGAACGGCACCTCGGGCGCGTCGTACTCATCGACGATGGCGCCCACGATCTCCTCAAGCAGGTCCTCGACGGTGACGACACCTGCAGTGCCGCCATACTCGTCGACGGCGATCGCGAGGTGGACCTGGTCGCGGCGCATGTCGGCCAGCAATTCGTCCGCGCGCTTCGAATCGGGGACGAGGTAGGGCGGGCGGGCAACCTCGCGCAGACGGGGCATGACCTGCCCTTGGGCCAGGTAGGCAAGGAGGTCCTTCGCGTAGACCACCCCGACCACGCGATCGAGGGACTCTTCGTAGATCGGGATGCGCGAGTAGCCCGTGCGGGAAATCACATCGGTGG
>CANFFZ010000072.1 GCA_947446155.1 Chloroflexota bacterium | reverse complement strand
GCCTCCGAGGTGGAGCCACGCATCGTCGCGAACGCCGCGTTCCGCGTCGTCGGCCGCCTCGACCCCGCCGAGGCGCAGCGCAACGAGTACCGCTACCTCACGCCCACCACGCAGAAGCGCGCGGCGCTGCTGAAGCCCGGCTCGATGATCGTGGCGCAGCCGGAGATCCCCGTCCCGCTGCTCCTGGAGTTCCCGTGGCCCGCATGGGCGACGCGCGCCTCCGAGGTCGCCCCGACCGACGAGGGCGGCGAGCCGGCGCCGGTGCCTCGACTGCTCCGTCGCTTCGACGTCGGCGATCCGGAGGACTAGGCGTGCGCTTCCTGCACACCGCCGACTGGCACCTCGGCCGCACGATTCGCGGTCGCAGTCGCACCGTCGAGTTCGAAGCGGTGCTGGCTGAGCTCTGCGCCATCGCGCGTGATCGAAGCGTCGATGTCGTCCTCGTCTGCGGCGACATCTACGACTCGACTTCGCCACCGCCCGAGGCCGAGCGGCTGCTCACAACGACTCTCCGCGCCCTCGTCGAGGCAAAGGTCGAGGTCGTACTGATCGCCGGCAACCACGACCACCCGCGCCGCCTCGACGCGCTGGGGAGACTCGCGGAGTTGCTCGGTGTCCATGTGCAGTCGGCTGTCCGCGACCTGGAGGATGGCGGCGTCATCACCATCGAGTGCGGCGGCGAGACCGCGAAGATCGCCGCGATCCCGTGGGTGCCCGAGGGGCGCGCCGCCGACCTCGAGGCCATCCTTGGCCCGCGCGAGGAGGCGTTCCAGGGGTATGCGGGGCAACTGTCGGAGTTGTACCGACACGTCGCGAAGGCGTTCACGCCGGAGACCGTGAACATTCTCGCGTCGCACGTGTTCGTGGACGGCGCGCAGATCGCGATGACCGATGGCTCCGAGCGCCGGCTGCACATCGGCCAGACCTACGCCGTGCCACCCACCGCGATCCCGACGAACGCGCACTACTCCGCGCTCGGCCACGTCCACCAGCCGCAGGACATCGTCGGTACCCCCTCGCCCGCCGCCTACTCCGGCTCGCTGCTCCAGATGGACTTCGGCGAACGCGACCAGCAGAAGGGCGCCTGGATCGTCGAGGCCCATCCAGGCCGCCCCGTGCAGCGCGAGTTCGTCCCGTTCACCTCGGGCCGGCCCCTCATCGAGGTGCGCGGCACGCTGGACGAGGTCATCGCGCAGGGCCTCGCGCGGCCGGATGCGTACATTCGCGCGGTCGTGTGCCTCGATGCCTACGAGACGGGGATCGCGCCCCGGGTGCGTGAGGCCCTCGCCAACTGCGTCGACGTGCGCGTCGAAGTGGCACACGAGGAGCGGACGCTCGCTGACCCCGAGTTCAAACACCTCAAGCCCGCCGAGCAGTTTACCCGTTACTACACCTCCTCCCACGGCAAGGAACCGGCGCCCGACCTCGTCGCCCTGTTCCGCGAGGTCGTGGAGGAAGCGACGGCGCAGACATGACCGGGAGCCGGGCGTGAGGCCCGTCCGCCTCGAACTGCAGGGGTTCACGGCGTTCCGTGAGCAGGCCACGCTCGACTTCGAGGGGCGACGACTGTTTGTGATCACCGGCCCCACCGGCGCCGGTAAGTCCTCATTGCTGGACGCCATGACCTGGGCGCTCTTCGGCCAGGTACCGCGCGTGGGCACCAGCGTGGGCCAGCTGATCTCGCAGGGCGAAACCTCGATGCACGTCAAACTCGAGTTCGAGACGCGTGGCCGTCGCTACCAGGTCGCGCGCCGCGCACTGACGAAGGGTCCGGGCGCGGTGCGCCTCGAGCGTCGCGACGCCTCAGGCGAGTGGGAGCCGATCGCCGACCGCACCACCGAGGTGAAGACGCACATCGAACGCCTGCTCGGCATGGACTACGCGACCTTCACCCGCACGATGGTGCTGCCGCAGGGCGCCTTCGACGCGTTTCTTCGAGGTGAACCGCGCGACCGCCGTGAGATCCTCTCGCGTCTGATTGGCCTCGATGTCTACGAGACGGCGCGTCAGATCGCCGGGACCCGCGCCAGCGCGGCGAAAGTGGCCGCGGACAGCCTGCGCGCGCAACTTGCCTCGCTCGACCTCGCGACGCCCGAGCGGATCGCGGCCCTCCGCGCGGACGAGGTCGCCGCCCGTGCGCGCCTAGAGGCGCTCACCACTCGTTTCGAGGTGCTGCGCGGCCTCGCCGACTGCTGGCGGACCTTCGAAGCGGCGCGACTGGCCGCGACTGAGGCGACCGCAGAGGGCGAGCGCGCTGCACAAGCGACGCAGACCGCGCGCCTGGCCCTCGATGCTGCGCACCACGCAGCCGTCGACGCGCAACGTCAGGCCGCCACAGCCGAGGCAGATCGTGCCGCCCTTTCCTACGACCGCGAGGCGCACGAGGCGCTTCGCGTCCAGGTCGCGCTCCTCGACCAGCGCGACGCGGCGCTGCGCGACGTCGAGGCAGCGCGCACCGCCCTCGCAACCGCTGAGCGCGACCACGCCACTGCCGAGGCCGGTGCCGCCGCTGCAGTGCGTGCCTCGAAGCAGGCGGAACGCGCGCTGCAGCAGGCTCGGACGAAAGCCGAGTCCGCTGCAGCACAGGTCATCGATGCCGCCGCTGCCGCAGTTGCTGCGCGCGACCAGCGGCAGGCCGAGGCCCTCGCAATGACCGCCGAGGTCGTCGCTGCGCGCAAGGAATCGCACGAGTCGCAAGCGCGCGCGCTCGCCATCGAACAGATCGCGGCGCGCCTCGTGGGTGAGGCGGAGACAGAACGCCTCGCCGGCCTCGCCCACGTCGAGGCAGTCCGTGACGCGAAGGCCGCGACGCGAGACGCCACCGCCGCCACAAAGGCGCATGCCGCCGCCGAGCGGGTTGTCTCGGCTGCGCGTGAGAAGGCCGAGGCCGCGCGTCGCGCGAACGCGGCCGCCGATCTGTCGCGTGGCCTGAAGAAGGGCGACCGCTGCCCGATCTGTGGCGACATCCTGACCGCCGCGCCCAGGCACGCCAAGGCCGACTTCGACGCGGCTGAACGCGCCGTCGCGGAAGCGGAACGCATTCTCCGAGCAGCCGCGGCAGTGGTCTCCACCGCCACCTCAACATCGGCCGTCGCCGCGGAACGTGTCGAGGCGCGTGCCGATGCGCTCGCCATGGCGACCGCACGCCGTGCCGAGATCGAGGGCGAAGTGAAAGCGCTTGGAGTCACGGCGCTCGACCTGCCGAAGCAGGCGCAGCGCGAGGCGAAGGCAGCCGAGCAGGCCGAGGCCCGCGCCACCCGTGCGGAACAGGCCGCCGAGCGGGCCTCGACCGCCGCACGCGCTTTCGATGTGGCCCTCGGGCCGCTGGGAGCCACACCGTCTGCGGGCGAGCCCGCCGCGTCGCCGGTTGCGCTCACCCGTGCCATCGCGGTGGCTGCCGCCGCTGACCTCGCGGCGCGGACGGCTGCCAGTGCCTTCGATGGCGCGAAGCACGAGGCAGACGCCGCACAGCGCGAGGTCGCTCTGCGCGAACAGTCCCTCCGGACCACCCGCGACCATGATCAAGGTGCAGCGGAACGCCTCGCTGCTCTCGGTACTGTTGAGGGCGACTCGGCCGCCGTCCACCGAGCCTTCGCTACTGCCGAGCAGGCGGTTGCGCTGGCGACGTCCCTCGATGCTGCGATCGCGGATGCACGCGCGGCGTGTGCCGCTGCTGAGGCCTCCGCTGTCGCCGCTCGCACTGCCCTCGATGTCGCCCAGACCGACGAGCGCGAGCGGGCCGCGCGGGTTGCGGTCCAGCGCACGGCCGAGCAGCAAGCGGTCGATGCGCTCGCGAGGACCTGGCGCGATGTCCTGGGCGAAGGGGCACCCTCCAAGGCAGCGCTTGCGACGGCGCAGCGCGAGCACCAGGCCGGGCAGCAGGACGCGACGCTCCGCGCGGGTGCCCTCGGTCAGGCTGTCGTGCAGGCGGAGCAGCAGGCCGAGCAGGCCGCCGCCAGCGTCGCCGAGATCGCCACGCACGAGGCGCGCCACCGGCTGGCGACGGAACTCCACACGGAGTTGCGCAGCGACCACTTCGTCGACTTCCTGCTCAGCGAATCGCTCGAACTGCTCGCGCGCGACGCCTCGCTGCGGCTCATGCAGTTCTCGACCGGCCGGTACGAACTCCAGACGGCGAAGGGTGACTTCCTCGTGCTCGACCATCAGAACGGCGACGAGCGACGATCGGTAAAGACTCTCTCCGGCGGCGAAACTTTCCTTGCCTCGCTTGCCCTCGCACTGTCACTGTCTGAGCACCTGCCGGAGATCTCCGGCACCGGCGGGGCGGTCGCCCTCGAATCCCTCTTCCTGGACGAGGGCTTCGGCTCGCTGGACGCAGAGTCCCTCGACCTCGCGGTGCAGGGCCTGGAGGCGCTCGTAGACGGCAACCGGATGGTCGGCGTCATCTCCCACGTCGAGGAGTTGTCGGAGCGCCTGCCCTCGCGCGTCCACGTGGAGAAGCACGTTCATACCTCGCTGATCCGCCCCACGGCAGACTGAGGCAGGGCGGAAGCCGTCACCGGACGCGCCGTGTACCATCCGAGGCTGGGGCCCGTAGCTCAGCGGTAGAGCAGTGGACTTTTAATCCATCGGTCCTCGGTTCGAATCCGAGCGGGCTCACCAACCCTTCCCAACCATCCCCTGGCCACCCTTCTCAGACGGCGCTGACCTGTGCCTCGGGGTCGCCGTGCGTCGCTCGGCCATGCGCGTGAGTCACGAGCATGACGAGGGCCCATAGCGGCAGGAAGTACAGCAGGCCACCCCAGATCCACGCATCAAGGATCGCGAGGTCACCTGACAGCAGCTGGTAGCGGTTCCATGGGCGGTCGTTGAGGAAGTGCAGGAAGATCTCGGTCGCCACCTTCGGTATCAGTAGCGCGAGGGTGACCAGCACCATCGCCTTTCGGCTGTAGAGCATCTGCTGGTGGCCGCTAAGGACTCGGAAGATCAGGTACAGCAGGAAGATGCTCTCGAAGACGTTCGGGAAAATGATGAGCAGCCAGCGCTGATCCGTGGCGAAGTACACGGCCAGTCCGATGCTCCGCCACGCGAATGCACCGAGGGCCAGTACTTTCGCCCTCGTGTCCGGCCACTTCAGGACCACGATCGCGGCGATGCCGAGGCAGATCAGGTCCACGCTCTTGTCCCAGTGTTGGTAGACCTCCTGCGCCGCCGGGCTCTGGTCTCCCATCCCCAGCCAGAACCAGTCCCATTTGTCCACCTCCAGCGACAGCACGAACCCAGCGAGGGGGTAGCGCAGGATCGTGAGCGCCGAGAGGATCCGCAGCACTGTGACCGGCTCGAAATCGAAGGTGCCGCCCCGACGGCTGAGCTGGGCTGTCGCCGTGTCCGCAGCGGCGACGATCAGCGCGACGATCGCCAGGCGCAAAAAACGGGCGCACCCGAGCAGGGATCCGCAGACGTGCTCGGCGAGAGGAAGTCTCATCGATGACCGCCTGACTGCCCTGCACCATGGCGTCCATCCCTTGCGACTCCGTGCTTGGAATGTACGTGCCGTTGAGATACGCCCTCATATCGAAATGACGGGGTGCCATCGCGATATCATTTGAATAGCCGCTCATTGTCCGCGGGATGGCATCCTTGTCACGAGGTGGTGTCCGCTGCCTCTGACGAGAGGCAGTGCCTGTGTGGGTCATCGATGGCGCGCTGAACTTCGCGCCCTATTTCGGCCTTCCCCTCGGTCTACTCATTGTTCCCGTCGTCATCTTTCGTCGGTGGAAGCTGGTGGCACTCGCGGCTGTGCCCTTCATGCTGTGGGCCGTCGTCATGCTCAGCGTGAACCTGTTACTGGTGCGTGGACGCTCATGCTCTGAGACTGCGGGCCTTCGAGTCGTGACCGCGAATGTATTGGTCGGCAATCTCCAACTGAGTGCGCTCGCGGACGCGGTACTCGCGCAGTCCCCCGACATCGTTGTCTTCGAGGAGTTGACGCTGGAGTTCGAGGACTTTTCTCCGGTGCTCGCGAAGGCATACCCGTACCGCATCTCCACGGAGACGCCATGGGTCACCCTCGCCTCACGGCTGCCACTCGAGGACATGCGACGCGTCCCCCTTGACCCGCCGATCCCCGGACGCGAGCCGCTCGCGGCGCGCGTGCGTGTGGGCGACCAGACTGTCACCGTCCTGAGCACGCACGAGATCCCGTCGCTCAGCACCATCACCTACCGGGAGCACGGCAAGCAGTACGACCTCCTGGAATGGGAGATCCTCCAGGCCACGGGGCCAGTGATGGTGATCGGGGACATCAACGCCACGATCTACTCCCCGCAATTCCTCAACTTTTTGAGGCGTTCCGGTGTGCGCCCGGTCTCCGCTGCGTCACAGCAGCCGACGCACACGCCGACCCTCAACCTCTCGATCCGCATCGACCATGTCCTGATCCGCGGCCTTGCCGCCTGCGACGAGCAGGTGTTCGACCTCCCTGGCTCCGACCACGACGGTCTGGTCGTCGGCGTGCGCCTGAAGTAGTCCT
The DNA here is from genome assembly GCA_947446155.1 of Chloroflexota bacterium. Next base: position 3,933 of record CANFFZ010000072.1, on the reverse strand, counting down.
CGAGCGCCGCGAAGCGCGCTGACCTCGTATGCTCGCGCCGGCCAGGAGGCCGAGGACGGAGCACGCGATGGTGAGCCAGAGCAACGGCGCGCGGACCGAGATCGTCGAGGTCGCACGAGGCGTCTATGCACGACTGCACGAGGGTCTGACCAACGCCGGGATTATCGTCGGCGACGACGGTGTGCTGGTCATCGACTCGCTCCGCCTGCCGTCATTCGCGCGCGACCTGCGGGCGGACGTCCGCAAGATCACCGACAAACCCATCCGCTACCTCGTGGACACCCACGCACACTGGGACCATGCCTTCGGCAACGAAGAGTTCACGGACGCCACCATCGTGGGACACGTGAACTGCCGCCGCGAACTCGAGGAACTCGGTGAGGAGTGGAAACAGGGCGTCGTCGCACGAGGCATCGAGTGGTCCGAGGAGATGAAGACCGTCCACATCACCCCGCCCACGCTCACCTTTGACCAGCGGCTCGAACTGCATTTCGGCGGTCGCCGCATCGACCTCGTCTACCTCGGTCGAGCGCACACGAGCGGCGACATCTTCATCAACCTGCCGGATGACGGACTGCTGTTCACGGGTGACGTGGTGCAGGACGGCGGCGTCCCCTACATGATCGATGGCTACATGGCCGAGTGGATCGAGACCGATACCCGCATCCTCGACCTCCCCTTCGACCGCTTCGTCTCCGGCCACGGCCCCATCGGCTCGCGGCCCGCGCTGGAGGAGGCCCGCGACTTCATCGCCGCCTTCGTGACCACCGCTCAGGCGGCGCACCGCGAGGGCCGCCCCCTACCGGACGGCACCGAGGCCGTCCGCGTCGCCCTCGAGGCTCGCTTTGGCCAGTGGCGCGGCTTCGCGCGCATTGGTGACGGTGTGGGGCGTGTCTACCGCGAGATGACGCCGAAGGCCTGAAGCGCGGGCGACGGCGTAGGATGCCGCCTCGGGAGTCTTGGGAGGTAGAAGCATGCCAACAGTCGAGACCGTACTCGGACCAGTGGACGCCTCGAAACTGGGTGTCACGCTCAGTCACGAGCACGTGCTCGTGGGGATGGGCGAGGACAACAAGCACTACCCGTGGCTCTTCGACTGGGACCTGACGAAGGCCAACACCATCCGCGAACTGGCCGAGGCGAAGGCCGGCGGCATTGGGACGGTGATCGACCTCAGCACGCCCGACCTCGGCCGTGACGTCTCCTTCATGCGCGAGGTGTCGAGGGCGTCCGGCGTCAACGTGATCGCAGCCACCGGCATCTGGCGCGACGTGCCGCGCTCCTTCTGGGCGCGTGATCTCGATGAGATCACGAGCATCTTCGTCCGCGAGATCCAGGTGGGCATCGAGGACACCGGCATCAAGGCGGGCGCCATCAAGGTCGCGAATGACATCGGCGGTGTGACCCCCGAGGGCGAGCGCATCCTTCGAGGTGCCGCGCGCGCCCTGAAGCAGACCAACTGCCCGATCAGCACCCACCACTGGGCCCCGGAGCAGGTCGGCTCACGTCAGGTGCAGATCTTCCAGGAGGAAGGTGCTCCGATGGAGCGCATCTGCATCGGCCACAGCGCGGACACGGACGACATCACGTACCTCGAAACCATGCTCAAGACGGGCGTCTACCTCTCGATGGACCGTTACCCCGGCGCGGCCGGCCGCCCCTCGTGGGAGACCCGGAACGCCACCGTGAAGGCGCTGATCGACCGCGGCTGGGTCGACCGCCTCATGCTCGGCCATGACTACGCGCCCGCACCGATTCGCGCGGGCGCCTCCGCTCCGGCTTCGCTCGGCCCCACGCGCTACCTGTTCGTGAGCACCGTCGCCGTCCCCGCGCTGCGGGCGTCCGGCGTCAGTGAGAAGGACATCCAGACGATGCTCGTCGACGTGCCCCGGCGGTTCTTGACGGGTTCCGCCGACTGAGTCCCGCCTCCACGGCGGAGGGGGCATACTGGCTCCACTGACTTGACGACGACGCGGAGCCGTTCCGCGTGTGAGAGGGATCGAACATGACGACTGGCATCCTGCTGCTGCACGCTTTTCCGCTCGACGCCGAGATGTGGGAGGCGCAGGTCACTGGCCTGAGCGAGGCCGGCCCGGTGGTCGCCGTGAACCTCCCGGGGTTCGGTGGCGCGCCGCTGGCTGAGCGTGTCGGCTGGATGGATGCCGCCGCCGACGCCGCTGCGATGGCCCTCCGGGGCACCGGCATTGACCGCGTCATGGTGTGTGGCCTGTCGATGGGTGGCTACGTCGCCTTCTCATTCCTGCGGCGACACCGCGACCTCGTGGCTGGCCTCGTCCTCGCGAACACGAAGTCCGGCGGTGACGACGACGCCGGCAAGCAGCGTCGCGCAGACCTGGCGACGCGGTTGCGCGCCGAGGGCAACGACTTCCTCGCGAGCAGCCCGCCGCCGCTGCTGTCCGAGCACGCCTCACCCGACCTGCGCATTGCGATCCGCGCGATGATCCAGCGCCAGCCCGCCGAGGCGATCGCCCGCGCTTCCGAGGCGATGGCCGACCGCGTCGACTCGACCCCGGACCTCGCCGGCATCAAGGTGCCGACGCTCATCATCACGTCGAGCGCGGACGCACTGATCCCCGCCGACGTCACCAAGCCGATGGCTACCCAGGTCCCTGGTGCCACGCTCGCGGTGATCGAGGGCGCGGGGCACCTGTCCAACCTCGAGGCGCCGGACGAGTTCAACCGGCTACTCGAGGAGCACCTGGCCCGCTGTCAGTAGGCAGTAGGGCGCGTCCAAGGAGGTCCCCGTGCCGATCGACCCCGCGGTGCTCCCGTTCGGGATCAACCTCCAGGACGCTCACCTATTCGAACAGAACGAGGCACACGAGGCGTTCCGCACCCTCCGTCGGGAGCGGCCGGTGCCGTGGCACCCGGGCACGGAGCGCCTCAACGGCTTCTGGTCGTTCACGAAGTACGAGGACATCCTCTACGTCTCACGCCACCCCGAACTCTTCATCTCCTCGATGGGCATCGCCGGCGCCGGGCTGCGCGACACCGGCGACTACGTTCCACCTCGACCGGGCGATGGCGGCGTCAGTCTGATCACGATGGACCCGCCGCGTCACGTGAAGATGCGACGTCTCGTGAACAAGGGCTTCACCCCGCGAGCGGTGAACGCGATGGAGCCGCAGATCCGCGCTGTCACCAACGAGATCCTCGACCGGGTGGCATCGAGGGATGAGTGCGACTTCGTCCTGGAGATTGCGAGCCAACTCCCGCTCGCGGTCATCTGCGGAATGATGGGCCTTCCGCAGGACGTCTGGCCGCTGATGTTCGAACTCACCAACAGCGTCCTCGGCGCCGGCGACCCGGAGTACCAAGCTGAGGTGCCCGAAGAGATCCGAGGTTCTGGCGAGGCCGAGCGCCAGACCAGCATGAGCGGCGAAACGCGCATGCTCGGCTACTTCGCGGAGATCCTCGCCCAGCGTCGCAAGGAACCGAAGGACGACCTCATCAGCATCCTGCTGGAGGCCGATGTCGATGGCGAACGTCTGACGGAGCAGGACATCCTCGCCTTCTGCTTCCTGATCATCCTCGCGGGCAACGAGACGACCCGGAACGCCATCTCGGGCGGCCTCGTGACCCTCTGCGAGCACCCGGAGGAGCGCGCGCGCCTGCAGGCCGACATGTCGCTGATCGACGGCGCAGTCGAGGAGATCCTGCGCTGGACCTCCCCGCTCCACCACATGTCGCGTGTCGCGACCGAAGACGTCGAGGTGCGCGGCACGAAGATCGCTTCCGGCGACCGCGTCTTTATGTGGTATCCGTCCGCCAACCGGGACGAGGACATCTTTTCTGACCCGTACCGCTTCGATATCACGCGGACGCCAAACGACCACCTGGCGTTTGGCATCGGCGAGCACTTCTGCCTCGGCGCGGGCTTCGCGCGCAAGGAGATGCGCGTGATGTTCGAAG
>CANFFZ010000071.1 GCA_947446155.1 Chloroflexota bacterium | reverse complement strand
GGGCCACCCTGCGGGCCACCCTGCTGACCGCCCTGCGGGCCACCCTGCGGGCCACCCTGCTGACCGCCCTGCGGGCCACCCTGCGGGCCACCCTGCGGGCCACCCTGCTGACCGCCCTGCGGGCCACCCTGCTGACCGCCCGGTGCAGCGCCGCCGCCACCACTAGGAGGAGGAGGACCCTGCTGACCGCCCGGTGCAGCACCGCCGCCACCACTAGGAGGAGGAGGACCCTGCTGACCGCCCGGTGCAGCGCCGCCGCCACCAGGAGGAGGAGGACCCTGAGGAGCAGGAGCACCACCACTTGGAGGAGGAGGAGGAGCACCACCACCTGGAGGAGGAGGAGGAGGAGGAGGAGGAGCACCACCACCTGGAGGAGGAGGAGGAGGAGGAGGAGGAGGAGGAGGAGGAGCACCACCACCTGGAGGAGGAGGAGGAGGCTGCTGCGCGTACGTCAGGGCCGTCCCTGTGTAGCCAGCCATTAGCACGGCAATGCCAAACCCAAGAGACGCCCGCCACAGGCGGCGCTTGGTTTGAGCTCGAAGACGTAGTCGATTCATCGACATACCTCTCTCTTTCCGGCCTTTGTGAAGATTTCTATCTTCACTATGGTCGGGCTGTCGCGGTCGGTGACGCCTTCGTCGGCGCGGCGGTCGGGGTTGCCGGTGGCGCGGTCTGCGCCTTGCCGGCATCGCAACGGAATCCGTTGGTCAGGAATACGAAGGACTGTTGCACCGGCTCAAGGTCCTTACCAGTGACCGTCATGGAGTATGACCGCTTGTCGTTAGGGCAAATCCAACCGCCGATGATGCCGACGCCGTCGACCGTGCCATTGGTATTGCGGGCGACGAAAGTGCCGTAGGAGCCGGGCTGGTTGTCAACCGTCAGGCCCGAACCTGCGCCCACCGCCTCGAAGTTCGCCTGGGTCAGCGACTGAAGGACACTAAACCCCCCAACGACTGACTCTTGCGGCGTCAGCGGCGGGTCTACTTTGTTCCATACGAGAAAGAGGCTGGCACCACCAGCAGAAGCCAGCAAGCTGCCACCGTCGGCAGAAGCGTCTTTGCCGGTCAAGCCTGCGGTCGTGACTTTCACGTTGGACGGGACTGGCAAGCCGAATCCGTAGGCCTTGTAGTCCCCGATCGCAACCGGGGTCGGCGTAGCGAGGCGAGCTATCCCCTTCTCGTCGATAATGACCGCCTTGGTCAGCGCTTCGACTTTCTTATTCAACTCATCGATCTCGGAGTCTCTGTCCTTCGATTTCGAACATCCAGTTAAAACCACCACTGAAAGACAAGCTGCCATCATGAAAATTAACCGCGCGTTACGCATGAAGTGAATCCTCACAAAACTGAGCTAAAGTGAACCTGTTCCGATAAGCTGGGTAAGAGTACCGGATGATACTCAGGACACAACATTCTTTCCATCCATAGATCATTCTCACGCGCTAAACGAGACCGAGGATGTGGGTGTCAGGTTCAGCATTATGTTTCAAGCAGCTTCCGAGCTGTGCGCTGGCTGACTTAACGCACAGACTCAGACCAGCGGCTGGCGCCGGTAGACCCATGTGCCTCTGACAGTCGCGGCTGCTTCGGCCTAGACGGTGACGCCCCTTTCGGGACGATGTGGGCGACGAGGGAGTTCCGCGCGTCACTCCACGACCAGAATGACTCTATCCACCTGGCCGACCTCGGGTTCAGAACCCGATCATCCCGCCACTCGGGAGATGGCCCACCGGAGGTGGCGTAAAAACATCCCGGTGCTCGTATCGCTGTAACAAGGGCAACCGAGCACACGAGTCGCACATCGCTTGCCGCTGGTATGTGTCTGGAGCGTCTAGACGACCTGTGCGACCACGATCCAGACGAGGCTCGCCGCGACGAGCGCGGGAGTGAGTCCATGCCGGAGTAGCGATATCCGCAGCCGGTAGGGGCGTGCGACTAGCGACTGCTAGGCGCTGGTGCATCCGAATGAGCCCCGCATGAGCAACATGATGCAATCCCCCGGGCCGCTTGCGGGACCTACCATAGGAATCCCACACGAGAATCACGCATCGGTGAATCCCCGATTCTTGTGCTTTCTTTTGATCCTGAGCGGAAATCATTAAGAGACTCGGACCCTCATGATCAACCCGTTACGAATTACTGACGGCGTACTGCGCGAGCGCATGACCATTGAAGTGCCCGCGGGGATAATCGCGCACATCGACCGGGTGGTCACTCTGGCCGATCGGCTGGCAGCCCGCCACGGCCTCGATGTGCCCCTCGCTCGTCTGATGGCGCAGGGACACGATCTGCTACGCGCAGAGCAGCCCGCTGACCTCCTCGCACGTGCAATCGCTCGAGGGCTCTCGATCGATCCGGTGGACCGCGATGTGCCTGTAATCCTCCACGGCCCACTGGCAGCCCTCGCACTGCGGGAGCGCTTCGATGTGACTGACCAGCGCGTGTTCGACGCGATCTGGTGGCACGCGACGGGCCACCCCAACTACTCGGGTGAGGCATGGGCGATGTTCGTTGCGGACAAAGTGGAGCCAAACAAGCTCGCGCGATGGACTGCCCTTCAGCACGTCCTCGATGCAGCCGTAGGCAATGATGGCCACGAGGCATCGCTGGAGCGAGGGGCCTTAGCGTACCTCGACCTCCGGCAGGACGAGGCTGTGCGCAAGGGGCTACCGGTGCATCCGATGGCGACGCTCACCCGAAACCACCTGCTGCGCACATTGGGATAGCCAGCACCCAGAGGTGCTAGGCGGGGAAAAGGGCCGCGGCAGCGTGATCGGCGACTTCGTAGAGCGGAGTGCCCCAGACACCGAGGACGACGACAGCCGCGAGGAGCAGGCCAGTGGAGAGGTAGCCGGTGGGAGTGAGGTGCCAACGGGTTGGGTCGCCCTCGGGCTGGTAAAGATACATCTGCTTGATGACCTGCAGGTAGTAGTAGAGCGAAATGGTGGAGGCGACGACCGCGACGACGACGAGCCAGAGGAAGTCAGCCTCGACGACGGTCTGGAAGAGGATGAACTTCGTGAAGAAGCCGACGAGCAGCGGCATGCCGGCGAGCGAGAAGAGCCCGGCCGTCATGACGAGCGCCAGGTAGGGGTTCGTCTGCGCGAGGCCCTTGAAGTCGGCGATCTCTTCCTTGCCCGTGCGGTTGTAGAAGTGGATCACCGCGACGAAGACGGCGAGGTTGGTGATGAGGTAACCGCCGAGGTGGACGAGCAGGCCGCCCGCGGTGATCTGTGACAGGCCGACCAGCGCCATGAGCATGAAGCCCACCTGCGCGATCGAGGAGTAGGCGAGCAGGCGCTTAATGTTGCGCTGCTGCAGCGCGACCAGGTTTCCGAGCACCATGGTGGCAGTCGCCATGACGGCGAGCATCCACTGCCACTCGTTGATGGCGGGGAGCAGCGGGCCGGCAAACCAGCGGAGCAGCAGCGCGAAGGTCGCGGCCTTCGAGGTGGCAGAGAGGTAGGCGGTGACAGGGATCGGGGCGCCCTCGTACGCGTCCGGCGTCCACATGTGGAACGGGACGGCCGAGGCCTTGAAGCCGAGGCCCGCGACGATGAGGACGAGGCCGAGAACGAGTTCGCCACGGACGCCCGAGACATCGCCACTCAGGCCCTCGGCGATGAGGGAGTACTGCGTCGAGCCGGCCACGCCGTAGATGAACGACAGGCCGTAGAGCAGGAAGGCGGAGGCGACGCCGCCGAGGAGGACGTACTTCAGTGCGGCCTCGCCTGAGCGCGGGTCGTTTCGGCCCAGCGAGACGGCGATGTAGAGCGAGAAGGAGAGCACCTCGACGGCGAGGTAGGCGGTCAGGAGGTCCTGCGCGCTGGCCATGAAGGAGGCGCCAGCCGTCGAGAGGAGCAGGAGGGCGAAGAACTCGCCGGGGTGGTTGACGTGCGCCTCGATGTACTCGTGAGAGCCGATGACGAGGGCGATGGCGACGGCGCAGAAGAGCACGCGGAAGAACGTGGTGAACGCGTCGACGGTGATGAGCATCGAGAAGTTGTCGGTGGTGTCGACGAAGATCAGGCTCGTGAGCAGCGCGGCGACGAGGCCGGCGACCGTGAGCAGCGGGAGCAGGCGATAGCCGATCTTCAGTTCGGCGCTGAATAAGTCAGCGAAGACGACGACGAAGGCCGTGAACGCCAGGAGGATCTCCGGCAGCAGTAGCGAGTACTGCATGTTCAGGGCATTGCCCATGATGTCGGTCACAGTCGTCCTCCCCGAATCCGTCTCAGCCGCGCGCCGCCAACCTCGTTAGAGGGTGACCCCCGGGATGTGGATGATCGACGGCGTAATCCGGTCGATCCATGGCGCGGGCCACAGTCCGAGCGTGAGGATGGCGGCGGTCAGGACGGTCGCCCCGGCACGCTCCATCACGGTGATCTCTCGCAGGCCCGTCCAGCGATCGTTCATCTCGCCGAAGAAGGCCTGCGCCAGCATGCGCAGCAAGTAGGTGGCCGTGATCGCCGCCGTCAGCACAGCGAGGCCCCCGACCACCGGGTAGGCGCGGAACGCGCCGATGAAAATATGCACCTCGGCGATGAAGCCGGAGAGGCCAGGCAGGCCGAGCGACGCCAGCGAGGCGAGGATGAAGAACGTGGTCCAGATCGGCATCTGCTTCGCCATGCCGGAGAAGTTCGGGATGTCTCGGTTGTGCGCCTGGTCGTACATGCCACCGATGAGGAGGAAGAAGAGGGCCGTCATCAGACCGTGCGCGGTCATCTGGAGGACGGCGCCCGTCCAGCCGATCGAGTTGAAGGTGCCGAGGCCGATGAAGACGTAGCCCATGTGTGAGACGGAGGAGAAGCCCATCATCAACTTCATGTCGGTCTGCTTCAGCGCGCTGATCGCGCCGTACAGCGCGGCGACGATGCCGACGACGATGAGCGCGGGCGCCCAGAACTCGCCGCCCTGAGGCATCATCTGGAAGCCAAGACGCAGGACGCCGAAGGCGCCGACCTTCATCAGGACGCCAGCGTGGAGCATCGATACTGCCGTGGGCGCGGAAGCGTGGCCGTCCGGCGACCAGGAGTGCAGCGGGAACATCGCACCGAGGACGCCGCAGCCGATGGCGACGAGCGGGAAGAACGCCTTCTGGAAGCCCTCGCTCTTCTGGGCGAGGATCAGCGTCTCCATGTCAAAGGTGCCAGCACCCACGTGGGTGAACAGGGCGAAGATCGCGGTGAAGATGAAGATGGAGCCCGCCATCAGCATCATCATCAGTTTCATCGCGCCGTATTCCTTGCGCGTGGAACCCCAGACGGCGATGAGCAGGTACATCGGCAGCAGGGCGACCTCGTAGAAGAGGAACCAGAAGAAGAGGTCGGTCAGGACGAAGACGCCGAAGACGCCCGCGACCAGGATGTAGAGGAGGATGAAGAAGTCCTTCAGTCCGGTCTGGATCTTCCATGAGACCCACGTCGCCGGCACGGTGACGATGCCGGTGAGCAGCGTGAGGGACGCGCCGATGCCGTCCACCCCCACCTTCAACTGGATGCCCTTCTCGCCGAGGACGCCGACGTTCTCCATCCAGGTCCACGCGCGCGTGCCCTGGAAGATACTGCCGGAGTCGCCATCGAACTGGTAGCGGGCGAAAACGATCAGGGCCATCACGAACATCGCGAGGCTGGACAGCGCGGTGAGGCCGATGATGGTGGCGCGCTCGCGGCTCGGGATGAGCATGAGCAGGCCCGCCGTGCCCAGAGGCACGAGGATCAACGCGAGCAGGATGTAGCCGTCGTTCGCGGTCATCGAGTTCCTACTCCTGCTTATGCGTTTCCGATGGCGACGATGGCGAGCACGAGCACGCCAAGCGCCATGCCGAAGGCGTAGTTGGGGATGCGGCCCGTCTGGAGGAACTTCAGCCGGTAGCCGAGGTAGGAGATGGTCTGCGCCCCGCCATCGACACCGGTCTCGTTGACGACCTTCTTGTCGAACCAGGCGATGAGCGCACCCGCACCGAGGATCACGCGGTTGATGATCCCCTGGTACAGGTTGTCCATGTAGTAGCGGTTGACCAGCAGCGCGTGCAGGTCCGGCGCCCACGCTCGCGCGGCCACGGCACGCTTCGCGTCCCCGTGCCAGTAGGCCCAGCCGATGCCGATGCCCATCAGCGACATCAGCGTCGCGATCGACGCGAAAGCGTAGTCCGGCTCGGTGAACTGGTGGGCATGCTCCAGGAAGACGTTCGCGCCGATGCCGCCGGGGAAGCCGAGGGCCTTGCCGACCTGGTCGAAGACGAAGAAGCCGGAGACGATCGCCAGCAGCGCGAGGATCGCGAGCGGGCCGTTCATGATCGGCGGTGACTCGTGCGCGTGGTCGTAGGCGTGGTGGTCACGCGGCGCGCCGAAGAAGGTGAGCAGCACGAGCCTCGTCGTGTAGATGGCGGTGAGCATCGCCGTGCCGGCGAGGATGACGTAGACACCGATCGGCGCGTTGTTCAGCGTCTCGTGGAGGATTTCGTCCTTCGACCAGAAGCCCGCGAAGATCGGGATGCCCGCCAGCGCGAGCGAGCCGATGGCGAACACCGTCGCCGTGAACGGCATCTTGTGCCGCAGCCCGCCGAGGTTCTCGACCTCCTGCTGGTGCGTTGCGTGGATCACGGAACCGGAGCCGAGGAACAACAGCGCCTTGAAGAAGGCGTGCGTGAACAGGTGGAACATCGCGGCCGTCACGGCGCCCGATCCGAGCGCGACGAACATGAAGCCCAACTGCGACACCGTCGAGTAAGCGAGCACGCGTTTGATATCGCTCGACACGAGGCCCATCGAGGCCGCCATGACGGCAGTGACCAGGCCGGTGTAGAGGATGACGTCGCGGGCGACGAGCACCTCGGCGTAGACGGGCGAGAAGCGGGCGACGAGGTAGACGCCAGCGACAACCATCGTGGCCGCGTGGATGAGGGCGGAGACGGGCGTCGGGCCTTCCATCGCGTCTGGCAGCCATACGTGGAGCGGGAACTGGGCGGACTTACCGACGGCACCCATGAAGAGGAAGAGCATCGAGACGGTGAGGTAGGTCTCGCCGATCTGGTGGGCCTTCGCGGCCTCGATGATGCCCTGGATGTCGAAGGTCCCGGTGGCCCGCCAGAGCAGGATGATGCCGATGAGCAGGCCGACGTCACCGATGCGGGTGGTGATGAAGGCCTTCTTCGCGGCCTCGGCGGCGGACTGCCGCTCCCAGTAGAAGCCGATGAGGAGGTAGGACGCGAGGCCCACACCCTCCCAGGCCAGGTACAACTGGATGAGGTTGCCGGCGACGACCAGCATGAGCATCGCGGACACGAACAGGCAGAGGAGGGCGAAGTACCAGCCGTAGCGCTGCTCTCCGTGCATGTAGCCGATCGAGTACACGGTCACCATCGTCGCGACGATGGTCACGACGGGGAGCATCACCATGGTGATGCCGTCCACGAAGGTCGAGAACTCGATGACGAAGAAGCCCTGGCCGATGTTCACCCAGTCGAAGGAGAGGACGTTCGAGCCCTCGGGTGAGAAGTGGCCATCGTGGAAGACCGAGGTGTAGTCCAGCATCACGAGGAAGACAAGCCCGACGACGGCGGCCATGCCGAGGGCAGCGATGAAGTCACCGCGCCGGGGGATCAACGGGCTCAGCAGCGCGAGGACGACGAAGAGCGCCGCCGGGATCGCCGGTAGCACCCACACCTGCTCCATGCCGAACTCGATGCCCACGATGGGCGTCCTTCCCGCCCGGTGCGTCCGGCCTCGCTGTTAGGCGAGGCCCGCCGACCGGCGTCCTACCACTTCAGGCTGCTCGCCTCGTCCACGTTGGCCGTGCGTCGCTCACGGAAGAGCCGGAGCACGATGCCGAGCGCCAGGCCGACCTCGGCTGCCGCGACGGTGATCACGAAGAGCGCGAACACGAGGCCGCTGAAGGCCTCCGTGTCGCGGTATGAGGCGAAGGCGATGAAGTTGATCGCGACGGCCGCGAGCATCAACTCGACGGACATCAGAATGAGGATGGCGCTGCGGCGCGAGAGCACTCCGAAGAGTCCGATCGAGAACAGCAGCCCGGAGAGGACGAGGAAGTTCTCCATGGGGATCACGAACGGGCCTCCCCTCGGGCGGCCGTGGCGGCATCGGCACGACGCGCGTTGACGAAGGCGCCCGTGAAGGCGATGTCGAGCAGCACGGCCACGATCACGACCGGCAGGCTGAAGTCACGGAAGAGGCGCGCGCCGAAGTCCCGGAACGGGACGATTGAGGCCTCGGGTGAACCCCACTGCGCGTCGAGCGCCATCGCGACGAACACGCCAGCGATGAGGGCAGCGACGCCGAAGGCGAAGGGCTTCTGGGAGCCATCGGTGACCACGGGGTCGTCCTGAGCGTTGGTCATCATGAGACCGAAGAGCAGGAGGATGACCACGCCGCCGCCGTAGACCAGGATCTGCACCAGCGCGAGGAACTCGGTCAGCAGCAGCAAGTAGATCGAGGCGACGCCGAGCAGCGTGACGACGAGGCTCAGGGCGGCATGCACGATGTTCTTCATCAGCACCACGCCGAGCGCGCTCGCGAGGAGCATCGCCGAGGCGAGGAAGAAGATGAACTCCGGCGCGGTGATGCGATCGACGATCAGCAGCGCCGCGAGGACGACGACGACCGGCGCAGCACCGAGGACGAGCACGGTGCCCCCCGCGATGATCGTGCGGTCAAACTGCGAGGGCAGGGGGAGACGGTCGAACACGCGCGTCGTCCTACTCGTTCGTCTCGTTGGACTGGCCGAGGACCGGGACCCATTCCTTGATCGCGCCGGCGTGGGACTGGACGAGCAGCTGCTCGAGGTCCATCACCAGGTCTTTGCGGTCGTGGACGGAGAGCTCGTGTCCCTGCCAGGTGTTGTTCATCGCGATCGCGTCGAAGTTGCAGACCTCGACACAGATGTTGCAGCGCATGCAGCGCGCGTAGTCGATCCAGAACTTGTCGATGATCTTGCGGCGGGAGGAGTCGCCCCCGTTGGTCTTGTGGTTCGGATTGTCCTTCATCAGCACGGTCATGCACTCGACCGGGCAGGCACGCTCACAGGCGTGGCAGCCGGTACAGAACGGCTCGTCGATTTCCTTGTCCCAGAGGAGCAGCGGGAAGGCGCGGTCGCGCTCCGGCAGCTCGCGGTGGTAGTTCGGGTAGTCGCGGGTCACCGGCTTCCGGGTGAAGGTGGAGAGCGTGACCATCAGGGACTTGGCGATGCCCTTCATCAGGCGGTCTCACTTCGCATCGTGCGCGCGGCGCCGGGAAGGCGTCGCGTGCTGGCCACCGCGCGGCCGGTGATGGACACGAGGGCGACGAGGCCGAGGATGCCGGCGGCGGTAAGGACGACATCGGGCAGTTCGTACACGCGCACGAAGCCGACGACGAGCACCTGCGCCAGGCTGATCGGGAGCAGGACCTTCCACGAGTACGCCATCAACTGGTCGATGCGCAGACGCGGGATCGAGGCGCGCACCCAGAACACCACGAAGATGTAGAGCCCGGACTTCGCGGTCATCAGCAGTAGCTGGTAGCCCTTGCCGAGGTCCTCGCCGAACGGCCAGGAGTAGCCGCCGAGGAACACCGCGGCGGTCAGCGTCGACAGGATCCAGAGGCTGGCGTACTCGCCGAGCATGAACATCGACCAGCGGATGCCGGAGTACTCCACGAACGGACCACCGACGACCTCGGACTCACCGATCGGGATGTCGAAGGGCGGGCGGTTCATCTCGGCCAGCGTGGAGATGAAGAAGATGACGAATGCGAGCGGCAGCCAGACGACGTACGGGACGACCGCCTGACCCTCGACGATGTCCTTCAGGTTGAGCGAGCCGGCGAGCATCGCCACGACGACGAGGCTGAGGACGAGCGGGAGTTCGTAGGAGATCGCCTGCGCCGCGGCGCGCATGCCGCCGATCATCGCGTAGCGGTTGTCCGAGCCCCAGCCGGCCATCACCCAGCCGACGATGTTCACGGACGACACGGCGATGAAGTAGAGCAGGCCGAGTTCCAGCAGGCGGATGTTCACGTCCAGCAGGAACGGCAGCGAGACGAACCCGAGGAAGATCGGGATGAAGACGAAGTACGGGGCCAACTCGAACGTCCACGGGTCGGCGGAGTTGGGGCGCAGGTCTTCCTTGCCCACCAGTTTGATGGCGTCCGCGACCGACTGCAGCAGGCCGAACGGGCCGGTCTTCTGCGGCCCGATGCGCTGCTGGAACCGCGCGAGGATCTTGCGCTCGCCGTAGATGAGGCCCATCGCGACGACCGTCATCACGCTGACGATCAGCCCTAGGCGGGCAAGGCCGTCGAACCAGACGTTGATCTCGAAGCCGAAGAGCGAGTTGTTCACTAGCGGTCAACCTCGCTCAGGACGATGTCGATCGAGCCCAGCACGATGATCGCGTCCGCGATGTACTGATCGACGGACATCTGGCG
>CANFFZ010000070.1 GCA_947446155.1 Chloroflexota bacterium | reverse complement strand
TCCCGCGTGCGCGGTGGTACTCGACAGCCGCGCCGATGAAGTCACGGAACAGCGGGTTGGGCTGATTTGGGCGGCTGGTGAACTCCGGGTGGAACTGCGCCCCCACCATGAACGGGTGGTCGCGCAACTCACAGATCTCCACGAGGCCGGTCGCCACATCGCGTCCCGCGACCACGAGGCCAGCCTGCTCCAGTTGTGGGAGCAGCGCGTTGTTCACCTCGTAACGGTGGCGATGACGTTCGCGGGCGATCTCCGTGCCGTAAGCGGCAGCGGCCTTCGTCCCCGGTACCAACTGGCAGTCGTACCCGCCGAGGCGCATGGTGCCGCCCATCTCGTGGACCTCCTGCTGTTCGGACAGCAGCGAAATCACCGGGAACGGCGCGCGCGGGTCGGCCTCGGTCGTGTTCGCCCCGGGCATCCCCGCGACGTTGCGGGCGAACTCGACCACGAGCATCTGCAGGCCGAGGCAATCACCGAGGTAGGGGACCTTCCGTTCACGCGCGTAGCGCACGCCCTGAATCTTGCCTTCCATGCCGCGGTCACCGAAGCCGGGGCACAGCAGGATTCCGTCCACGTCGCCGATGACCTGCTCGGGGTCGCCGCCTTCGAGGTCCTCGGAATGCACCCACTTGATGTCGAGCGCCGCGTTGTGATGCACGCCCGCGTGGACGAGGGCTTCCTTGATCGAGAGGTAGGCGTCGTGCAGTTCGACGTATTTCCCAACGATCGCGACGCTGACCGTCCGCTCCGGCCGGTGCAGCCGCTCGACGAACTGCGCCCATTCCTCGAGGTCTGGGCGCGCCGTCCCGAGGTCGAGCGCCTTCGTGACGAGGTCGCCCAGGCCAGTCGCCTCGAGCACTAGCGGCACTTCGTAGATCGACTCGGCGGTCTGGAGGGCGATGACGGCCTCCTTCTGCACATTGCAGAAGAGGGCGAGCTTCTCGCGCAGGCCGTCTGGGACGGGGTGGTCGGAGCGCGCCACGATCACGTCCGGCTGGATGCCGAACGAGCGCAGCTCGCGCACCGAGTGCTGCGTCGGCTTGGTCTTCAGTTCGTGCGTCGATCCGATGTGCGGCAGCAGCGTCACGTGGATCGAGAGCGTCTCGTCCTTCGGGGAGGCGTAGCGCATCTGGCTGATCGCCTCGAGGAACACCTGGCCCTCGATGTCACCCACCGTGCCACCGACCTCGACGATCACGACGTCCGCCCGAGGGCTGGCGGCGGCGAGGCGCATGCGGCGCTTGATCTCGTTCGTGACGTGCGGGATCGCCTGGATCGTGCCGCCGAGGTAATCCCCGCGGCGCTCCTTGCGGATCACCTCTTCGTAGATCTGTCCGGAGGACGAGGAGTTCACCTTGCTCAGGTCAGCCGCCAGGAACCGCTCGTAGTGCCCGAGGTCGAGGTCCGTCTCGGCGCCGTCGTCGGTCACGAAAACCTCGCCGTGCTGATACGGCGACATCGTGCCGGGGTCGACGTTGATGTACGGGTCGAGCTTGAGGATGGAGACCGCGAGCCCGCGCGCCTTCAGGATGCGCCCCAGCGAGGCGGAGACGATGCCCTTCCCCACGGAAGAGACCACGCCACCTGTCACAAAGACGTACTTGGCCATACTCGGCGCCGATCGTCGGGGAGACGTTCGCGGATTCCCTACTCTACCCGCCCCCGCCGAGAGGTGTCGAACACCTGTCTGACACTCGTAGGATCGCCCCCGTGACCCCCTCCTACGACCCCACGCTCTTCCGAGGCGCCGCCGCCCACTACCTGCGCGGTCGCCCGCCGTACGCCCGCACCCTCCCCGAATTCCTCGCCCGCGAGGCCAACCTTCGAGGCCGGCGAGCCCTCGATGTCGGGTGCGGGCCCGGGACGGTCGCCGTTGACCTCGCGCCGCACGGGCGAGAGGTGGTGGGGCTCGACCCGGACGGGGAGATGCTGGCGGAGGCGGCTCGCCATGCGGAGCGTCGAGGGGTCTCGAACGTGCGGTGGGTGTTCGGAAGGGCGGAGGACCTGGGCGCGCTCGACCTCGGGCGGTTCGCGCTCGTCACGTTCGCGCAGTCGTTCCACTGGACCGACCGCGAGGCGGTGGCCGAGGTGGTCTACGACCTCCTGGAGCCCGGCGGCGTCCTTGCCCTGATCGGGCACGAGGTGCATGGGCGCCCTCAGCCGGCGGGGCCGGGCTCGCCTCCCATCCCGCACGAGGCGATCCAGGCGCTGCTCGACCGGCACCTCGGGGCGGAGCGGCGAGCCGGGCATGGGGCGTGGACGCTTCCCGCCGAGCGGCATGAGGACGTGCTGGCGAGGACGCGGTTCGGGCGCCCCGCGGCTGTCTTCCTCGAAGGACGGGGCGACCTCGTCCAGTCGGTCGACGACGTGCTGGCGAACGTCCACTCGATGTCGTACGCCGCGCCGCCGCTCTTCGGCGATCGCCTGGGGGCGTTCGACGCCGACCTGCGCGCCCTCCTGACCTCGATCTCGCCCAGCGGCACCTTCTGGGACTGGCCGGGCGACACCGAAGTGCTGCTGGCACGGAAGCCGAACACGTAGATTCAGATCCCCGCACGGTCAGCGCTTGAGGCGTCGGCCAGGGTGTATGTCCTCGATCGGTGGATTCGAGGGCTGCTGCGAGCGTTCGAGGCGGATCACCAGAACCAGCAGCGCGGAGTAGAAGGCAAAGGCCAGGATCTCGTTGATGACGAAGCGGCGGTTCACGAAGATCGCGAGCATGGCACCGATGGTGAGGTAGGTGATCATCGGCGCCATCATCACGGCGATGCCGAGGCGCGGTCGCTGAAGCAGGCCTACTACCCACCGGATGATCCTGGTCGGTCCCGCGGCGACCCGGCGCGCGCGGTACGTGAGCGGCGGCGGCAAGGCGACGTCCGCTTTCTCGAATACGTGGATGACGGGTACCGGGAGCGACTCCGCGCGCCAGTGATCGTCGAGGGCGACCAGGCGCGCCACTCGTCGAGGTGTCGGCGAGGCGAGGACAACCGCGTCATAGGCGCTCGGGTGGGCTCGGAGCTCGTCCGCGATCGCCATCAGCGGCGCGCGGTCGCCGATCTCGCTTCGCTCGACGCGCAGGCGGGCGCGACGGAGCTGCGCGACCGCGAACATGTCGTTCGCGGAGGCGAGATGCTCCGCGACATCCCGGTCCTGAGTCGCCCTCGGCAGCGGCGTGATCAGGACGAACGTCGTCCGCGCCTGGTCTGCCGCCAACAGTTGCGCCCGTACGATGAGCGCCGGGAGACTGGTGACCTTCGACAGCACGAGAAGATAACGAGCCATCGACGTGCGACCTCTGCGCGTGTGCATCGAAGTGTTCTTTGTCAGCGTACTCGGCGCCGCCGAGGGATGCCGGAGCCGCCTTCGACCTCGCCCGCCGGTACGTTCTGGGACTGGCCGGGCGATATCGAGGTGTTGGTGGCGCGACGGCGGCCGGAGGGGGCCTCATAGATTCAAAGGCACCCTCCCCGCGGCCCGGATACCCCGTTGGATGTGGGCGGATCGAGGACAATCCCTCGCGAGGGAGACGCCCGAGCGGGGTGTCGAGGACAGCATGGGGCGCACCAGACAGACACCTGCTCGGAAGGACGCCCCCGTGACCGCCTACCTCGCCGCCTATGAGGCCACCTCAGGGACACCCCCCCCGAGGCGCCAACCGCCCCCGCCCCCAGTCGCCTTCGCCGGATGCTCGACCCGATCTCGGGGTGGAAGGTGCCGAAGCGGGCGGTGTACATCGCGGCTCAATTCCCGCTCGGTGTCGCCTATTTCGTGTTCGTGGTCGTCGTCTTCTCGGTCGGCGGCTCGATGGCGTGGTCGATCCCCGGCCTCGCGCTCGTGCTCGTCGGCGTGGTGGCATCCCGCTGGGCGGGGGACCTCGAGGCGTGGCTGGCACGACATCTCGTCGACATCGAGATCCGGCGCCCACCGACCTGGTATGAGCGGGACGTCCCGAAGCGCGAGCAGGCGAAGCAGGTGCTCACTGACCCGTCAACGTGGACCGGGCTGGTCTACCTCGGCACGCATATGTTCATCGGCATCGCGGCATTGGTCATGCTGAGCGTGGGCATCGCGGCTGTCGTCACGTTCACCTTCGCGCCACTGTTCGCGAGTCACATCGGGCCATTCGGCCAGGAGGCGGTCTTCAACTTCAACACCGCCGCGCGTGAGGGTGCGATCTACGACTTCGGATCATTGGGTCACATCGACACCGTCGCCGGCGCGTGGCTGCTCGTCCCGATCGGCCTCGCGGCGGCAGTGCTGACGGCGTACGCGATCTCCGGCTGGGCCGCCGTCACGGCGAAGTGGGCGCGCGTTATGCTCGGCAGCCGTGCGCGCGACATCCCAGCGCCCGCTGCAATCATCGAGGACGGCCCGGCGGCTGCGGCCGTGACGCAGGACGCCCGCATCGCCACGCTCACCTCGCGTGAGCGGGACGTGCTGCTGCTGATGGCGCGCGGCTACTCGAACGCAGAGATCGCCGAGGCCTCGTGGTCAGCGAGGGCACCGTGAAGGCGCACGTGAAGCGCATCCTCGCCAAACTCGACGTCCGCGACCGCACCCAAGCCGCCGTCTTTGCCTTCGACTCGGGCTTCGTCACCCCGGCCCTCGCCTCGGAGCCGGAGCCGAGGTAGCGGCGTCGAAGCGGCCGTATCCCGCTACGAGGAGCGGGCCACACCTCGTATGCTCCCCGTGCACGAGGAGCACACGATGACCCCCACCTTCTGGGCCGCCGCCGACCCGCTGGCCGCCGCGCGCACCCTCGCCGCCGAGGTGCGCGCCGCCGCCGATGAGACCGAAGCCCAGCGACACATCCCAAGCGCCCTCGTCGAACGCCTGCGCGACGCCGGCCTCTTTTACATGACGTTGCCGAAGGATATCGGCGGCATCGAGTGCGATCCCGTCACGGCGTCCCGCGTCATCGAGGAGATGGCGGCGGCAGATGGCTCCACTGGTTGGGTGCTGATGCTCGCCAACCAGTCGACGTTCTTCGCGGGCTTCCTGCCTCCCGCGCAGGCCCGGCTCTTCTGGGGCGAGGGCGCGATCAACTGCGGCGTCGCGCGGCCCATCGGTCGCGCGGTACCAGTCGAGGGCGGTGGGTACACCGTGAGCGGACGCTGGCCGTTCGCCTCCGGCTCCTCGCACGCGGACTGGTTCATGGGCGAGTGTCTGGTCTATGCCGGCGGAGCGACTGAACCGCTGAAGGACGACGACGGCAATCCCGTTGTGAAGTCCGTCCTGATGCCTCGCGCGGACGTGACCGTGCTCGACACCTGGCACACGACAGGCCTGCGCGGTACCGCCAGCAACGACTTCACGGTCGAGGGCGTACACGTTCCCGATGAGCGCGTGCTCCAGCCAGGAGCTCCTGCGCACGACTGGGTCGGGTTCCGCGCGATGCCGCTATTCGTGATGAACCACGGGAGTCACGACCTCGGCCTCGCGCGCGCCGGACTCGAGGCAGCCCTCGAGGTCGTCGGCAGCAAACGCGGGTGGGGCGGGGTGCCGCTGAAGGAGACCGGTCGGATGCAGCAGGTGATCGCGGAGGCGACGGCCATCGTCGGCGCGGCCTCGGCGTACCTCTACGCGACAGGCGAGGGCGTCTGGCAGGCCATCGTCGCGGGCGAGCAGCCGGACGCCCGTGCGAGAGCGCGCGTGCGTCTCGCTGCCGCCCATGCGGCGAACGAGAGCATCCGCGCTGTCGACCTGCTCCATCGCGCGCTTGCGACGTCAGCGGTCCAGCAGTCGAGCCCGCTCGACCGCATCTTCCGCGATATCCACACCGCGGTCGCGCACGTCATGATCGGCCCGCTTGTGTACGAAGCCGCGGGGCGGGCGGAACTCGGCGTCCCGGTCGACTTCCCGTTCTTCTAGCGCCTACGCGTTCGTGCGGACTCAGGCGGGCGGGTTGAACTCGAGCAGCTGCACGTAGTTGCCGTCCGGGTCGGTGAACGTCGAGATCACGCCGCCCCAGAACTCTTTGCCCTTGTCGCGGATGAACTTTACGCCCTTCGCCTCCAGCGCGGCCTGCTCTTTCGCGATGTCGTTGACGAACAGGTTGATGAGGACGCGCTGAGGCTCCTTCGCCTGACCCTTCGTCTCGCTGTGGCCGTCGATCAGAATCTGCGCGTCCGCGCCGACCAGGAAGGCATCCTTCCGGTCGTTCTCCGGCAGCCCGACGACGTCCCGGTAGAACTCGTGCAACTTCTCCGGGTGCTCGCTGGTGATGTTGATGTTGAACGACGTGACTTCCATCGCGGGCTCCTTCGCTGTGCGGATTTCGAGGTTAGCCCACAGACATCGCTGCCCAGCACCTCGGATGGCACACGCGCGGGACTAGCGCGCGGGGTAGTGACGCGCGGCGGGCGTGTCCCGGATGTAGGTGTGGTGGTCGAGGTCGAAGTACAGCCGTTCGCTGGCTGGGGGCTCGCTCATCATGATCAGCTCGGAGGCTCCACCCTCGTCCGGGACCTGCTGGTGGATGTCGTCTGGCGGCGAGTACCACCAGCCGATGTCGCCCGGCTCGATGCGGACTTCGCGCACGAGTTTCAGGCGTGCCTCGCCCTCGGCGCTGCCGTCGTCCTCGCGGACGTACTGGCGGTACCACTCCTTGCCTTTGTGGGCGGCCATCACGCCCCACGCGCCGTGCGTGTGTACGGCGGTGGTGGCCGGGAAGTGCGCAAGCATCAACTGGAACCCGCCGCCCGGCTCGCTGTAGAGCCGCTCGCCACGCTCCCGTGCCGCATCGGCTAGCGCTTCGAGGTTCTTCCAGCGGGCGATGTCCTTCATGCGGTGCGCGATGTCGGCGAGCGACGCGTCGTTTACCTGCCCGCCATGCTGCGCCACGATCGCGTGTGCGTCGGAGATGAAGGCTTTGATGGCACCGTCGGTGTCGACTTTGGGCATGGTCGCTCTCCCGTTCTAAGGCAACGGCCCGCCGATCGGCGGGCCGTTGTGTGCGATTCTAGGATCATCCGCTAGACCGCGAGGACGTCCGCGACGTCCTTCAGGCCGAGCGACTCCAACTTCGCGCGGCTCGGCTTGCTGGTCTTCGGGTCCCAGCCGGCTTCGCCGAACCAGTCGTTCTTCATCGTTTCGAGGTCGACCGTGACGCCCTCGTGCGGGCCGGCAGCCTGCGGCGGGCTGCCGAGGATGCGGCCGGGGACGGTGCGAGCGGCGGGGTTGTTCCCGTGCTTCACGGCGAATGCCATGCGCAGGTTGGCGATCCGCTCACCGGCGATGTCGAGTTCCTCGTGCGTGGTGTCCCAGCCGGTGACGAGGTTGATCCACTCGGGGATGCGATCGGTCGGGGACATCGTGTAGATGAAATAGCACATGCCCGCGCTGTTCATGACGTGGGCCTGCTCGTGCGCGGCCTTCAACTGCGGGCCGCGCTCGTCCGTCGCGCGGCGGTCCTTCGGGCCCTGCTTCATCGTGGGGAACTTGCTCGACTTGCCCGGCGACCACAGCGTGTGCCGCGCCGGTGTGGGGTCGAGGGCGTACGAGGCGGCGAAGCCTACATCGAGTTTCGGGTCGTGCATCGGCGGCTCTTCGCCGTCGATCGAGGTGACGTAGTCGCCAGCGTTGCGCCCGATCTTCTGCGCCGCGATCCGCGTCCCATCCGCCAGCAACTCGCCGAGGTTGCCCTCGCGTTTGCCGATGGCATGCAGTGCCTGCAGCACGGCGGAGGCGTTCGCCCACGTCAGGTCGATGCCGTCCGTGTCTTCCTTCGTGAGGAGGCCAGCCGTGTAGCACTCGATGGCGAACGAGATCGTGGCGCCAGTCGAGATCGTGTCCAGGCCGTACTGGTTACACCAGTGGTTGATCGCGATCATCGCGTCCGTGTCGTTGACGCCGTTCATCACGCCGAAGGCGCCCATCGTCTCGTACTCGGGGCGGTGGGTGTGCTTCGGGAAGGCGAACTCGCCTCGGTCGGAGCCGTCCACGGACTCTGCGCCGCAGGCGACGGGGCAATGCCAGCAGGCGTACTTCTTCTCCATGCTGGCGTTGACGGTTGGCCCGTTCATGTTCGCCATCGACATCCGGTCGACGAGGTCGACGACACCGACGCCACCCCAGTTGAGGACGGGCGCGTCGCCGTTGATGGCGGAGTTCGCCGTGATGCCGGTCGTGCCGAACGTCGTGAAGAAGGTCTTCGACGCCTGGTTGAACCCCTGGAGGCTCGACTTCACGGTCTGCAGGACGTCCTTCGTCTGCGCCATGATCTTCTTCTCAGGCTTGACGACCACGGCCTTCAGCATCTTCGAGCCCATGACCGCACCTACGCCGGAACGTGCCGCGAGGCGTCCCCGCTCGTTCGCGATGCCGGACATGATCGACAATTTTTCGCCCGCAGGGCCGATCAGGGCGACGGAGATCTTCTTCCCTAGTTCGTCCTTCAGCCGGTCTTCGGTGTCGATCGCGAGGCCACCCCAGTAGGGGGCCGCGTCGCGCACCTCGACGGTGGTGTCGTCGATGTAGATGTAGGAGGGCTTCGTGGCCTGGCCGTAGACGAGGAGGGCGTCGTAGCCGGTGAACTTCAGGCTGGGGCCGAAGTCCCCGCCGCAGTTGGCGTCGCCCCACCCGCCGTTCTTGGGCGACTTGCAGACGACCTGGAAGCGCTGGCCGAAGAGGGGGGTGCCGGTGAGCAGGCCCGGCATGAACCCCAGGACGTTGTCCGGGCCGAGCGGCTCGGCGTCGGCAGGGATGCGGTCGAACAGCAGACGGGCGCCGAGGCCGTACCCCCCGAGATGCTCCCGGTACATCGACTCGGGCAGTTCCTCGACCCAGTGCTGGCCGGTGGTCAGGTTGACGTTCAGGATGCGACCATTGAAGGCGCGCTCAGACATACCGACCTCCTAGCAGCCCGCCCCGGCAGGGCCGTAGCGGGTGCCCTTTATACCGCTTGTCACGTACGGTTTGTAGGTATCGCGCCGGATAGTCTGGGCGCGGGGCTCAGAACGGACGTAATCGTGGCAAACAACTGGACGATCACGACCCTCCCGAATGGCCTTCGAGTCGTGGTGACGCCCATTCCCACCGCTCAAAGCGCCGCCGTCTCCCTCTGGGTGGGCGTCGGTTCTCGCGACGAGACGCCGACGACCAACGGCCTCTCGCACTACATCGAGCACATGCTCTTCAAGGGCACGAGCCGTCGCCCGAGCGCCGCGATGATCTCCGAGGCGATCGAGGGCGCGGGTGGTGGCCTGAACGCGTTCACCACCAAAGAAGTCACCTGCTACTGGAACAACCTCCCGTACGAGCGCGTCGAGACCGGACTCGATGTGCTTGGCGACATGCTCCAGCGCTCGCTAATGGAGACAGTCGAGGTCGAGCGTGAGCGCACGGTCGTGCAACAGGAGTTGCGTCGCGCGAAGGACTCACCGGGGAACTGGGTGAGCGAACTGATCTCGGAGGCCACCTACGGCGACCAGCCGATCGGCTGGCCGATCGGTGGCACTCTCGACACCGTCGGCACGATGCACCGCGACGACTTCTTCTCGCACATGGCGACTTACTACCACCCCCAGAACGCCGTCCTCTCCATCGCCGGCAACGTCGATGCCGCGCGGGTCACCGACTTCGCGGGCCGGCAGTTCGGCGATTGGGCGTCGGGCGAGGCGATCGAGCGTGACATCGCGAAGCCCGAGCGGCCGCCCGAGTACATCCGCATCGACGAGCGCGAGATCGAGCAGTGCAATCTCTCGCTCTCGGTCCTCGGCATCGGACGGAGCGACCCGGACAAGTACGCGCTCGACATTATGAACACCGCCCTCGGCCGAGGCATGTCTAGCCGCCTTTTCACCGAGGTGCGTGAACGTCGAGGTCTTGCGTACTCCGTCGGCTCCGGGTCGTCGCGCTACCGCGACATCGGCTCGGTGTCGGTGAGTGCAGGCGTGACGCGCGAGCATCAGGAGGAGGCCCTCCAGGTGATTATCGGCGAACTCCAGCGCATCGCCTCGGAGCCGATGAGTCCCGAGGAACTGACGCGCACGAAGGACTACGCCGCCGGCTCGTTCCGCCTCGGCCTCGAAACACCGATGTCGTTCGCGCAGCGCTTCGGCGGCCAACTGCTTCAGGACGGCGCCATCGAACCCCCCGACGTCACGGTCGAGCGCCTGCGCTCCATCACCGCTCCCGATGTCCAGCGTGTCGCGTCCCGGGTGTTCTCCAACGCGAAGTTCTCACTCGCCGTCGTCGGCCCCTCGGCCTCCCCCGACCGCCTCGACGCCATCCTCCACGGCGCGTAGCCGCACCCCGAAGGGAGCCGCGAATGGTTCCGTCGAAGCCCGCCGCCAAGCCAGTCGCGAAGAAACCGGCCGCCAAGCCCGCGGCCAAGAAGCCGGCCGCGAAGGCACCCGCCACCAAGCCGGCGGCGAGGAAGCCCGTGGCGAAGTAGGCGTCCACCGCAGCCTCGAGCGCCGCGGTGGACGC
>CANFFZ010000069.1 GCA_947446155.1 Chloroflexota bacterium | reverse complement strand
TGAAGGCAACATGAACGGCCGGACGGCCTGTCAGTGAGCCTTGCCGCGACGTCATCCGTCGCCGGTCCTCACTGCAAAGCGGCCATTCGACCGTGCTCGCGTGGGAAACGCGCGCGCCTGTTCAAGGCGCGATCTGTGATTCTGGGGCCGCCCGTAGGCAGTGTCAAACCCTCAGCACACTCGGGGAACGGATTGCACGCACATTCGAGGTGATGTCGCGAACTATTCCTGCGCGATTCGCTTCAACATGAAAATGTCTGGCTGCCCGATCCCGTTGGCATCCGGCACCACACCGATGATCGCATACCCGCACGCGAGGTAGAACTCGTACGGATGGCCGCGAAGATTGCGGATCCCGCTTAGATGCTTGAGCGGATCTGGATAGAGGTCGACACCAGCCAACGATGTTCGTCCTTCGCCGGTCTCGACGATGTGCATGTCGTCAGTGCCGAGGCGCAACGTCAGGCCGCCGAGAGCGGCTACGCGCTCTTCGAGGGCCGCGACTAGGGCACGCCCCACACCTCGACGTTGCGCAGCAGGGGCGACGGCCAGCGGGTGGAGTTCCCAGACGCGCGCGTACTCGTGGAGGCCGCCCACCCAGCCGAGGACGGCGCCAGATTCGTCGCGAGCGACCAGACTGACTCGCCCGGGCGCGAGCGACTCACGGACCTCGTTGCGGGCGTCGTCGAGGTCGTCCGGCCAACCGATAGGGGCGAAAGCGTCCATGAGGACGCGGACGGCCCGGGCGAAGCCGTCGGGGTGTCCGGGCGCAGAGCCTCGATGCGGATGGGTGACATCGAGGCTAGCGGCGCAGGAGGACTTTGACGAAGGACTCGCGGAGCGCTGGGCCGTCCTGGCCGCTCTTGCGGGCCTCGGCGGCGCGCTCGCGGAAGACCTTCAGCATCTCGGCCTCAGAGCGCCCACGCATCTGGGAGGTGTGGGCGAGGATCGCCCGCACCTTCGTGCGCATCACCGACTCGATGTCCACGTGGTAGTTCGGCTCTCCGGGGCCGGCGAGGAGCAGCGCGACGGGGCGGTGCGGCTCCAGGTCCTCCTCCTTGTCGAGCGGGTAGTAGAGGTGGTCGTCGGCGGCCGGGTAGATCGCGTCGTAGGTGGCCTGACCGGTGTAGCGGTGGTCGCGGTGGTTGAAGCCCGGGCGGAAGCCGTCCCACGTGATGACGAGTTCAGGCCGGGTCAGGCGGATGTGCCGGACGATCAACCCGCGCATCTCGTTGTCCGGGGCGATGTAGCCATCCGGGAAGCCGAGGAACACCGGCTCGTTCGCGCCCAGGATCGCGCTCGCGCGACGCTGCTCTTCCTCGCGCTCACCGGCGAGGAACTGCGGCGTGACGCTCGGATCCTTCGTTCCCTTGTTACCCGAGGTCGTGACGAGCACATCGACGGTCCAGCCGAGTTTGACGAGGAGGGCGATGGTGCCGCCGCAGGTGAACTCGGCGTCGTCCGGGTGCGCAAAGATCGCGAGGGCGCGCTTCGGCACCTTCGCCGTCAGTTCGGTGATGAAGTCGGCGGTCATGTCGATCTCGGTAGCCATCATCATGGCGCGCAGTCTATCGCCCGCGCAACTTCTCGGGCGGCGAGTCTACGAGGCGAGGCCCTGGCGGTACTCCTCGATGAGCGCTGCGGTGGCCGCGCCCACGCGTTCCGCGACGACGCTCCAGTCGTAGTTGCGCATGCGCTCGGCACCAGCCGCGCCGAGGGCGAGGCGGAGCGGCTCGTTGCGGAGGAGGAGTTCGATCCGCTCGGCGAACGGCTCCGGGCAGCGCCACGGCACCAGGTAGCCCGTCCGCCCGTCCACCACCGTCGAGGCGAGCCCACCCACACGCGAGGCGACGACCGGTGTCGCGCACGCCATCGCCTCGACCGCCACGAGGCCGAACGACTCGTAGAAGGACGGCACCGCGACGACATCGGCGGCGGCGTACCAATCAGCGAGTGTGTCGTGCGGCTTCGGGCCGAGGAACTGCACAGCGGTACTCGCCCCGACCTCGGCGGCGACACCGCGCAGGCGCGCGACCTCGGGCTCGGCGCGCTCGTCACCACCGATGATCAGGAGGCCGACGGGGACACGCGCCTGCAGTTCACCGATCGCGCGGATCAGGATGTCGAGGCCCTTCAGCGGCTCGATGCGTCCGACGGCGAGGACGAACCGGCGCGCGGGATCGAGGCCCAGGCGCGCGCGGGACTCGGCCTGCGGGCGCGGGGTGAACATGCTGCGGTCGACGCCGAGCGGGATCACAGCGATGCGGTGCGCATCCACGCGGAAGATCTGCCGCAGCAACTGCCGCTCGTGTTCCGTCGCCGCGACGATGCGGTCGAGGGAGTGGACCAGCCGTCGCTCGGCCTCGAGTCGCTCGGGGCGCTCCGACTCGGAGACGCGCGCGCGCAACTTCACGTCACCGAGCGTGTGGAACATCGCCTCGTGCGGCACGTGCCACATCGAGGCGAGCCGGTCGCCGGCGGCGACGGAGAGCCAGTAGTGCGAGTAGATGGCGTCGTAGGCCGCATCCTCACGAGCACGGAACGCCTCGACACGGTCGACGAAGGCATCGACGAACGGGAGAAGGTCTTCTTTCTCCAGGCGATCGACGGGGCCCGCGGTGATCTGCACGAGGCGTGCGCCGGGCGCGAACTCGACGACCTCGGACTCGGCTTCCCCGGTGCGGCGCGTGAATACATCGACGACGACACCGAGCGCCGCGAGGCCACGCGCCACTTCGAGGACGTAGACGTTCATCCCGCCGGTCTCCCGCCCGCCGAGCGGTGCGAGTGGCGAGGTGTGCAGCGAGAGCATCGCGATGCGCCTCGGAAGGGGGAGCGCGGCCGGAGCCTCACCGGGGGTCATGGGACTAGATCTGCCCGATCAGGCGAAGGAACTCGCTGCGGGTGGACATGTCGGAACGGAAGCGGCCGCGCATAGCGGAGGTGACCATCGAGGAGCCGGGCTTGCGGACGCCTCGGGCGGTCATGCAAAGGTGCTCGGCGTTGATGACGACGCCGACGCCCTTCGCGCCCAACTCGGTCTCGATGCAGTCCGCGATCTGGCTGGTGAGCCGCTCCTGCACCTGCGGGCGGTGCGCGAATATCTCGACCGCCCTCGCGAGTTTGGAGAGGCCGACGATCTTGCCGTCGGGGAGGTAGCCAACATGGGCCTGTCCGTGGAAGGGCAGGAAGTGGTGCTCACACATCGAATAGAACGGGATGTCGCGAAGGATCACCATCTCGTCGTACTTCTCATCGAAGGTGACGTTGAGCACTTCGGCAGGATCCTGCCAGAGGCCCTGGAAGAGTTCGAGGTACATGTCCGCGATTCGGCGCGGCGTGTCTGCGAGTCCCTCGTCATCGGGGTTGAGGCCGAGGTTGTTGATCATCGTGTGGAGCGTGGCGATGAGCGCATCGCGGTTCGCCTCAGCACGGGGCATCGATGGCGCCATCAAGCATCCTCCGGAGGTCATCGGGCGAGGCAGTGAGAATACAGCAGTTTGGGACGGGACTTACGACACGTCAGTAAGGACGATGTGGCACGGGCAGCGACTAGGACCAGCCGAGGACGCGTTCGACCTCGGCGACCGTCGCGGGGGACTGGTGCAGCGTGGCCTCGACGGTCATCGCGGTGTCGGGGTCCTTCAGGCCGTGGCCCGTCAGGACGCAGACGACGATCTTGCCTCGCAAGTCCGCGCCGGCGCGGTGGCGCTTCATCAGGCCAGCGACCGAGGCGGCCGAGGCAGGCTCGCAGAAGAGGCCCTCGTCAGCGGCGAGGCGGCGATAAGCCTCGAGGATTTCTTCGTCGGTGACGGCGGAGATCTCGCCGCCGGAGGCATCGCGCGCGTTCACCGCACCGTCCCACGAGGCGGGATTTCCGATGCGGATGGCGGTGGCGATGGTCTCGGGGTGCTCGACCTTGTGA
This sequence comes from Chloroflexota bacterium, assembly GCA_947446155.1. Next base: position 6,510 of record CANFFZ010000069.1, on the reverse strand, counting down.
CCGAGGACGATCGGTGCCGCGCCAGCGGCCTGGAAGCCCCACATCTTCGGCAGGAGCGTGGAGCGCTCCGAGCGGTGGTACTCCTCGAAGCCCTTCCAGTAGGCCGTGATATTGCCGGCGTTCCCGACGGGGATGCAGAGGAGGTCTGGGGCATCACCGAGGTCGTCCACGATCTCGAACGAGGCGGTCTTCTGGCCCTCGATGCGGTAGGGGCTCACCGAGTTCACGATGGCGACGCTGTGGCGCTCCCCGATGTCGCGCACGATGTTCAGCGCGTCATCGAATGACCCATCGATCTGCACGATCTCTGCTCCGTGGACGACGGCCTGCGCGAGTTTGCCCATCGCGATCTTGCCGGCGGGGACGATCACGTATGCCTTCAGGCCGTGGCGTACTGCGTATGCGGCCGCCGAGGCCGAGGTGTTCCCGGTAGAGGCGCAGATCACCGCCTTCGCGCCCGCCTCGACGGCCTTCGCGACGACCATCACCATGCCACGGTCCTTGAAGGAGCCGGTGGGGTTCAGGTATTCGAGTTTGAAGTAGAGCGCCTCAAGCCCAAGTTCGCCCTCGAGCATGCGGGAGCGCACGAGCGGGGTGCCGCCCTCGCCCAGGGTGACCATCGGCGTCTGGTCGGTGATCGGGAGGCGGTCGCGGTAGCGCTCCATGATGAAGCGCGTCGGGTCCGTCGCGGTAGGCGCTGGGCTCACAGCGGTTGCTCCCGTCCGGCGTCCTCGTGCTGCTCGTCCAGGCGCGTCACGAGCGCGCGCGCGATCCGGATCTCGCGCTCGACTTCCTCGATGTGGCGACGGGCGGTCTCTTCGCTCGCGCGGAGCACACGCCGCAGGTGCTCCATCACGACGTCCCGCTGCGACTCGATCCGCTCGAGGATGTCGCGACGGTCCTCGGTGGCCCCGGACTGCGTGCGTCCGAGGATGGCCTGCTCTTCCGCGAGCGCACTCTGACGGCGGCGGATTTCCTCAACGGTCTCCTCGACCGTGTTGAGGCGGTCCTCCACGCGGGCGCGCGTGACGCGCTGCTGCTCCAGCACTTCGAGGAGCGCCTCCTCGCGGTCGCGGATCGCGCGCACTACCGCGACGTCGTCGTCCATGCGGCGCTGGTCCGCCTGGAGCGTACGCACACGGGCCTCCACGGACTCGAGGGTGCCGAGGAGTGGCGCGAACGAGGAGACGACGCGCGCGATCTCGACGCCGCTGTGGCGTCCCTGCTGTTCGAGCGCACCGAGGCGGCGCTCGAGCGCTTCGAGGCGAGAGGCCTGGTCACGGTCGTCACGTTCGCGCTCGGCCGCCTCTTCGAGGATCGAGCGCTGGCGCGCGAGCACGGCGGCATCGCGTCCGGTCGCTTCATCGAGTTGCGCGGCGATCTGGGAGAGCACGCGCTGGAGTTCGCGTTGTGTCTCTGGCTCACGCTCCTCCGCACGCGCGAGTTGCGCGGCGAGATCGCGACGCAACGCCGACTCGCCAGCAATCCGCTCTTCGAGGCCAACGAGTTCCTGACGCACCTCAAGCGCGGCCTCCTGGCCGGCCTCGTGGCGGAGTGTGCGGCCATCGACGACCTGGAGCGTGTCGACGAGACGGGCGGTCTCGTCCTGCTGCGCTTTCAGGGAGTGCTGGAGCATCGTGATCTCGCGGGTGAGGGACTCGATCTTCTGCTGGGCGCGCTGGATCTCGTCGCCGATCCAAGTGCCCTGGCCGGGTAGCGGTGCGGGCAACACGGGGAGCGCTCCGGCGTCTGGTGTGTCCTGCCCGACCATGGCGCGCTCCTAGCCAGCCATCGGCAACACGTTGCCGACCTCGCGTACGACGTCCATCGCGCGAATCGCGGCGACTGCCGCCTCCAGCGCACCGCCCGAAGCCTGATGCGTCGTGAAGACGAGTTCCGCGGTGCCGTCTGCCGTCGCACGGTCGAACTGGATGACCGATGCGATCGAGATCTGCTGCTCGCCGAGGACGGCGGCGATCCGCGCGAGCACGCCTGGCTGATCCTGCACGGAGATCCGCAGGTAGTAGCGCGCCTCGTGCTCCGCGGGGAGCGCAACGCGCAGCCGGCGGCGCGGCACGAAGGCCAGCGGGCGGCGCCCGGTGACTACGTCCTGCGCGACATCGAGCACGTCCGCGAGGATCGAGGACGCCGTCGGGCCGGGGCCCGCGCCGGGGCCCTCGAACAGCACCCGCCCGACGAGGTCGCCCTCGAACTGGACGGCATTGAGGACGCCATCGACCTTCGCGAGTGGCTCGTTCGCACCGACGAGCGTGGGCTGCACTATCGCCGCGACCGCGCCGCCGATCAGGCGCGCGCCGGCGAGCAGTTTGATCACGTAGCCGAGACGCTCCGCGTAGGCGATGTCGCGCGCGGTGATCGAGGAGATGCCCTGCCGTGACACCTCGTCCGGGCGGATCTCCACGTTGAAGGCGAGCCCGCACAGCACCGCGATCTTGTACGCCGCGTCGATGCCCTCGACATCCGCGGTCGGATCCGGTTCGGCGTAACCGAGGCGCTGGGCCTCGGCGAGGACGTCGGCGTAGTCGGCACCCTGCTGGGTCATGGCGGTGAGAATGTAGTTGGTGGTGCCGTTGATGATGGCGGTGATCGCGGAGACCTCGTTCGCGAGGAGGTCACGCGAGAGCGGGCCGATCACGGGGATGCCACCACCGACCGAGGCCTCGTACAGCAGGCGAACGCCGTGGTCAGCGGCGACCTGAAGCAGTTCACCCCCGGCCTTCGCCATGACTTCTTTGTTGGCGGTGACCACATGGCGACCCGAGCGCAGCGCGGCCTCGATCGCCTCGCGCGCGGGATGTTCCCCGCCCATCATCTCGATGACGATCTGGGTACCGGGGTCGCCGAGGACGTCTTCCAGGCGGGAGACGATCTGCTGCGGTGAGAGGCCCGCGCGCACGCGCGCCGTGTCGCGCACCATCACGCGACGCACCTCGATCGGACGGCCGACGCGGTCGGCGTATCGGGAAGCGCCCGCCGCGAGCGCGGCGATGACGCCGGCGCCGATGTTACCCGCACCGAGAAGGGAGACGCCGACGGTCTCGCTCACTTCTTGACCTGCTGTGCTTCCTGTGCCTTCCGCGTGGCGTCCGAGAGAGCACCTTTCACCTGGCGCGCGACCCAGGACTTCGCACTCCCCGAGAGAGACGACGGCCCGACGAGGGCGGTCTCCTGCTGCTTGATCCACTCAAGCAGTTGGCGGTTGGCAATCTGGGCCTTCATGGCGTCATCGTACTTGCGGTTCTCGTCGCGCTCGCTGATCTGCGCGAGGAAGATGCCACCGCGCTCATCCACGATGAGCTCCGACAGATCGTTCGCCTTCAGTGTGCGGAGCGAGGCGCGGCCTTCAGGCAATGAGGCAGGGTCAACCCATGAGAAGTCGACCTGCCCCTCCTTCCCGAGCCCACGCGCGATCGCCTCGGCCTCGAACGGCTTGCCGCCAGCGACGGCGGCGCGCAAGGCCTCGAGTTGCTCGCGGTCCGTACTGGTGACGCCGAGGATGTGGAGCTGGGTGCCGGCCTCGGGGACCTTCGCCTTGAAGGCGTCGGCGGCCTTCTGGCGCAGCACGCTGACGCGAACGACGGCCTCGAACTCGTCACGCGAGAGCGGGAATGGCTTCAAGTAGGCGTCGTACGCCGTGCGGAAGTTCTCTTCCGAGGCGTCTTCGGCGACACCCGCTCGCTTCCGCAGTTCCTTCGCCATTTCCTCATCGGTGACGTCCGTGACACCGAGTTCGCCGGCCTTCTGGCGCAGCAGTTCCTCTCGCGTCAGCACGGGGATGCCGCCTGCCGGGTCGGTGACGACTGAGGAGTTCTGTTCGACGAAGACGGCGTACTTCAACCGCGTCGCGAGGTCGCGAGCGGTGAACTCGCGGTCTCCGACCTTCACGACGGTCGAGCGAGGGGGCAGGACGACGGTGAGGATGATGCCTGCAGCGATGATCGCGAGGACGACAGCACCGACCACGGCGACGACGAGGTAGATGCGGCGCTCGGTGCGGCCCTCGATCTCTTGACGTGCGCGGCGATCGGCCGCGCGGGAGGAACGGGTGGCCGCCACGTCACACTCCCCTCAGCAGACGGGTGTCCCCGCCTGCCCAGCGATGCCTACCGACGCCCGAGGTGCAGCCCGGAGAGACGGATGTGCTCCGAGGTGTAGGGCAGCAGGGCGATGGTGCGCGCTCGCTTCACGGCCTGCGCGACGGCGCGCTGGTGACGCGCGCACGTGGACGCCTTGCGACGCGGCTCCATCTTGCCGCGCTCGGTGATGTACCGGCGCAACATGTTGGTGTCCTTGTAGTCGACGATGTCCGTCTTGGCACGACAGAACTCGCAGCCGCGTGGGCGATGGAATCCACCGCCACCACCACCTCGGCCACCGCGTCCGCGTCGCTCTTCGCCGTCGTCGTTCATCGTCAATCCTCCACTGCCCGGGGTGCCGTTAGAACGGCAGGTCGTCCGGGTCGATGTCGCCTTCACTGTCGGGGCCGACAGCCATGCCGGGTGCGAACCCGCCACCGCCACCAGCACCACCGTCACGGCCGCCCAGGAACTTCACCTCTTCGGCGATCAGTTCCGTGCGGTATTTCTTCACACCGGTCGCCTGGTCGTCCCAGGAGCGCGTCTGCATGCGTCCCTCGACGTAGACCAGTCGACCCTTCTGCAGGTACTGCGCGCACGTCTCCGCGAGACGGGCCCAGGTGACCACGTTGAACCACTCGGTCTCTTCGCGCTGTTCGCCGTTGGTGGTGAACCGACGGCTGGACGCCACAGAGAAGGTGGTCACGGCAGCACCGTTGGCGGTGTACCGCATCTCGGGATCGCGCCCGAGGTGGCCGATGATCATGCACTTGTTGAGCACAGGTTGCTCCGGAATCCGGGGAGAATTCGTTACTCGGCGGCGACAGCCGCTTCGGCCTCAGCCATCTCCGGGTCGGCGTCCGAAGGGGCACTGGCCATGGGGCCTCGCTCGTCACGGTCGTCGCGATCACGATCGCGGCGGTCGTGGCCCTGGAAGGGGATGATCCCACGGACGAGCAAGTGCCGGAGCACCTGCTCGGAGATACGCAGGAGGGCCTCCAGGACGGGGGCCTTGTCCGGCGCGAGGCGGAACGTCATGAGGACGTATGTGCCTTCCAGGAGGTGGTTGATGGGGTAAGCCAGCCGGCGCCGGCCCCAGACGTCCGTGGAGAGCAGTTCGCCGCTGTTGGAGACGATCTGGCCCTCGACGGTGGCGATGGCCGCCGTCGTCTCATCCGCGTTGAGACGCGGATGGATAATCGACACGAGTTCGTATTCGTTCACGTAGCCTCCGCTGACCCTGGACAGTCAGGAGGCGGCTGACTCGGCAAGGATGCCGACGCCGCCCCGATCGGCGGGAAATGGGTATGCACTGAGTCTAGGTGCCTGTTTGCCGCTGGAGCAAACCTCGGGTCGGGTGGGCCTTGGGGAATGAGCGCGACCCCCGGCATCGAGGTTGGCGAGGGAGCCGTACTGCTGCGCCTACGGCGCAGGCAGCCCCACCCCCTGCCCCCGCCCTCGGGGGGGGTTCTCCAGGACTGTGTCACCCACTCCCCCCAGCCCCCTCGCCCCTCACGGGTCGAGGGGAGCCACATGGAACCAGAGGGAGCCAGGAGGTCCGCGGGAGTGCCCCTAAGACTTCGCCTTCTTCGACGGTTTCGCCTTGGCAGCCGTGTTGAGGGCGATGGCTTCGCGGACGAGCGCTTTGAAGGCGGCTTCGTTCACTTTCTCGCCTTCGTGGATGTCGATCGCGCGGCGCACGTTTCCCTCAAGGCTGGAGTTGAAGAGACCCTTCGGGTCTTCCAGCGATGCGCCCTTCGCGAAGGTGAGTTTGACGATCTGCTTGTAGGACTCGCCCGTGCAGATGATGCCGTCGTGCGACCAGATGGGGGTGCCCATCCACTTCCATTCTTCGACGACGTCCGGGTCTGCCTTCTGAATGAGCATGCGCATGCGGCTGAGGGTTTCGCCTCGCCAGTCTCCGAGTTCGGCGATCCGGTTCGAGATGAGATCGGATGCCGATGCCGACGGGTCTTCGCTCGCACCTGACTTCGACTTGTTCATGTGTACGGCCTCGACGTTCAGAGCAGAGATGTGGCGGTGTGACTAGGACGCGGGCGCCTGAGCGATCTGGATCGGTGTTGCCGGACGGGTCGCGGAAGGCACAGTCGCGCATGCCCCAGGGCTGAGCGATGGGCTCCTGCAGGACCTCGGCACCGGATGCGCGCACGCGCTCGAAGGTCGCGTCGAGGTCGAGTGGTTTCGCGTACTCGCGATCGATCAGTTCGCGGGCACGACGAGGTAAACGAGGGTTTCGAGCTCCTGCGGGATCATGATCCAACGGTAGCATCCGGCGCGCCGGAGATGCCTCGCTCCCAGAGCCCTCGGGGACGGCGCTAGTTGTTCGACGGCGGGCGGGGGGCGCCGGGGCGGGAGTCGCGGATGAGGGCGGCGATGGCCTGCTGGATGTGGG
>CANFFZ010000068.1 GCA_947446155.1 Chloroflexota bacterium | reverse complement strand
TCGCCCGCCGATGTCGGCCTCCGCTACGAAGAAGCACAGTTCCTCACCGCCGACCGCCTGACGCTCCGTGGGTGGTTCCTGGAGTCGCCCGGCGCCCGCGCCGTCGTCGTCCTCGTCCATGACCTCGAGGCCACGCGTACCGACATCGACCGCCGCCTGCTCGACCTCGCGCGCGACTACGTCCGCCGGGGCTACTCCGTCTTTACCTTTGACCTCCGTGGCCACGGCGAGTCCGGTGGCACCCGTGACACGCTGGGCCGCGACGAGAAACTCGATGTGGCAGCGGCCGTTGCGTGCGTCCGGCGCCGGATGGTGGGCGTCCCGGTCATCCTGCATGGCTTCGGCTTCGGTGCAGCGGTCGCGCTGGCCGCCGCCGCCAACCGCGTCGACGTGACCGCAGTCGTAGCCGACTCGGCCTTCCCGACCATGCGCGAGTACCTGCACCGCCGCTGGCGCTGGCTGCCCTCACCCGCGCTGACCCTCGTGGGCCGCGTGGCGCGACGCCTCTACGGCGCCGACATCGATGCACTCGAGCCGATCGCGATCGTCAACCGTGTCGGCGTGCCGGTGCTCTACATCCACAACCAGGGCGACACGCTGTTGCCGCCGTCCACCACGCTCAACCTGGCCGCCGCGTCCCTCGATGCGCGTGACCAGGTCTGGATCTCGGCCGGACGAGGCCACGCCACCGGCTACCGCGAGGCGCCCGAGGCGTATGTACGGCGCGTGGTCGAGTTCTACGACCACGTGATCCCCGCGCGCGTGCTGGCCGCTCGCGCCGTCTAGGCGGTGCCTTCCCGGCGCCGCGCCCCGACCCTGCCACTGCTCGATGCGATCACGGACATCGCCGGGATCCGCGTCGGCCACTGGACCGACCGGCGCGCCGCCACCGGCTGCACCGCCATCCTGGCGCCCTCGGGGACCGTGGGAGGCGTCGATGTACGGGGAGCCGCTCCCGGCACACGTGAGACCGACCTCCTGCGTCCTGAGAACGCGGTGCAGGAGGTACATGCCGTCCTGCTGACCGGCGGCTCGGCCTTCGGCCTGGAGGCTGCCAGCGGTGTCGTGCGGTTCCTGCACGAACGTGGGGTCGGCGTCGGCTACGGCGGCTTCGTCATCCCGATCGTCCCCGCCGCCGTCATCTTCGACCTCCCGACCGGGAAGCCGGCCTGGCCCGACGTGGCCGCTGGCTACCGCGCCGCTGCCGCTGCCCGAGGTGGGCGGGTGGCCGAGGGCACCGTGGGCGCCGGCACGGGCGCGACCATGGCGAAGGGTGGCGGGCGCGAGCGACTGCTGAAGGGCGGCGTCGGCACCGCGTCGGAGCGCCTCGACACCGGCGTCATCGTGGGCGCCTTCGTTGTGGTGAACGCCGCTGGCTCGGTGCGCGACGCTCGAGGGCGTTGGGTGGCTGCGCCTCGGGGCGACCGCCCGGGCACGTTCCTCGACCCCGAGCGGTTGCTGCGCACCGGACGTCGCTATCCACCGCCCGAAGACGCTCCAACCGCCGAAGACCTCGCCAAGCCGGGCGGGAACACCACGATCGCCGTGATCGCCACGAACGCCCGCCTGACAAAGGCACAGGCGAATCGCCTTGCCACCGTCGCTCACGACGGCTTCGCGCACGCGATTTGGCCCGTCCACACCCACGCGGACGGTGACACGGTCTTCGCCCTCGCTACGGGCGAGGTAGAGAGCCCTCCCGATGGCATCACCGCCCTCGAGGCGATGGCCGCGCTCGCGATGTCCCGCGCGATCCTGAAGGCGACGCGAGCGGCGACGGGCCTCGCCGGTGTGCCGTCCGTCGGGGAGTGGCAGGGCTGAGCCCAAAAGGCCCTTATCACGGGTGCGTTGACGTGCTCCGTGGGTTTTCTATACTGGCCTTGGAGCGAGTTCGGCAGCCGAGCCCTGACCCCTTCGTGGGCGGTTCATCGGTGGACGGCCGGGACGACTCCCCCAGCGGTGCCTGAGCCCGGATCGTCGTGACGACCGGGACTGACAGGGGCCTCTCAAATGTCCAAGCAACCCACGACCCGCGCGATCTCGGTGCTCGACATCCAACGGATGCGCGAACGCGGCAGGCCGATCACCATGGTGACGGCGTACGACTACCCGGCGGCCAAGGCCGTGGACGAGGCGGGCATCCCGATCATCCTCGTCGGCGACTCTCTGGGCATGACCGTCCTGGGGTACGACTCGACCCTGCCGGTGACACTCGAAGACATGATCCACCACGGCAAGGCCGTCGTCCGGGGCGCCAAACGTGCCCACGTCGTCGTCGACCTGCCGTTCGGCACCTACCAGTTGGGGTGGCAGCAGGCGCTGGAGTCGGCCACGCGGCTGATGAAGGAGACCGGCTGCGACTCGGTGAAACTCGAGGGCGGCCAGCGCTCGGCGGAGGCTGTCGCACGGATGGTGGAGGCCGGCATCCCGGTCATGGGCCACATCGGCCTGACACCGCAGAGCGTGAACGCGCTCGGCGGGTGGCGGGTACAGGGCAAGACGCCGCGCGAGGCGGTGCGGCTCATCGCGGATGCGAAGGCGCTCGCGGAGGCCGGTGCATACGCCATCGTCCTCGAACTAGTGCCCACGGCGCTCGCCCACATGATCACGCAGCGAGTGAGCGTTCCCACGATCGGCATCGGCTCTGGTCCGTTTACCTCAGGCCAGGTACAGGTATTCCACGACATCCTGTCGATCCAGCAGGACCGGGAGATGAAGCACGCCCGCAAATTTGCTGATGTCGGCGCCACCATAGTCGACGGCCTGCGTGCATACCGCGAGGCCGTGGAGGACGGTTCGTTCCCGACGGCGGCGGAGTCGGCCTACATGGACGAACGCGCGCTCGAACTGATCCGCCGCATGACGCCTTCAGACGAGGACGACATGAGTCACGCGGAGCGAGTCCTGCGAGAGGCACACAGCGACGACGTCCCACGGACGGCGGACGTCCCCGTTGATTCGCAGGTCGAGCAGCAGGTTGCGGACTAGCCCCCGCCAGCCGGCGTATCTGACACGGACGCCTCGATGATCGTTGCACGGACGGTGGCGGAGTTCCGCGCGGCGCGCGACGAGTTACTCGCCGGCGGGCAGGCTGCCCGTGAGGGTCTCGGACTGGTACCCACGATGGGTTACCTCCACGAGGGGCACCGTTCGCTCATGCGACGCGCCCGCGCCGAGTGCAGTGCCGTCGCCGTCACGATCTTCGTGAACCCGACCCAGTTCGGCCCCAACGATGATTTCACGCGCTATCCCCGTGACGAGGCGCGAGATCTGGAGGCCTGTGCGGCCGAGGGCGTCGACCTTGTGCTTGCGCCGTCCATCGAAGAAATCTACCCCGAGGGCGCCTGCACGACGGTGTCGGTCGGCCCGCTGTCGCGTGTCCTCGAAGGTGCGGCGCGGCCCGGGCACTTCGATGGCGTAGCGACCGTGGTGACGAAGTTGTTTGCGATCGCCGGCCCTTGCCGCGGGTATTTCGGCCAGAAGGACGCCCAGCAGTTGATGGTGATCCGCCGCCTCGCGCGTGATCTCGTCCTCCCAGTGGACGTCGTCGGGTGCCCGATCATCCGAGAGCCGGACGGCCTCGCGATGTCGTCCCGCAACGTCTACCTCTCGCCTGAGGAGCGCTCGCAGGCCCTCGGCATTTCTCGCGGCCTGCGGCGGGCGGAAGCGGCATGGGCGGATGGCATGCGCGACGCGGATTCGCTGCGTGCCCTCGTGCACTCAGAGATCGAGGCGCAGCCGCTGGCGCGGCCTGAGTACGTCTCGCTCGCCGACACAGAGACGCTGGAGGAACTCGCAGGCGTCGCTGCTCGTGGTGCACTGCTGTCGGTGGCCGTGCGGTTCGCGGGTACGCGGCTGATCGACAACGTCGTGCTCGGCGGCTAGGGCGGACCGTTCCGCCCCTCCCCCTCCCGAACCCCTGTGCTACGCTCGCCGACGGGTTTCGTCAGACTCGACGCCCTCGATCCACCACCACCTCGATCATCACGCGCAGGGGGTCCTGAGTGTCCGGTCACTCCAAGTGGTCCTCGATCAAGCACAAAAAGGCCGCCACGGATGCCAAGAAGGGGCAACTCTTCACGAAGTTGGCCCGTGACATCACCATGGCTGCGCGTCAGGGCGATCCGAACCCGGACGTAAACGCTGCGCTCCGCCTCGCCGTCCTGAAGGCCCGCTCTGCCAACATGCCCGGCGAGAACATCGACCGCGCGATCAAGAAGGCGACCGGCGCGGGCGAAGGCGCCAACCTCACCGAAGTCACCTACGAGGGCTATGGCCCAGGTGGCACCGCAGTCATCGTGCAGGCCGTCACCGACAACCGGAACCGCACCGTGGCAGAAGTGCGCTTCGCGTTCTCCCGCGGCGGCGGCAACCTCGGCGAGGCAGGCGCGGTCGGCTGGCAGTTCGATCCGCGCGGCCTCATCACGATCGACGCGACCGGCAAGGATCTGGACGAACTCCAGATGCAGGTGATCGAAGCCGGCGCGGTCGACATCGACATCAGCGACGACTCGATGGACGTGATCACGGAGCCGGCGGACCTGCATAAGGTGCGGGAGGCACTCGAGGCACAGGGGATCACGGTGGAAAGCGCCGAACTCGCCCCCATCCCCAAGAGCCGGGTCGAACTGAACGAGAAGGACAGCGAGGCCGCGCTCCGGCTGTTCGAGAAACTGGACGACCTGGACGATGTCTCCCGCGTCTACTCGAATGCGGTCATCAGCGACGCGATCCTCGCTGCGGCGGACTGACCGCCTGTGCCGGCGCAGACGCCGCCAACCCGACGAGTCCTCGGTATCGACCCCGGCCTAGCGGTCACGGGCTACGGCATCGTGGAACCCCGCGGTTCCGGGGGCACCTTGGTGCATTCCGGGGCGCTCCGCCAGCGATCGACCGTCTCTCGTGCCAATCGCCTCGCGCGGATCTTCGACTGTGTTCGTGGCTTGATCCTCGAATACCACCCGGACGAGGTCGCGATCGAGCAGCAGTTCGTCGCTGAGAACGTGAAGTCGGCGCTCGCGATCGGCGAGGCACGGGCCGCGGCGATGGTTGCCGCAGCCACCTCGGGTCTGCCGGTGTTCGAGTACACACCGTCGGCCGTGAAGGAATCGGTGTGCGGGTACGGTGGAGCGCCCAAGGAGCAGGTGCAGCAGATGGTGCTGCTCCACATCGGGCTGACCGAACTTGCCGGGCCGCTGGACGTCACCGACGCGATCGCGATCGCGCTCACGAGGCTCGCGGACGCACGACTCGAAGAGGCGATGGCCCGATGATCGCCGCCCTCCGCGGCACCGTGACCCGCTGGGATGAGGCGACCGCTACCGCCTGGCTGGAAGTCCTCGGCGGCGTGACCTACGAGGTACGTGTGCCCCTCTATGCCGCGGCGTGGGTGGCGGCCGCCCTCGATGTGCCAGAGACGACCCTCTACACCTACTACCACGTGTCGGAACGCAACCCGCAGCCGCTGATCGTGGGCTTCCGTCACCTGGAGGAGCGCGACTTCTTCCGCAAGTTCATTGAGGTGCCGGACGTTGGGCCGGTGAAGGCCGTGCGCGCGCTCACGTATCCGGTCGCCGAGATCGCGCGCTGGATCGAGGCTGGCGACGTCAAGGCGATCCAGCAGCTGCCCGGCATCGGCGTGCGCCTGTCGCAGACGATCGTGGCGCAACTCGCGGGCAAGGTCACGGCAGAAGCTGCCCTCGACGGGGACGACATCGAGGCATTCGCGGCCGCCGGTGTCGCCTCCGACCTGCGCGACGACGCGGTGGAGGCGCTGATGGCACTGCAGTACGCGCGCCGTGAGGCAGAGCGACTGGTGCAGGCAACGATGTCGGCCCGTCCGGATGCGGACACGATCGAGGCGCTGGTACGGGCAGCCCTGGAACAGCAGGGCCGCCGCGAGGTGAGCGCGTGATCTGGCGTGCGAAGTTGCTGATCCGGACGCGGGCGGCACTCGTCGCGGGCACGCTCGTGGCGCTGGCGCTGGCCGTGGTGTTCATCGCCGTGGGACGCGGGCGCACCTCACCGGCCTGGTTCGTCCCGCTGATCGCGCTGCTGCTGGCGCTCATCGCCCAGTTGATGCTGGACAGCCGAGAGGCGCTCCGGCGTGAGCGACGCCTCGTGCGGACCGCCGCGGCATTGCGCGAGGCGACGGCACAACTGGAGAAACTCGCTGCGACCGATCCGCTCACCGGCATCTGGAACCGCCGCGCCTTCTTCGAGGCGTTCGGGGTCGAGTTCCGGCGGGCCCAGCGGTACGGCCGCAATCTCTCCGTCCTGATGATCGACCTCGACAACTTCAAGCAGGCGAACGACCTCGGGGGACACGCCTTCGCGCGACTACGTGCTGTCGGCGACGTCGAAACTGATCCGCGACAACCTCCGCGAGTCCGACATGGCCGGTCGCTATGGCGGCGAGGAATTCGCGGTCGTGCTCCCCGAGACTGACGGGGAGCGCACGGCTCCCGTGGCAGAGAAGCTGCGCGTTGCGATCGAGGCCTTCGAGTTCCGGACGACTCGGTATCCGCTCCCCGGTGATCCAGCGAGGCATTTCACAGTGTCGATCGGGGCCGCTTCGCTACCACTCCCGAATCCTGGTGAATCTGAGGCGCTGATCGCGCAGGCGGACGAAGCGCTGTTTGAGGCGAAGCGGGCGGGCAAGAACCGCGTCCACCGCTTTGGTCTCGGTGTGACGAGCGCGGGGGTTCCATCCACGCAGGCCTACAGGTAGGCCGGGGGCACTCGTACATCTGTTCGAAATCCTCATCGCGGCGTAAACTGGCCTCTCGCGTCGCGGAGTCTCTCGCGACGCCAGCCGGGAGCCCTCGTGACCATCGAATCGACCGAAGCCCGACCGCCCGAGGTGCCTGGGAAGCCGTTCGAGATCGTCTCGGACTTCCGTCTGATGGGCGACCAACCGACGGCAGTCGAGTCGCTGATCGGCGGGCTCAACCAGGGGCTGCGTGCGCAGACGCTGCGCGGCGCCACCGGCACGGGCAAGACGTTCACGATGGCGAACGTCATCGAGCAGTACCAGCGGCCGACGTTGATCCTCGCGCCGAACCGCACGCTGGCCGCCCAGTTGGCGCAGGAGTTCCGCGAGTTCTTCCCGAAGAACGAAGTCGAGTACTTCGTCTCGTACTACGACTACTACCAGCCGGAGGCGTACGTCCCACGCACCGACACGTACATCGCCAAGGACGCGGACATCAACGAAGAGATCGACAAGATGCGCCACGCCGCGACGCGGGCACTCTTCGAGCGCCGCGACGTGATCATCGTGGCATCCGTGTCGTGCATCTACGGCCTCGGTGAGCCGGGTGAGTACGAATCGTTCGTCCAGCAGTTGTGGGTGGGGCGGCACGTCAACCGGAACTCGCTCGTGCGTCAGCTGGTGGACATGCAGTACGCCCGCAACGACCTCAACCTCGTACGCGGCACGTTCCGCGTTCGCGGGGACTCGCTTACGGTCTATCCGGCGTACGAGGACCTGGCGGTGCGCATCGATTTCTTCGGGGACGAAGTCGAGCGGATCAGCACGTTGGACCCGCTGACCGGCGAGATCCTGAAGGAGTCGGACCACGTCGCGATCTACCCGGCAAAGCACTTCGTCACCTCGAAGGACCGGATGGAGACGGCGATCGCCAGCATCCAGGCGGAACTCGAGGGCGAACTCGCGAAGATGAAGGGCGCCGGCCGCATCCTGGAAGCGGCACGTCTCGAGGAGCGCACGCGCTATGACCTCGAGACGTTGCGGGAGGCAGGCTACTGCTCCGGCATCGAGAACTACTCGCGCCACCTCGCCGGGCGGGCGCCGGGGTCGACACCCTGGACCCTGATCGACTACTTCCCGTCGGACTGGCTGTTGTTCATCGACGAGTCGCACATCGCGGTGCCTCAGGTCAGGGGAATGTTCCTGGGCGACAAGGCGCGGAAGGAAACGCTCGTCGAGTACGGGTTCCGTCTTCCATCTGCCCTCGACAATCGTCCGCTGAACTTCGAGGAGTTCAGCAACCACATCAACCAAGTGATCTACGTGTCCGCGACTCCCGGCCCGTACGAGCTCGGCAACTCCGCGCAGATCGCGGAGCAGGTCATCCGCCCGACCGGCATCATCGATCCTGAGATTTCGGTCCGCCCGACCAAGGGTCAGATCGACGACCTCCTGACCGAGGTGCGCGAGCGTATCGAGCGGCACGAGCGCGTCCTCGTCACGACGCTCACGAAGAAGATGTCCGAGGACTTGAACGACTATCTGCAGGAGATGGGCGTCCGCTCGATGTACCTGCACTCCGAGATCGACACACTGCAGCGCATCGAGATCCTGCGTGACCTCCGCCTCGGAGTGCATGACGTCGTCGTCGGGATCAACCTCCTGCGCGAAGGCCTCGACCTGCCCGAGGTGTCGCTGGTATGCATCCTCGATGCCGACAAGGAGGGCTACCTGCGGTCGGGCGGGTCGCTGGTGCAGACGATCGGTCGCGCCGCCCGGCACCCTCGAGGTCAGGTCATCATGTATGCCGACCGCGTAACCGACTCGATGCGGTTCGCCCTCGATGAGACCGATCGGCGCAAGGTGATCCAGCGCGCTTACAACGAAGAGCACGGGATCACTCCGGCGGGGATCGAGAAGACGATCCGCGACATCGGTGACCGCCTCCGCGCCGCGATTTCCGAGGAGCCGGGCACCTACGTCACCGCAGCTGACCTCCCGAAGGACGAACTCGCGAGGATGATCGTGGACCTCGAGCGGCAGATGAAGACCGCCGCGAAGGAACTCGACTACGAGCGTGCCGCGCTGATCCGCGACCAGATCGTCGAGTTGCGCCGGGAGCAGAGCGGCGACGGCGTCCCCGAAGGACTCCGAGGCCTCACCCAGGAGGCAAAACAGGCACGGATGCGCGACGCCACTCGACGCCCGGACAAGCGCCAGCAGCGGGGCGGTCGGACCCGGACGGGTCACAACTAGAGGTTGCTGACCCGTGCGGGGCGCCCGAGAAAGATGTATAGTTACATCACTATGAGCCACAGAACACAGATCACCCTCACGGACGAGCAGTACTCACGCCTTTTGGACGAGTCCAGCACCACTGGACTTGGCTTGGCGGAGTTGGTGCGTCGCGCGTTGGTCCGCTGCTATGGAGAGGTGACTCCGAACGAGCGTGTTCGCATGCTCAGGGAGACTGCGGGCACGTGGTACGACGCTACTGAGGGCGGCGAGCAGTACGTTGAGAACCTCCGCCGCGGCATGGAACGCCGCCTCGCTGAGTGGGAGTAATCCTGCTCGACACCTCGGTCTTGATTGACCACCTGCGTGGCCACGCGCCGGCCGTGGCCGCGCTCGACGAGGTAGCGGGTCGCGGGCACCGTTTGATGGCCTCGGTCATGACGAGGATCGAGGTACTCGCGGGCATGCGACCAGCCGAGGAGCGGGCCACACGGAGGCTCCTGGACATTCTCGACTGGATCGTCGTGGACGAGGAGATCGCAGAGAATGCGGGGCGCCTGGCAAACCACTTCCTGCGGTCGCACGGGGGTATCGATCTGGTCGACTACGTCATCGCTGCCACGGCCGACCGGGCCGATGCCATCCTGTGGACGCGTAATCTGAAGCACTTCCCGATGTTCCCCGACTTGAAGGCGCCTTACTAAGGGCGCTCGATTGCGCCTCCGGGCTTAGCCCGGTAGACAGGTACGCATGTCCATGCGTGTCATGCTCCACGGCAAGATCCATCGCGCCACGGTGACCGAGGCCGACCTCCACTACGTCGGCAGCCTCACTGTCGACACTGACCTGCTGCGGGCGGCAGACATCCTGCCGAACGAGCAGGTGCTCGTCGTGAACCTCGCGAACGGGGCGCGCCTCGAGACCTACGCGATCGAGGGACCTGCGGGAAGCGGGATGATCTGCGCGAATGGCGCGGCGGCGCACCACATCCATCCGGGTGACCTCGTGATCATCATGTCGTACCACCTGGTCGAAGACGCCGAGGCACGATCCGTCCGCCCGCGCGTCGTCTTCGTCGACCAGCACAACAAGATCACCGGCAGGGCTGACCACGAAGAGCCTGGGACTGTCGGTTAGTCCGCGTCGAGCGGTCGAGGTGGCTCGCGACGCGCCTCGGATTTCACATCAGCCTTCGAGGCCGACTTCATCGTGATCGAGGCGGCGTGCGCGGCGAGACTCGCCCCCTGCCGTGCATCAGCGCCGCCGAGCGGGTCACCGTCACGGGTCAGCAGCACCTCGCGCGCTTTCCCGCCGGGCTCGGCGGGCGCGACCACGCCTCGGTCCTCTAGCAGGTCCATCAGCCGAGCCGCGCGCGGGTAGCCGATGCCCAACTTCCGCTGAAGCATCGAGGTCGAGAGCGTGCGGCTCTCCTGTGCGACCTCGATCGCCTTCGCCATCATCTGGTCATCACCCCCCGAGACAGTCTCGGGAGCGTCGCCAGCGGTGAGGCCGGCAGCCTCCTCGATGGCAGCAGCGAGGGCTTCGTCGTACTTCTCCGGGACAAGCCGCTGGAAGCGGCCCTGCGTCCAGAACTTCACGACCGACTCGATCTCATCGTCGGACACGTAGACACCCTGGACGCGCTTCGGTTT
>CANFFZ010000067.1 GCA_947446155.1 Chloroflexota bacterium | reverse complement strand
TCGAGTGGTCGCCCACGGCCAGCAGATCCACGGTGGTATCGGCTTCACCAAGGACTACAAGATCCAGCTGTTCTACCGCCGCCAGAAGCGGGCCGAGCTCGCCTTCGGCGACGCCGACTTCCACCGCGAACTGGTCGCACAGCAGCTCGGCCTCTAGCCGAAGCACCCCCGAGCGGCCTCGGCCGCACGCGGAACGCAAACAAGGAGGCCGCCCGCAAGGGCGGCCTCTTCGTGTGTCGCCGCACCTTATGCGTGCTGCTCATACTCCCGTCGCAAACCCGATCTCGCGTTACGCTTTCCCCATCCCAACCAACGAAGCAGGAGCGCCCGTATGCCCTTCAACATCAACCACATCCACCTCAAGACACACGACCCCAAGGTCGTCGCCGACTGGTGGGTGAAGGCCTTTAACTTCACCATCGTCAGCGACACCGTCCGAGATGTCGGCGACCGCTTCGTCGCCTGTCGCTCGGAGAACGGCATCACCGTCAACATTTCCGGAGCGCGTACCGGCGAAACCCTCGGGCCGGGCGACGCTAATGCTCACGAAGGCCTCGAGCACTTCGGCTTCGACTCCGACAACCTCGAAGCGGACCTCGCGAGGTTGACCAACCTCGGCGCCGTCGTCCTCCAGGCACCGCCCCCACCGTCGACGCCGCCCGTCCAGCGGATCTGCTTCATCCGCTGCCCGGACAACATCCGCATCGAACTCATCCAGCGCCCGCCTGCCGCGTAGCGCGCCGCCCGAGTTCACACAAACAGGAGAGGGCGCCCATCGGGCGCCCTCTCCTGTTTGTGTGAACTCGGGGAGGGATTACTGGCGCGAAGCCATCTTCTGCAGTCGTGCCACCCGCTCCTCGGTCGGCGGGTGCGTCGAGAACAGGTTGCGGGCGCTCACCCCGGCGAAGGGGTTCACGATGAACAGGTGTGCCGTCGACTTGGGTACGTTCATCGGCAGCCGGCGCGCGCCCATCTCGAGTCGCTGCAATGCCGACGCCAGCGCCGCCGGATCACCCGACACCGCCGCACCGTCCGCGTCCGCCTCGAACTCCCGCGACCGCGAGATCCCCATCTGGATCAGCGATGCCGCGATCGGCGCCACGATGATCGCGATTAGGTTGCTGCCGCGGTTGTCGCGGTCGCCGCCGCCGCCGGTGAACATCCCGATCCACCCGATCATCGAGATTGCCGAAGCGATCGCCGCTACCACGCTGTTGATCAGGATGTCGCGGTTCTTCACGTGCGAGATCTCGTGCCCCAGCACCGCGAACAACTCGCGGTCCGACAGCAACTGCCGGATGCCCGAGGTCACCGCCACCGCCGCGTGCTTTGGCGACCTCCCGGTCGCGAACGCGTTCGGCTGCGCCGAGTCCATCGCGTACACGCGAGGCATCGGCATCTCCGCGCGTCGCGCCACCTCGGCCACCATGTCGAACAAAGCCGGGTCCTGCTCGCGCTGGATCTCGTGCGCCCCCGACGTTTTCAGCACGATGTCCGCGGAAAACCAGTACGAGCCGGCGTTCAGCAGCAGCGAAACCCCGAAGAACAGCAGCGCCCCGCTCGCCCCACCGATCGCGCCACCGACCGCGATCAGCAGTCCGCTCAACGCCGCTAGCAGCACCACCGTCTTGAGATTGTTCATTCCGGCACCAGCCTTCAGCGAAGGATCCGAAGTGTCCCGCGCACCCTTGATGTTACCGCGAGGTCTCCGCCCGGTTGCAACGGAAGTGTGAATCGCACGAGGGCGTGGTGCCCCGCACACACAAACAACGAGGGCGCCCGTCACCGGACGCCCTCGCACTGCCCCAACCCGTCGAGGCCGCTACGAAGCGGTCGTCTCCACCACTTTCGAAGTAGCACCGGCCGTCCGAGTGAACTCGAACTGGCCGTTCACCACATCGACCGTCACGAGGTCGCCTGCCTGGTACGCACCGGCGAGGATCTCCCGCGCCAGTGGGTTCTCCACCTTCCGCTCGATCAGCCGGCGCAACGGGCGTGCCCCGAAGTCCGGGTCGAACCCTTCCTTCGCGATCAGCGCCACAGCCGCGTCTGTCACCACCAGCCTCACCTTCCGGTCCGACAGCCGCTCCGCCACCGTGTTCACCTCGAGGCGTGCGATCTGCTGGATCTCCGGCTCCGTCAGCGGCTCGAATATCACCACCTCGTCCACCCGGTTCAGGAACTCCGGGCGGAAGAACCGCTTCAGCGCCCCCTCCACCTCGCGTTGCTGTCGGTCGCTCTCCACCGCCGACGCCGTGCGCCGGTAGCCGAGGGCCTCCGTCTTCTGACCGGTGCCGAGGTTGCTCGTCATCACGATCACCGTGTTGCGGAAGTCCACCGTGCGTCCGTGACTGTCTGTCAGCCGTCCGTCGTCCATCACCTGCAACAGCGTGTTGAAGATGTCCGGGTGTGCCTTCTCGATCTCGTCGAACAGCACCACCTGATACGGACGGCGGCGCACCGCCTCCGTCAGTTCACCGGCCTGGTCGAACCCCACGTATCCCGGAGGCGCACCGAGCAGCCGCGAGACCGCGTGCCGCTCCTGGTATTCGCTCATGTCGATCCGCAGCAGCGCGTCCGGGTCGTCGAACAGGTACTCTGCCAACGCCTTCGTCAGGTACGTCTTACCGACGCCAGTCGGGCCGACGAAGATGAACGAACCGATCGGACGGCGCGGGTCTTTCAACCCGCTCCGTGCGCGCCGGATCGCGTCCGACAGCGCCGTGATCGCTCGCTCCTGGCCGATCACCCGCTGGTGAAGGAACTCTTCCATCTTCAGCAGCTTGTCTGCCTCGCCCTCGAGCATCCGGTCGACGGGGATCCCCGTCATCTGCGCGATAAGCGCCGCGATCTCCTGCTCGGAGACCTCCTCGCCCAGCCCGTGCTCACGCTGCCACGTCGCGCGACGCTCCGTGTGCTCCGCCTGGATGGCGAGCACCTCCTGCTTGATCCGCGCCGCCGACTCGAAGTCCTGCCGCGCCGCTGCTGCGTCGAGACGCATCGAGGCGTCGTCGAGCCGCTGCTTCAGGTCGCGCAGGTCGGGCGACATCGCCTCTGCCTGGATCACGTGCTTCGACCCGGCCTCGTCGATGAGGTCGATCGCCTTGTCCGGCAGGTTCCGGTCCGGGATGTACCGTGCGGAGAGGTGTACCGCCGCCTCGATCGCCGCGTCCGTGATCGGCACACCGTGGTGCGCCTCATACTTTGAGCGGATCCCATGCAGGATCTGGATCGCCTCGTCCTCACTCGGCTCGTCCACGAACACCGGTGAGAACCGCCGCTCCAGCGCCGCGTCCGATTCGATGTGCTTGCGGTACTCGACGAGGGTCGTGGCACCGATCACGCGGAGTTCACCGCGTGCCAGCGCCGGCTTCATCATGTTGGAGGCGTCGATCGCCCCGTCCGCGCCGCCGGCGCCGACCACTTGGTGCAACTCGTCGATGAAGAGGATCACTTCACCGGCTGACTGCTTCACCTCGGCCATCACGGCCTGCAGGCGCTCCTCGAACTCCCCGCGGAACTTCGAACCCGCGAGCAGCGCGCCCATGTCGAGGGCGAGTACGCGCTTCCCCTTCAGCCGCTCCGGCACGTCCCCGCTCACGATGCGTTGCGCGAGGCCTTCGACGATCGCCGTCTTGCCCACGCCCGCCTCGCCGATCAGCACCGGGTTGTTCTTCGTGCGCCGGTTCAACACCTGCATCACGCGCGCGACTTCCTCGTCGCGCCCGATCACCGGGTCGATCTTCCCGTTGCGCGCCACCTCGGTCAGGTCCGTGCTGTACTTCGACAGCGCCTGGTACCGCGACTCCGCCGTCGGCGAGTCCACCCGAGCGTTCCCACGGATCTGCTGCAGCGCGCGGTACACGCGCTCCTTCGTGATCGAGAACTCCGCGAGGACCGCTACGACATCGCCGTCGCGCACATCGGACAGCGCGATGAGCAGATGCTCCACGCCCACGTACTCGTCCTGCAGGCGGGACGACTCGGCGTTCGCCGCCTCCAGCACGGACACGATCCGAGGCGTCGTGTAGATCTGCACGACGTCGTGCGCCAGCCGAGGCGCACGGTCCAGCCGCTCTTTTACCGCGCGCCCGACCGCCTCGGGGTCCACGCCCATGTTCGACAGCACCTCACGCGCCAGCGAGTCCTTCAGCCGCACGACGGCGTAGAGGACGTGCTCCACGTCCCACTGCGCATGCCGCGACTCCCGCACGAGCGCCTGGGAAGACGCCAGCACTTCCTGAGCCTGCTCCGTAAATCGATCGTTCCGCATCATCTCTCGCGCTCCATCTCGCTCGTCTGTCGTCTCTTAACGCCTCGAGCGAATTTGTTCTGTGTGCCACGCTCGGTGGCGTCTACCGCTGCGGCTGTCCGCTCCTTGCCTCCATTAACGCCGCGCGCGTCGTATCGAGCTCTGCACGCAACTCCTCGATCTGCTGCAACAACCCCAGCGCTACCTGCACACCCGCGAGGTTCACGCCCAGGTCGTCCACCATTCGGATCACCTGACGCAGCCGCTCGATGTCCGCGTGCGAATACCGCCGCGTATTCCCTTGCGACCGCGCCGGTAGCACCAGCCCCGCCCGCTCGTATTGCCGCACCGTCTGCTGATGCAGCCCGACGAGCCGCGCCACCACCGAGATCGAGAACACCGGTTCGTGCTCCGGCATCCCCGAGGTCACGACGCACCATCCGAGGCCGGTGCCGATGTCTCGCGTGCGTCCGCTTCGCTCATTGCGTCACCCGACGTCGTCGCGCGTAGCTGCTCGAAGAGCACGCGCTGTTCGTCCGACATCGGATCCGGCAACACCAGCCGCACCGACGCGAACAGATCGCCGAACCCGCCGGTCGCACGAGGCATCCCCCGCCCCGCCAGCCGTAGCACCCGACCACTCTGCGTCCCCGCCGGCACCCGCAGTGCGAGCGCGCGACCCTTCAACGTCGGTACACGCACCTCGCCACCGAGTGCCGCATCCGCCACCGGCACATTCACCGTCACGTGGACATCGTCACCGCGACGCTCGAACACCGGATGCGCCGACACCTGCACCCGCAGGAAGAGGTCGCCCGGCGCGCCACCGCCCGCGCCGGGGCTCCCCTTCCCCGCCACGCGGATCCGAGCGCCGTCCGCCACCCCGGCGGGGATTCGCACCTCGACGCGTCGAGTCCCGCCCATCGAGCCCGTCCCGCGGCACGCGTGGCACGTCGCGCCCGCGAGCTGCCCCGCGCCGCCGCACGTCGCGCACAGCTCGCCCGGCCCGCGCAACTCCACCGTCCGAGTCGTCCCCGCGTACACCTCCTCCAGCGTGAGCCGCACGCCGTGCTCGATGTCCTGCCCGCGCTGCTGTCCGCCCCCGCGCCGGAACAGCGAGTCGAACATCCCCGCGCCGGCCGCAGCCCCGCCACGCCCGCTGAACAGATCGCTCAGATCCCCGTCGAACGAGAACGAGGCGCCGCCCGGCCCCCGGGGCCCACCATGGCCGTAAGCCGCCCCCGCGCGCTGCCGGCGCATCGCCTCGATCTCCTCGGCGTGCTGCCACTGGTCGCCGTACTGGTCGTACTTCTGGCGCTTCGCCGGGTCGGACAGCACTTCATAGGCGGCGTTGACCGCCTTGAACCGCTCCTCCGCCTCCGGCTTCCCCGGGTTCACGTCCGGGTGATGCTGCCGTGCCAGACGCCGGTAGGCACTCCGGATGTCTTTCTCCGAAGCGTCCCGCTTCACGCCCAACGTCGAGTAGAAATCTGCTGTCATGCCACGAATCGTAACGCATGATCTGAGTCAAACTGACTCAGATAATCTT
Source organism: Chloroflexota bacterium (assembly GCA_947446155.1). Next base: position 4,812 of record CANFFZ010000067.1, on the reverse strand, counting down.
CCACGCCGGATGTAGATAGTGCTCCACCAGATCGAGGGCGGTCAGGGATAGATGCGGCCCCGGATCACTCCGGGCCGCATCTCCGTCAGGCGGGGGTTCGAGGCCGTTTGGGCTATCCGGGGCCGATCAGAGCGCCCTGGGTCATGACTGACTCCAGCAGCCGGATGTGTGGGGCGCCATCGAGCACGGGCGCCACTGAGCCCTGCCGGTGCGCCGCCGCAAACGAGGGTGACTGGGTCCATGCGACGAAGGCCGCGCGGTCGCGCCAGATGGTGTGGCTCGCGTAATCCCCCGGTTCTTCACCTCGCAGCAGGGCGAAGTGGATGAACCCGTCGACATCGGCCAGGTAGGACTCGCGTGTGCGCCAGCGCTCCTCGAACTCCGCTTCGTGGCCGGACTTCACGGCAAAGTTGTTCATCGCGATAAACATCGGCGGCCTCCTGCAGGTGCTTCGATTCTCCGGCGGGGCAGGCAGCCTGTCGAACCGCCCTCCCTCCAACCCCGCCGCCGCCCGACAATGGCTCCCGAGGGGGACCGCCGATGACCATGGGACGCCCACCAGAGATCTGGCTCGTGACCGGGATTCCTGGCGCCGGGAAGACCTCCGTCGCCCGGGCGCTCGCCGAGCGACTCGACCGTTCCGCCCTCGTCGAGGGCGATGCGCTCCGGCAGTGGGTCGTGCGTGGCGCCGCCTGGCCCGAGGACGGTGCGCTCGAGGGTGAGGCGGAGCGCCAGTATGAACTCGCGGTCCGCAACATGTGCCTGCTCGCGCGCTCCTACGCCGAAGGCGGCTTCACCCCATTCCTCGATCTCGTCGTGGTGACCCGCTATCACCTGGAGGCGTTCCGGGGCTACCTGCGCGGCGCCCGCCTCCGGCTCGTCGTGCTCGCCCCGGCCGTTGAGGTGACGCTGGAGCGCGACCGCGCGCGCGGCGGGAAGTCCGGCGACGGCTGGACCCACCTCGACACTGCCATGCGCGAAGAACTCGCCGGCTTCGGCCTGTGGGTCGACTCTTCCGCACTCACCATCGAGGCGACCGTGGACGCGATCCTCGAACGCCAGGCGGAGGCGCTCCTCCCGCCGCTCTGAGCTGGCGCGCTGAGTTCGAGTTCTGTGAACGCACGCCGCGCCGTCGTCTGGCGTTCGAGGATCGATCTACACTGAAATGTCTATGCCTACATCGACACCACTCGTTGCTGATGCGCTCGACCTCCACGTCCCCATGGAGGGGGCGCTGCTGCCTGACCAGGCGGTCGAGGCGTATCGCCGCGCGCTCCGCCGCGGCGACGACTGGTACGACACCCTGCTTGCCATCGTCGCGAGGTGGGTCGCGCCGTTCGAGATCCTCGAGGGCATGGAGCACGTCTACCTCATCGGCGGCGAAGCCTTCGACTGGCTGCGGCTCGCGCAACGACTGATCGATGCGGCGGGCGACCTCGTGCCGCTCGCGGAGACCGAGCGCCTGCTGATCATGGGCCTGCCGCCGCGCACCGAGACGGAAGAGGACTTCGAGCACGCGATCGGTCCGGCGAAGTACCGCGCCCACCTGAACTTCCAGTACGGCGTGGTGATCGAGGAACTGCTGATGCTCTCGACGGAGCAGGAGTTGCTCAAGGCCGGCGGTCTCACGCACTACGGGCGCCGCAACGCCGACATCGCCGCTTACGAGCATGTGTACGGCAAGCCGCTGGAGGAATTGAAACTGCTCTACCTTCAGGAGGGCGGCACGGACGTCTCCGAAGAGATCGACCTCTCGGCGATGCACGCCTTCACCTACTGGCTTTCGAAGTACCGCCTGCGCTCGATGGAACCCGCCCGCGTCGCCTCCGACACGAAGAAGGCGTTGCAGATGATGGCGCGCCTGGAAGGCAACCGCGCCCGCGCCGACCGTGCCGCGCAAGCGAAGCGCCGCGCCAGCAGCATTTCGGGGTAAGCACCTTTTCCCGCCACACTGTTGCGCCGCCGCCTCGGCTCCCCGTGACGCGAGTGCGAGTGCCCGCGCGCTCCAATGGGCGTCAGGACGACTGATGGCGTTGGAGAAGAGGCACCCCGATGACAGACATCGAGATCAAGGCAGTCGACCATCAGGCGACGTGCGATGAGCTGCGGCAGGCGATCGCGCGGTAGCAGGAGATCCTGTCCGAGATGGAGCGAGTGCCGCTCGCCATCGCGGGTGGCGCAACGCTGGGCGGGGATCTGCTCCCGGGCAGCACGGCCCATTCGCCGAACAACACGGTGATCGAGGCGGAGATCCAGCGGCTGCAGCAGGCGTTGGTCGACAACGGCTGCGACTAGCCTGGTATCCGAGCGTGAGCGCCGGTCGCGCTCACGCTCGCTTCGCGGCCTGACGCGCTAACCTCGGCCATCGCGTGAGGGGGCGCGAGGCCAATGACGCAGGCTGTCGCTCGACCGTTCCGGGCCGACCGCAACCTCAGGCTGATGCTGGGGTTCACGCTGGTCGCCCAGTTCCAGCCGCACCTCGCCATCTGGGTCGTCTACCTGACCGACTACCGCGACCTTTCGCTCACGCAGGTCGGCATCATGGAGGCGTTCTTCTGGGGCGTGAAGTTGATCGCGGAGGTGCCCACGGGCGCCTTCGCTGATCGCTTCGGACGCCGGCTCACCTTCATTGTCGGGACGATCATCGAGGGCAGCGGCATTCTGATCTTTGCGCTCGCCGGGAACTTCCCGCTGCTCCTGTTGTCGTACGTGCTGTGGTCGCTCGGTTTCGCCTTCCGTAGCGGCAACGACGGGGCGTATATCTACGACGCCCTGGCCGCCGAGGGCCGCGAGGCCGAGTTCGCGCAGCGGTCTGGTCGCTTTGGTGCTGCGGTGAACGTCGCGTTCACCCTCGGGGGGATCGCCGGTGCGGCGCTTGCCGCGGGGACCTCGCTTGCCCTCGCGACGCTTGCAGGCGTGGTGCCTGCGCTCCTTGCGGTGGGCGTGCTGCTGGTGATGGACGAGCCGCCGAGGCACGGCCAGACGACCCACCTGCCATATGCCGAGACGTTGCGAGGTGCGTGGCGCGTGCTGCGCGAACGGGCGGCGTTGCGCTGGGCGATCCTGTTCGACGTGATGCTCGTCGGTGCAGCCTCCCCTGCAAGTTTTCTGTTGGTGCAGCCGTTCCTCGCGCATCACGCGGTGCCATTGGCATGGTTCGGGTTGGCCTACGCGCCCTCGGGCCTCGCGCACGCGGCAGGATCGATTGCGAGCGCACCCCTGTCGAGGCGGTTGGGGTTGCGTCGGACGATGGCCGCGGCCGCGGTGGTGGTCACCGGTGGGTTGCTGCTCGTCGGCATGATCGACTCGGTGTGGATGTTGCCTGCACTGTGGATTTCGCAGTTCGCGACAGGCACGGTGTCACCGGCGCTCGGCGGGTACATCAACGACCGCACGGAGTCCGCCGTACGCGCGACCGTGCTGTCCGTCGGGCCGGTGGGCTTCTCGCTCGTGCTGATGGTGGCCGGGCCGTTGGCCGGAATCGCCGCGGACGCGCACCTGGGTCTGGGCTTCATCGCCCTCGCGCTCCTCGGCGGCGTGGGATCCGGCGTTGCATTCGCGCTGTGGCAGCGCGCCGACGCGCGCGAGGCCCGCACGGCCATCGAGGTGCGCGCGTGACCTCGAGGCCCTCGACGACAGTGGCGCCTCGGCCGTTCCGCGCGACGCGGAACGTGCGGCTGCTCTTCGCGTTCATGGCGGTGGGACGGCTGCAGCCGCACCTCGCTGTGTGGGTCGTGTACCTGACCGACTACCGCGACCTCTCGCTGGCGCAGGTCGGGTTGATGGAGACGTTCTTCCAGGTCGTGAAGATGGTGGGGCAGGTGCCGACGGGTGCCTTCGCCGATCGCTACGGCCGCCGCCTCACCTTCATCGTCGGGATGGCGATCGAGGGCGCGGGCATCCTGCTGTTCGGACTCGCCTCGAACTTCCCGCTGCTCGTGCTGTCGTATGCGCTGTGGGCCTTCGGCCTCACCTTCTGGCAAGGCAACGAGAACGCCTACATCTACGACGCACTCGGCGCCGAGGATCGCGAGCGCGAGTATCCGAGCCAGGCTGGCCGCCTGCTGGCGATCACCGCGACGGCTGGCATGTTCGGCTCGATTGTCGGCAGCGCGGTCGCGTCACAGACGAACCTGATGTGGGGCATCCTTGCGGGCGCCGTGCCGGTCATCCCCTCGATGCTTGTGGCCCTCGCGATGCGCGAGCCGCCGAGGAAGGGCGGCGTGCGGCCGTCCTACGTCGCCACGCTGCGAGGCGCCTTCGCCGCACTGCGTGCGCGGGCTGCCGTGCGCTGGGCAATCCTCTTCGAGGTTGCCCTCGCGTCATCGCGGCCGGCGAACGCGATCCTCTTCCAGCCGTTCCTCGCGCGACACGATGTGCCGGTGGCCTGGTTCGGGGTGGCAGTCGTCCCGGTCTTTGTCGGTTCGATTGTCGGCTCGGTCGGCAGCGCGAGGGTGGTGCAGACCTTCGGCATCCAGCGGACGTTCGCGCTCTCGCTGGTGGGTTCGACCGCGTCGCTGGTCGTGCTTGCAACGGTCGACAGCATTTGGGCGCTGGCGGCGTATCCGCTGTTCATGGCCTCGCTCAGCCTCGGAGGCCCCGCACTCAGTGGGTACGTGAACACGAGGACCGAGTCTGCCCTCCGCGCAACGGTGCTCTCCGTCGCCCCGCTCGGCATCGCCGTCATCTTCTCGATGACCGCCGCCGGCGCCGGCATCATCGGCGACGCGCATCTGCTGGAGGCATACGCCGCGCTGGCAGCGACCCTCGCCATCCTCGGCGGCGGCGCCTACACGATGTGGCTCCGCGCCG
>CANFFZ010000066.1 GCA_947446155.1 Chloroflexota bacterium | reverse complement strand
CTTACCGGGCTGCCCGAAGGCCCCCGGCGGTATGTTTCTGTGGCACTGTCCATCGGCTCGCGCCGCCCGGCCGTTAGCCGGCACCCTGTCCGGTTGGAGTTCGGACTTTCCTCCCGCCACCCGAAGGTGGCCGGCGGCCGTCCAGCCCCCTGACGTATCGATCCTAACTTACGCGCGCCGAACGACTCGAATCCGCTGCTCCCGCACGACGACCTCGGACACGGCGTCGAGCAGCAGCGCGCGCTTCCCGGCGAAGTCGAGGTCGTCCCACTCAGCCACGAGGCGGGCGGAGGCGGCTGCTGCCGTCAGCCTGGGCACCTCCGGCTTGCCGGAGCGCAGCCGTACCGCCTCGAGGGCTGGTTCGGCCGCTGAACGGATGACGTCGCGGTAGGTCAGTTCGCCGGCAACCCATCGCTCGAGGGTGCGCGCCACCTCCCGGTCGAGGGCGATGCGGCGAGCCTCGGTCGGTTGGGCGACGGCAGGCTTCCTCGCCACGGTGAAGCGGTCGGAGGCGAGGGCGTCGTGGACAGCGGTCTCCAGCACCTCCGTGCGCTGCGAGTGGTACTCGCAACGGCCCTGGTTCGTGGCGGACGCACAGCGGTAGTACGTCTTCGGCTCACCGTTCGGCACCGAGCGTCGCGCCCCCAGCAGGCGGCCTCCGCAGTAGCCGCAGCGCGCGAGCCCGGCGAGGAGGTACGCGTGGCGTTCCTGTTCGGCAGGTGCGGTGCGCCGTCGGGCCATTCTCGCCTGTACCTCCTCGAACTCGCCGCGCCGGAGGAGTGCCGGGTGTGCGCCCGTCACCATGACACCCAGGCGGCGGTAGGTGCCGGTGTAGGCGGGGTTCCGCAGCACCGTGCGGACCGACCCCGCGCTCCACGGCTTCCCGAGGCGGCTATGGATGCCGTCCTCGTTCAGCGCCCGTGCGATCCGGCGCACGCCCTCGTGCTCTTCGAGGTACATCGCGAAGACCCGACGGATGACGGCGGCCTCGGCCTCGTCGACCACGAGCGTGCGATCCTCGATGGCATAGCCGAAGGGGGCGCGGCCCAGCACCTGACCCCGCAGGGCGCGCTTCCGCATCGACTCGCGAGCGCGCTCTCGGCGACGCTCGTCGGGCTGGCGGCCGAGCCACGCCGCTCGGAGCGCTGCCTCGGGTGTGGAGGCGTCGGCGAGGCGCACGTGGGCCCCAGTCGCCGCCAGAGCCAGCAGCCGGAGTGCCCGGTCGAGTGCGCGGTCGCCGAGGACGTGCGCGCTCGCGAGGACGATGGTGGGGCGCTCGGGGGCCTTCGCGATGGCGTCGAGGAGCGCTGAGAAGCGCGGGAACCCACCTGTAGCGTCGGAGGTGTCCTGGAACGTCGCGAGGGCTCGATAGCCCTCGGCGGTGACGAGGGCGGAGGTGGCGACGCGCTGGATCGCGAGGCCCAGCGGTGGGTCGGAGTCCGGCACCGGACGCAGGTAGACGAGCGCTGGGCGGCCCTCGGCCAGATTAGCGGGCATGCGTCGAGTCTACGCCGCCTCCCGGGCCAGTCAGGTACGATCAGGGGGCCTCAGCCGAGGCTCCCGGAGGGTTCCAGTGCTCATCAACGTCTCCACGCTGCTCACGGAGCCCGTGGGCCACGCTCGCCGCCTCCACGCGGAGCGGGAGCGTTGTTCGGTGCCAGAAGAGGGGTTCGAGCAAGAAGTGACGGGCGAGATCCGGCTGATCCGCTCGGAGCGGGGCATCCTGGTGATGGCCACCTTCGAGCTGGCGCCGGTCACGCTGGAGTGCGGCCGGTGCCTGGAGCCGTTCCAGACGCCGGTACGCCTCGATTTTGACGAGGAGTACGTGCTGCCTCTCGACCCGGTCACGGGGCAGGCACCACAGGTCGACGGAGACGACTTCCTGATCGACGACAAGCGGCACCTCGACCTCAGCGAAGCCGTCCGGCAATATGATCAGTCCGCTCTCCCGATCCAGCCGATTTGCCGGCCGGACTGTGAGGGGCTGTGCGTCACATGCGGGCGCAACTTGAACCTTGAAACCTGCGCCTGCCTTCCGGTGGGCAGGACTGACCCATGGGGCGCGCTACGGCCACTGGCCGAGCGGCTTCAGACGGAGGATGGCGATGGCTCTCCCAAAGCGTAGGACCCCCGTGTCGAAGCGAAAGACGCGCCAGAGTCACGACCACGTGATCCTGCCGAACCTCGTCCGCGACCCCGCGACCGGCGGCGTGAAGATCAACCACACGGCCGGCGGCGCGCGTGACGCGAAGGGCCGCCTCATCGAGCGCGGCGAGGCCTAGCCCCCGGTGCCCTCCTCAGCCGAGACGGTCGCCGCGACACTCGCGGGCATCGCATCGCTACCGGTGGCCGCTGACACTGCCTGGGTCTTCCCCGGGCAAGGTGCGCAGGCCGTCGGGATGGGTGCCGATCTCTACGAACAGTTGCCGGCTGCGCGTGCTGTCTTCGACGTCGCGGACGAGGCCCTCGGCATCAAGCTCTCGACGCTGTGCTTCACCGGGCCCGAGGGCGACCTCACCCAGACGGTGAACACGCAGCCGGCGCTCGTGACTCACGCGATCGCGGCGCTGGTCGCAGCACTCGATGCTGGCACGCTGACGCACCGCCCCGCGTTCGTCGCGGGCCATTCGCTCGGCGAGTACGCGGCGCTGATCGCGGCGGGCTCCGTCACCTTCGAGGAAGGCGTACGTCTCGTACGCCAGCGTGGCGAGGCGATGCAGGCAGCCTGCGACGCGCAGCCCAGCACGATGGCCGCCGTCCTCGGCATGGAGCCAGACGCGCTGCGCGCAGCGATCACCCCGCATGGCGCGTCGCTCTGCAACATCAACGCCTCTGGCAACATCACCATTGGTGGCACGGTCGCGGCTGTTGACGCGGCATCCGCTGCTGCGACGGCGGCAGGTGCCTCGCGCGTGGTGCCCCTGACGGTGGCGGGTGCGTTCCACACGCCACTGATGGCAGGTGCCGCGCAGCGCATGCATGTGCCGCTCAGCAACACGGCCTTTCGCGACCCCTCGATGCCGGTCATGTCGAACGTGACCGCGACCACGCTCACCTTCGGCGCGGCCTTCGCAGCCGAACTTGAGCAGCAGATCACAGAGCCGGTGTTGTGGCTCGCCTCGGCGACCGCGATGCAGGCTGCCGGCGTCACGAAGTTCATCGAGTTCGGCCCGGGCAAGGTGCTCTCCGGCCTGCTCAAGCGGATCGACCGTTCCTTCGACGTCAGGAACATCGGCACCGTCGAGGAAGTGCGCGCATGACCGAGGCTTCGGCCTCGCTGCGCGGGCGCGTCGCCGTGATCACCGGAGGCGGTCGAGGTATCGGGCGCGCGATCGCGACTGACCTCGCGCGCGCGGGTGCGGACGTTGCCATCACTTACCGCTCGGACCCCGTGCAGGCTGAGGGCGTCGCGGTCGACCTCGCGGCCACCCACGGGGTGCGCGTCCGCGCGGTGCAGTGCGACGTCCGGCTGGCGGCCGATGTCGAGCGACTGATCAACGAGGCGAAGGACAACCTCGGCGGCCTCCACATCCTGGTGAACAACGCCGGGATGACCGCCGACAACCTCGTGATGCGGATGTCCGAACAGGCCTGGGACGACGTGATCGAGACGAACCTGCGAGGCACCTTCCTCACGAGCAAGGCAGCGATCCGGCACATGCTGCGCGAGCGCTGGGGCCGCATCATCAACATCACCTCGGTGGTCGGGGTGGCCGGGAACGCTGGCCAGGCGAACTACGCCGCCGCGAAGGCCGGGATCATCGGCTTCACCCGCTCGCTGGCCCTCGAGGTGGCCTCCCGAGGCATCACTGTGAACGCCGTGGCGCCGGGATTCGTCCTCACGGACATGACCGCGGGCCTGACGGACGACCAGAAGGACGCGATCAAAGGCCGGATTCCCCTCGGGCGGTACGCGGAGGCCGGGGAGATTTCCCCGATCGTCGCCTTCCTCGCCTCGGAGGGCGCCGGGTACATCACGGGCCAGGTGATCAACGTGGATGGCGGGCTGGTGATGGCCTAGCGCGGCGCTTGCCCGCTTGGCCCGCTGGTCGCCTACCCTCCGCTTCGCTCCACATCGAGGTTCCCGTTATGGCTAGCAGCCGTCGCCGCTCTCGGATCGCCGCCTTCCAGGCCCTTTTTGAGGCTGATCTGGGTGGGCGCCCGTTTGAGCCGGTGCTGACCCGCCACCTGGAGGAGGCCGGACTGGAGCCGGAAGGCCGGGAGTTCGCCCGGAGCCTCGTCCGAGGGGTGGAGAGCCACCTGGCCGATATCGACGACGTGATCCAGCGCCACGCGCCCGCCTTCCCGCTGGCGGAGATGGCCACGGTCGACCGAAATGTGCTCCGCCTTGCGGTCTACGAAGTGCTCTTCGATACTGACCCCGCTCCGCTCCGAGCAGCGATCAACGAGGCCGTGGAGATCGCCAAGGGGTACGGTTCGGAGTCGTCTGGCCGTTTCATCAATGGCGTGCTGGGCGCGGTCGCCCTGGAGGCGGCGGAACGACAGGGGTCTGCCGGCCAGGGGGAACCCGGACCGCCCGAGGGCGGATGACAGGAAAAGGACTGCCAGTGGCAACCGTATTTGAGCGCGTTCGCGCGTTGATCGTCGAACAGTTGGGTGTCGAGGAAGAGGAAGTCACCGCGAACGCTTCGTTCGTGGATGACCTCAACGCCGACTCGCTCGACCTCGTCGAACTGATCATGTCCATCGAGGAGGAATTCTCGAAGGACGGCACCCAGATGGAGATCTCGGACGAGGACGCGGAGAAGATCCGCAACGTCCAGGACGCCATCGACTACCTGCGCGACCAAAGCATCGAGGAGTAGACCTCGCTGTTGTCGGCTGTGAACATGGGCGCCCCGGAGTCCGTCTGACGGCCCGGGGCGTATCATTTCCCAATGGAACTCTTTGGCGTTGGCCCGCTAGAGGCGCTGCTTGTCGGCGTCATCGCGTTCATTCTCGTCGGCCCGGATAAATTCCCCGAACTCGCCCGTCAGGCGGGCAAATGGTATCGGGTCGCCCGCGCGTTCACGGCTGACGTGATGGCGGACGTGCAGGGCGCCGTGAAAGAGATCGAGGCTGAGGTCGACGCCACCACTGGCGGTGGCCTGCGGTCGATCCGCGAACTCACCGACTCCAGCACCAGCATCCTGCAGGAAGCCCGCACGGACCTGGAGGCCGTCACCTCCTCCGCTCAGGCCGCCTACGAATCGCCCGAGGCGACGACGACCATCGAGGTCTCGGATCCCCAGCCGTCTGAGGCGATCCCGCTCGCCGAGGTCTCAGCCGAGCCAGCCGTCGAGGCACCCGCCGAGGCGGTCGCCTCCATGCCGCCTGCGCAATCCGCCAATGGCACCTACGGCGATCCGTTCGAGGCGGCCGAGGTGCAGCGCCGGGAGGAAGCGGCTCGTGAGGCCGCCGCCCGCATTACCGGCGGTGGTGCGTGACGACCTCGCTCGACCGCGCCAAGCAGCAGGCCTCGGAGGAGTCCGGCGGCGAGATGACGCTGCTGGAGCACCTGCTGGAACTGCGCGGCCGCGTCGTGTGGTGTGCGCTCGCGATCATGATCGGCATGATCGCGTTCTTCATCCCGAAGATCGGGTTCGGCGTGATCGGTTGGATGCTCGCGCCGGCCCGCGAGACGGTGACCGACTTCACCCCCCAGTACATCGAGCCGATGGAGAACATCGCGGTCTACTTCCGCGTCGCGTTGCTCGGCGGCGTCACCGTCGCGATGCCGATGCTCGTGTTCCAGTTGCTCGGGTTCGTCGCGCCGGCCCTGACCAAGTCGGAGAAGCGCTGGCTCTTCCCGATCGTGTTTCTCGCGACGCTCGCATTCCTCGGAGGGCTTGCCTTCGGCTACTGGATCGTCCTGCCGGTCACACTCGGCTTCCTGCTCTCATTCGGTAGCGACGTCGCGCAGGCAGACTGGCGGATCGGGAACTACATCGGCTTCGTCACGCGCATCCTGCTCGTGATGGGGTTCGTGTTCGAGACACCCCTCCTCGTGATGGGCCTCGCAAAGGCACGAGTCGTCACCGCCCGCAAGTTATTGAAGTGGTGGCGGTTTGCCGTCGTCGGGGCGTTCCTGGTCGCCGCTGTGGTGACGCCGACGATCGACCCGATCACCCAGTCGCTCGTCGGTGGCCCCATCGTGATCCTCTACTTCGTGGGGATCGGCCTCGCATGGCTCGTGCGGCGTGAATAGCCGAAACTGCGAATCTGCATACGCACGCAAACCAATGCATTGCCCCCACCCGTCCGCTTTGTTACCCTCCACCCATGACCATGATGGCGCAGTCTCGCCTGTCCCCCGGCGCGCCGGCTCCGCGCACATCCGTGCCTGACGGCGTCCGCCCGCCCGATGCCCTGCTCCCTCTCTACGAGGTCCCCGCGGTCTGTGACGCCCTCTACGGCGAGATCGCAGACTGCCCGGCCTGTGTCCTCGCCAAGACCCGCTCGAGGACGGTCCCGGGCTCGGGCCCAGCCACCTGCGACCTGATGTTTATCGGTGAGGCACCCGGCCAGCGCGAAGACGAACTGGGACTTCCGTTCGTTGGTCGCTCCGGCCAGTTCCTGGACGACCTGCTCGCCTCGATCGGGCGAGCACGCGTAAACGTTTATGTCACCAATGTTGTGAAGTGCCGCCCGCCGGCAAACCGCGACCCGAATCCGGACGAGATGGCCGCTTGTGCGGACTACCTCGACCGGCAGATCGCGCTGGTCGCGCCGCGCGTGATCGCGACGCTTGGGCGGTTCTCGATGGCGAAGTGGTTCCCGGGCGAACGGATCAGCCAGATCCATGGTCGCGCCGTGGAGCGTGATGGGCGGTGGATTGTGCCGATGTATCACCCGGCGGCGGCGCTGCGAGACGGCTCGTTGCGGGCCGTAATGAAGCAGGACTTCGCGCAGCTTCCGGCATTGCTTGCTGGTGCCGTCTCATGACGACGACGACCACGACACCACTGCGCGTGATCCCGCTGGGCGGCCTGGGTGAGATCGGCCGCAACATGATGGTGTACGAGTACGGCGACACCATGATCGCCGTCGATGTGGGGTTGATGTTCCCCGATGTCGAGCACCCCGGCGTTGACCTGATCATCCCGGACTGGCAATACATCCTCGACCACAAGGAGCGCCTGCGCGCCGTCTTCCTCACCCACGGACACGAGGACCACATCGGCGCTGTGCCGTTCCTCTTGCGCGACATCAACGTGCCGGTGTTCTGCCTCAAACTCACGCGTGGCCTCGTCCAGGTGAAGTTGAAGGAGCACCGCATCGATGCGGACGTGACGGTCGTCGAGGTCGGTGACGCGATCGAGGTCGGACCGTTCACCGTCGAGTTCTTTTCGGTGTCGCACTCGATCCCCGACTCCGCCGGCCTGATCATCGAGACGCCGGTCGGGACCATCGTGCACACGGGCGACTTCAAGATTGACCACACTCCCATCGGTGGGCAGTACACCGACCTCGGTCGCCTCGCCGCCGTCGGCGAGGAGGGTGCGCTCCTCCTCTGTGCCGACTCGACCTACGCCGAGATCGAGGGCTACACCCCTTCCGAGCAAGTGGTGGCCGAGACGCTCGATCGGATCATCGGGCAGGCCGAGGGCCGGGTCATCGTCACGACGTTCGCCTCGCTCATCTCGCGTGTGCAGATGGTGATCGACGCGTCGGAGAAATACGGCCGCCGTGTCTTCGTCACCGGGCGCTCGATGGTGAACAACGTGAACATGGCCCGTGACCTCGGTTACCTCCGGGTGCCAGGGAACATGCTGATGACGCCCAACCAGATGCGCGACCACCCGGATGCGAAGACAGTGATTGTCTGCACCGGGTCGCAGGGTGAGCCCACCTCGGCCCTGACGAGGATGGCGAGCGGTTCCCACCAGCAGATCATGATCACCCCCGGTGACACGATCATCCTGTCGTCCAGCCCCGTCCCCGGTAACGAGAAGGCCGTCTACAAGAATATCGACATGCTCTTTGAGGCAGGCGCGAAGGTGGTCTACAGCCGTCTTGCCGCGGTCCACGTACACGGCCATGCCGCACGCGAAGAGTTGAAGATCATCCACCGGCTGGTGCAGCCGAGGCACTTCGTCCCGATCCACGGCGAATACCGCCATCTGGTATTGCACCGTGAACTCGCGATCTCGCTGGGGATGCCCCCGGAGGACGCCTTCGTCCTCACCGACGGTGACGTCCTTGAGATCGACGACGACGGCGCGCGACTCAATGGCAAGGTCGAAGCCGATTACATCTACGTCGACGGGCTCGGCATCGGCGGAATCGACGACTTTGTGCTGCGCGACCGCCAGCATCTCGCGGCGGACGGCATGGTCGTCTACGTGACGTCGGTCGATCGGCATACCGGCAAACTGGCGCGACCACCCGAAGTGATGTCGCACGGTTTTGCGGGCCCTGACGAAGAGCCGGCGCTCATGGAAGCAGTCTCCCAACTACTGGTCGCTGCCCTCGGTGGGGAGTCCCGCGCTGCTGACTGGCGTGCGCTGCACGACTCCCTGAAGGACGACATCGCCGGGTTGCTTCACCGCAAGACGCATCGGCGTCCGCTGGTGATCCCGGTGATGTTGGAGATATAGCGCAGGTGCGCGAGCGCCGCGGAGGCGCGACACTGGAAGCAACGGCCGGACGCTTGGCGGGGGCGGATGGTCGGGAAGATCGAGACGCGAGCGATGGCTCGGACTAGAGCGACCCGTCGTGCCCGCAGCGTACGTCCTGCCGGGGGTGTCCCTGACATTACGGACGTCGGGCGCATACTCCTTCGCCCCGAAGTCATTGGGACGGTGCTTGTCGTACTCGCTGCGGCGGCCGTGCCATCGGTCATCCCGCTGACGGGTGTCATCGGCGAGGCCCGCGATGGCGTCATCAGCACCCTCGGTCTTCACGTCTTCACGACCATCGCACTCCTCGCAGCCCTGGGCGCGCTCCTGGCGTTGCGCCGCGCTGATCTGCTCCGCACGCACCTGCGTCACATCGCCGGTGGTGCCCTCCTGTTGCTGTTCGTCGCGGGTTTCCTCGCCCGCTGGCATCCCGAGACCCGCGTCGGTGGCGTCGACCTGCACGAGGTCTCCGCCGGAGGCTCACTCGGGCGCCTGTTTACGGGTGGTGTGTGGCAGACGCTCGGCTGGTTGCTGCTCGCACCGGCTGGTTATGCCATGTTGTGGCCTCGGACCGCCTGGGTGATCGCGAGTGCGACCCCTCCCGCGACGTGGGAGACGCTGAAGTGGCTGTGGTCGCTCGGCCTGCACCGTCGGGTCGCCTCGGCGCTCGCCACCCTGCTGCTCCGCCGCCGTACCGCCGAGGAGATTGCGGCCGAGGCCGCGGAAGCAGACGTCCCGGCACCGAAGCCCTCGCGCCGTCCTCGTTCCGTCGAGGCCGAAGCGTCGGCTGTTGATGCGGTTGCAGCCGCGAAGGCGGCGGCCCAACTGGGTATGGACCTCGAGACCCCGATCGCAGACCAGCGCGACACGAACGGCGGCTGGCAGCTACCGCCGATCAAGATGCTCGCCAAGATCGAGACAAAGAAGTCGGCCACGCTCGACAACGATCGCCGCGCTCGGCTGATCGAGCAGACGCTCGCCTCGTTCGGTGTGGATGCCATCGTCGTCGAGGTGAACGAGGGGCCTGCGATCACGCAGTTCGGCGTCGAGCCCGGCTGGGACGTAAAAACGAAGATGGTGCCGGAGCGTGACACGACCGGCCGCCCGATCTTCGAGGCGGACGGCACGCCTCGAGTCTCTGAGGTCGAGGTCTCCCGCACGCGGATCCGTGTGAACCGCATCACGGCGTTGCAGACCGACCTTGCTCTTGCCCTCGCGTCTCCCGCCTTGCGTGTGGAGGCTCCAGTGCCGGGGAAGGCGATGGTTGGCATCGAGGTGCCCAATGGGAGCACCTCGATTGTCTCGCTGCGCTCGGTCATGGAGTCACCGGCGTTCCAGAAGTTCGCTTCTAAGGCTGCGCTCCCGGTCGCCCTCGGGGCGGGTGTCTCTGGTGAGCCGGTGTTCGCCGACCTGGCGAAGATGCCCCACCTGCTGATCGCCGGCGCGACGGGCTCGGGCAAATCAGTGTGCCTGAACACGATCATCACTGGTCTGCTGATGAACTATTCACCGGAGCAACTCCGCTTCGTGATGGTCGACCCCAAGCGCGTCGAGCTGACTTCGTTTGGCCAGATCCCGCACCTCGCGTTCTCCGAGATCGTCGTGGAGATGGACCGCGTCGTCGGGACGCTGCAGGCCGTGATCAACGAGATGGACACCCGCTACCGCCGCTTCGCGCAGGAAGGCGTCCGCAACATCGAACGGTTCAACGAGAAGAACCCGACGCGCCGCCTCCCCTACTGGGTCGTGGTCATCGACGAGTTGGCCGACCTGATGATGGCGGTGCCGTACCAGGTGGAGCACCAGTTGGTGCGCCTCGCGCAACTCGCCAGGGCAACCGGCATCCACCTCATCGTGGCGACGCAGCGTCCGTCGGTGGACGTCATCACCGGCCTGATTAAGGCGAACTTCCCCACTCGCATCGCCTTTGCGGTGTCCTCGATGGTGGACTCGCGCACGATCCTCGATCAGGGTGGCGCGGAGAAACTGTTGGGTAAGGGCGACATGCTGTACGTGCCGCCTGAGGCGCAGAAACCGAAGCGCGTCCAGGGTGTCTACGTGTCCGACGATGAGATCGAGTCGGTCGTGAAGTTCTGGACGCAGGGCCGCTTCCAGCGGCTTGTCCCGGAGAAGT
>CANFFZ010000065.1 GCA_947446155.1 Chloroflexota bacterium | reverse complement strand
GAGTCCGGCTCGATCGAGCAGGACGCGGACGTCGTGATGTTCATCTACCGCGAAGACCAGTACGTGAAGCCAGACGAGTGGCAGGCGCAGCATCCGGGTGAGCCCGGGGGCGCGCACCCCACCGGCCTCGCGCAGATCATCGTGGCGAAGCACCGCAACGGCCCTACCGGCACCATCACCACACGCTGGATCGCCCGCACCGCGAAGTTCGAGGACCTCCTGTTGCGTCCCGAGCCCGGCGGAGGCCGCGGCCGCGGCGGCTTCGACGGGTTCTAGGCCGCCGCGATGACCGCCGCTCGCCAGGATGCCGTGCCGGACGGGGCGTTCGAGGGTTTCCGCACGGGCGCACGGGCAACCGCCATCCCCTCGCAGTTCTTCACCGAGGTGCTGCCGGGGATCGAGGACGCGGCGGAACTGCGGGTGACGCTGTACGCGCTGTACGCGATCACGCGCTCGGGCTCGCTGCCGGTGATGCGCGCGAGCGTGGTCGCGGCGGAAGAGCCGCTGGCGCGTGCGTTCGCGCACCACGGCGGGGTGAAGGCCGTGCGTGCCGCCCTCGAAGGTGCCGTTGCGCGGGGCGTGCTGCGCTCGCTGGCACTCGAAGACGGCGACCTGCTCGTCGCCGTGAACACCGAGGCGGGGCGGCGGCTGCTCGACCGCATCGCGAGCGGTGCGGAGGCAGCGCCGGGTGGGGGCGTCGTCGTACGCCTCGAGCCGGCTGGGGTGCCATCGCGTCCGGCGCAGGTGTACGAGCAGGAGATCGGGTTGCTGACGCCCGCCGTGACGGCGGCGCTGGCAGAGGCAGAGGCGAAGTACCCCGCCGGGTGGATCGCCGACGCGATCCGGCTGGCGGCCGTGAACAACGCGCGCTCCTGGCGGTACGCGGAGGCCATCCTCCGCCGCTGGGAGACGGAAGGACGTGACGATGAAAGCGCTGAGCGATCTGCTGGGCCCTCGGGTTCCGGGCGACCGCCCAACCCCTTCGACGCGCTCATCCATCGAGAATGACGTGACCGCGCACCGCGTCGAGGCTGCCCCAGTCTGTATGCACTGCGACGGGGCACGCTTCGTGCGCGTCACCTCGGATCCGGAGGACCCGCGCTTCGGCCAGGCGGTGCCGTGCCGCTGCGTGCGCGAGGAGGACGGGCAGGAGCGCCGCGACCGCCTCACCCGCTACTCACGCCTCGGCGCGCTCCAGCGCCTCACCTTCGCTACGCTGCTCCGTTCCGGGCGCGCGAGCGACCCACGGGCGCAGCGCGCCTACGGCGAGGCCGTCGCGATCGCCGAGCGCTTCGCGAGTCACCCCGAAGGCTGGCTCGTGCTCTCCGGTGCGCACGGCAGCGGCAAGACGCATGTGGCAGCCGCCATCGCGAACGCCGTGATCGAACGCGGCGAGCCCGCCCTGTTCGTCACCGTCGCCGACCTCCTCGACCATCTCCGTTCGGCGTACGCCGACGACGCCGAGGTGGAGTACGACGCGCTGTTCGAGCAGGTGCGGAACGCGCCGCTGCTGGTCCTCGATGACCTCGATGCCTATGCGGAGACCGCGTGGGCGCGCGAGAAGTTCTTCCAGTTGGTGTCGCACCGCTTCAACGCGGTGCTGCCCACAGTGTTCACCGCGGTGCGCCAGCCCGCCGACCTCGATGCGCGGCTGGCAGTGAGGCTCACCGACCCAGCGCTGACGCAGGTGGTGGAACTCGGCGAGAAGGCGCAGCCCGCCTACGTCCAGGTGGGCGCGATGACGCGCGAGCGGCTGGCCGCGTTCGCGTTCGACACGTTCATCCCGGACGGCGTGGGCCTCACCGGGCCCGACCGCAAGAGCCTCGAAGGTGCGTACCGCCGAGCGGTGACGTGGGCGCGTGACCCGAAGGGCTGGTTCGTGCTCCTCGGCAAGAACGGCAGCGGCAAGACCCACCTCTCAGCGGCGATCGCGAACGAGCGTCTCGCGAAGGGCGACCGGGTGGCCTTCGCGAATGTGCCTGACCTGCTCGATGAGTTGCGCGCGGCATACGCGCCGGACGCGCGCCGGCGCTACGACGACATCTTCCGCACGCTGGCGGAGATGCCCGTGCTCATCCTCGATGACCTGGGGGCACAGAAGTCGAGCCCGTGGGCGGAGGAAAAGCTGTACCAGTTGCTCAACCACCGCCACCTGGCGCGCGCGCTCACCGTGATCACCTCGAACGTCCATCCGAAGGACATGGAGCCACGCATCGCCTCTCGTATCGGCGACCGCGACGTCTCGGAGATGTCCGAGATCACGGCGCCCGACTTCCGCCTGATGAACCACGGCGGCAAGAAGTAGCCGAGTCCCCGTCACCGCTCGCTGTCTACTGGACGAGCCCCTGCCGCACGAGCCACGCCGTGGTGTGCGGCGCGCTGTGGTGCAGCGACTCGACGGACGGCAGCGAGGCGCGGTCGAACCACTCGAGGTCGGTGAACTCGGGACGGTGATCCGCTTCGGCCTCCGCACCCAGCGCCGGCCCCGCGTAGACGGCCTCGAAGTGCTCGTTGTCCCAGAACAGTCCGGCGAGGCGATCGGCGACGGCGCGCACCCCGGTCTCCTCGAACAGTTCGCGCGCGGCGGTCTCCTCCAGCGTCTCCCCCGGCTCGGAGTGGCCGGAGGGCACCGCCCACAGCCCGCCACCCGCTGTGCCGGACCGCCGCTGACCGAGGAGCACCCGCCCATTGCGCACGGCCAGCAGGCCCGCGGTCGGTCGAGGGTTCTCGTAGTGCCACGCGTCGCAGCGAGTACAGCGCCACCCGCCGACGGTCAGCAGCGCGAGCGGCCCCGAACAGCGCGCGCAGAAGCGGGGGCGTGCTCGCCGGGTCCGCCCGCTCACGACCTCGGCAGCGGCGACATCGAGGGCGTCGACGTCGAACCGGTGCGGGTTCACCGATCGCGCGACCAGGCCGCGGAGGAGCGCCTCCGTGGTGGGAAACGCGAGGGCGTCCCACGGCACCTCGTCGGGGGCGTACCAGCGCACATCCACCGTGCCGTCGCCGGGCTCCGGCTCGTCGTCCGTCGTTGCGAGGAATGACAGCAGGACGTGCCCGCGGCCGTCTCTGGTGGGCAGCTGTCGAGGCGCGGCGGCGATGCCGCTTATGCGCACGGCCACCTGTGCCTCTTCGCCCGCTTCGCGCATCGCGGCCTCGGGTGGGGTCTCGCCGAGGCCGATGAATCCGCCCGGTACGACCCACCCACCGGCACCGCGTTCGACATCGCCCCGCCGCACGAGGAGGACGCGGCCGTCGCGGACGATGACGGCCTCGGCCACGGGGAGCGGGTTGCGCCAGCGCGTCGTCCCGCACGCCTCGCACCGCCGGTGGCCGAGGTAGCGTTCGACGAGGCGGGGTGAGCCGCAGACCGTGCAGTACGGGAGCGTAGAGGGGTCGAGGCTGCCCACGGGTGCGCTAGGAGGCAGCTGGCTTCGGCTGCACGCCTTCCTGCCACTGGGCGCCGTCTGGCCCCCATTCCTTCTTCCACACCGGCACGGTCTCTTTCACTCGGTCGACCGTGCGCAAAGCGGCTTCAAACGCGTCCTGCCGGTGCGCGGCGGAGGCCACCACCAGCAGCGAGGTTTCACCGACTTCCAACATCCCGATGCGGTGGTGGATGGCGACGTCGTAGACCTCGCGGTCGGCGAAGGCGGCGAGCGTCTCGCGCGCGACGGTGGCGAGTTGGAGGGTCGCCATCTCCTCGTACGCCTCGTACTGCAGGCGCAGCACGGCGTGACCCTCGTGGTGGTCGCGCACGACGCCCTCGAAGACCACGCAGGCGCCCGACGCCGGCGTCATCACCGCGTCGCGCAGCGCGCGCGGGTCGAGGACCGCCTGGGTGACGAGGATCTTCGGCGTCTCGTTCGCGCCACCGGAGATCGGCGGGATGAGCGCGACCGTATCGCCGTCGTTCAGGGCCGTGCCGGGCTCGAGGATGTATTCCTCGTTCACCGCGATCGCCACGCCGCTCAGGTACGGCCCGAGTTTCGGGTGGGCCTCACCGAGGCGGGCGCGCAGCGTCTCCACGGTCACGTCGGACGTGGCGAACTCCTCGACGATCGCGTCGCTGCCGATGACCTCACGCAGGCCGGCAAAGAGTCGGACAGTGACGCGCACGAGAGCCCTCGATTCCACTCCAGTATAGGCGGCGGTACGGGCCGCCCTCGGCTAGTCGAGGGTACGCAGCGGTCGCTGGCGCAGCGCGACCAGCGCCGTCGTCGCGAGGATGACGCACGCCGCGATCGGGTAGGTACGCTCGATGCCGATGGCGGCTGCCATGAGTCCGACGAACAGGCCGGTGACCTGCATGAGCCCGCCGCCGAGCAGCAGCAGGCCGGTGACGCGGCCGAGCACTCGGTTGGGCACCATCGCCTGCACGATCGCGACGCTCACGGTGTTCATGATCATGAACGTCACACCGGCCAGCCCGTTGAAGGCGAACGCGATCGGGATCGCGCGCGAGAAGGAGAACCCCAGCACGGCCGCGCCGAGGCCCGCGCACGATCCGAGGAACAGCCACCCTCGATGCTTCAGGGTTGGCCGTGTCATGAGGAACGTCGTCGAGATCACCGAGCCGATGCCCCAAAACAGCGCGAGCGTGCCCCATCCACTCGCACCCATGTGCAGGATGTCCTTTACCCACGCGCCGATGAGCACGCCCATCACGGAAAGTCCCGCCGCCGTGGAGAGCCAGGTGAGCAGCACCGTCCAGCGCACGGCGGGCTCTTCCGCCAGCACCTGCAGGCCGCCTCGGAGGTTCGACCACACCGACTCGCGTTGCGCGGTGGGATCGGCTGCCATGCCCGCTGCCTTCATCGGTAGCGCACAGAAGAGGATCGCGGCGGGCCCGACGGCGGAGATCAGATAGGTGGTGCCGACACCGAGGTGCTCCAGCGACCAGCCGGAGAACGGTGCGGCGATCAGCAGCGCCGCCGACACGATCATGAAGAAGAACGACAGCGCACTGGCCATCGCCTCTTCCGGCACCACATCGCGCAACATCGAGGTGCGCGTGGGGCCGTCCTGCCCCTGCACCAACCCGAACGTGGCGAACAGCCCGATCATCAGCGGCAGCAACCGACCTTCGCCCTCGTTCACGGCAGGGATGAGGAGCAGGGAGCCGATCGCCAGCGTCATCACCAGCGACACGAACTGACTGACGATCAGCACCTGGCGCCTCGGGAAGCGGTCCGCGAACGCGCCGCCGAACAGCACGTAGGCGAGGAACGCGAGCCCGCGGCTCGCCCCCAGCGCGCCGAGGTAGATGACAGCCTTGCCCTCGGGCGCGGCGATGGTGACGTACCAGCCCTGCGTGAAGAAGAGCAGCGGCTGCGTGAGGCCGACCGCCAACTGGGTCCCGAGCAGCAGCCGGTACTCGCGCATGCGGAGCGCCTGCTGAAGGGGTGAGCCGGTCGTCCCGATGGCGGCCACGACGCCTCGTCTTTCTGGCATGCTGCGTGTATCGGAGATACGGAGGCTAACGCCTCGGAAGGGTCGAATGTTGCCCGCGGGTCACACTCGAGTGTCAGACGGCCGGCAGAGCGTCCTCGTGCGCCTCGCCACGGAAGCGGCAGAGTTCCTGCTGCCGCAGCGCTGTCTGGTCGGCGGCCGCTTCGGCGGTGCGCTGCACCCGCGGTGCGTCGCCCGCCTGCCGGCCGCCGAGGGCGCGCGCTGCCAGCGCTGCTGGCGCCCCGGCGTCGGCGCCTGGTGCGGGCGCTGTGCCGCCAGCGGCTCGGGCGCGCCCGCCTTCGATGGCCTGCGGACACCCTTCGAGTTCGACGGCGATGCCCGCCGGGCGATCCTCGAAGCGAAGTTCCGCGGCGTGACCGCGCTCCTCCCGCCACTCGCCCGCGCCGCCGCCGAGGTGGTCCCAGCGGAGTGGGGCATCGAGGCGGTGGTGCCGATCCCGCTGGCGCGGGGGCGACGCCGGTCGCGCGGGTACAACCAGGCCGAGATCGCTGCTGTCGAGGTCGCGCGGCGCCTCGGTGTTTCCGCCCGGACGAACTGGCTGCGCCGCATCCGCGAGACGCCGGCGCAGACCGGACTGGCGGCGGAGGCGCGGGGTCGCAATCTGCGGGGCGCCTTCGAGGTTCGCCGTCCAGATTCGCTGCCCGCCCGTGTCCTGCTTGTCGACGACGTCACGACGACCGGTGCGACATTTGAGGAGGCGGTGCGGGCACTTCGACAGACCGGTGTGGAGCGTGTCTACGCCCTTGCGTTAGCGCGGGAGGATTAGCGCGCGCCGAGTGGTCGTGCCTACACTGGAAGTACCCGCGAGGGGCGGGTGAGGCATCCCAGCGTGATTATCACTGTCACCTTGAACCCTGCTATCGACGAGACGGTCGAACTGGACCGGTTTGTCGAAGGCGACACCAACCGCGTTGCGACGATCCGTCGCGACATCGGCGGTAAGGGCATCAACGTCGCGCGCGTGCTGAAGGAACTCGGCTACGAGCCGCTCGCCATGGGCTTCGCGCCCGGCGACTTGGGCCGGATGATCGAGGACACCCTCCGCGACGAGAACATCGGCGTGGACTTCACGTTCCTTGATGGCATTACGCGCACCAACATCACGATCTTGGACCGCGAGAAGCACCGCCACACGGTGCTGTCCGCCGCTGGCCCCTACGCGAACCCGGACGACATCGAAGAGATGATCGCGAACATCCGCCGTCGCCTGCGGCCGGACACCTGGCTCGTGCTCGCTGGCTCGCTCCCGCCCCCCTGTACCGGCGAGGTCTACGGCCGCCTGGTACTCGAGGCCGAGCGCGCGGGCGCGCTGACCGCGTTGGACGCAGACGGCGTCGTGATCCGTCAGGTGCTCGAAACGGGCGCGCGCCCCACCGTGATCAAGGTCAACCAGCACGAACTGGGCCGTGTCCACGGGGACCCGGTCACCACAGAGGACGAGGTCTTCGAGGCGGCTGAGACGATCCACCACCTCGGGGTCGCGGCCGTCGTCGTGACGCGCGGCACCCTCGGCTCCGTCGCGCTCACTCCGGACGCGGACTACCGCATCAGCGCCCCGGACGTCGAGGTGGTCTCCGCCGTCGGTGCCGGAGACGCGTTCCTTGCCGCGATGCTGCTCGGACTGCGCCGCGCGGAAGGCTGGGAGACCGCCTTGCGGGCCGGTGCCGCCGCGAGCGTCGCCTGTTGCCTGATGCCCGGCAGTTCCGAGTGCCGCGCACACGACGTCCGCCGCCTTGCCGATGAGGTCGTCGTCAAACTCATCGCCCGCCACGCCCCCGTCGCCTAACCCGGTTCCGATGTCCGTCGCCGCGCCGCTCGACCTGGCGATCCTGCTGGGTGGGATGGACGGCGGCCCGCTCGAACAGTCGATGCGCGCCGCCCTCGAAGCCTCCGCCCTCGACACCGCCGAGGCCGCCCGCGACAGCGGCGCATACGCCCGCGTCTTCCTGCTCGCCGACCGCGCCCCCGCACTCCCCGTCCCGGCGGGGGTCATCGTCGAGACGGACACCGAGGCCGGTGCCGCACCCTTCCACTACGGCGTCCGCCTGACTGAATGGGTGCGTCGCCACCACGTCAAACGGCTCGCCACTTGCGGGGCAGGCAGCGCCCCCTTGCTCACCGCTGCCGACTGGCAGGCGCTGGCGGAAGCGCTCGATGGCACCGTCGAGCCGCGATGCGTCGCCAACAACCGCTTCTCCGCCGACATCTACGCGCTCACACCCGCCGCGGCGCTCGCGCGGCTCGACCCGCCACCCGCGACCGACAATGCCGTGCCACGCCGCCTCTGGGACCAGCACGCCATCGAGCTGATCGAACTGCCACGCACCGTCGTCACGCAGTTCAACCTCGACACGCCGAACGACCTCGCCGCGCTCGCGCTGTCCGGGCGCGGCGGCCCCCGCCTGCTCGCCGCCCTGCGCCAGAGCGACGTGGGCCTCGACACGTCGCGGCTCGAACGCGCCGCCGCCTGCTTCACGGAGCGCGCTGCCGAGGTGCTGGTGGCGGGCCGGGTCTCCTCCCTCACCTGGAACTACCTCGAACGGGAGTCCGCCTGCCGCGTCCGCGTGCTGGCGGAGGAGCGCGGGATGCAGTCCGCCGGTACGGATGCGGACGGCACTGCGCGCTCGATCCTCGGCGCGCTGATCGCCGAATCCGGCCCGGAGCGCGTCTTCGGCACCCTGCTTCCGGAGTGGTGCGACGCCGCCTTCATCGACATCCGCCCCGCCCTCGTCGACCTCGGCATCCGCCCGAGCCGCGCCGACCGCTTCGCCGCCGACGCCGGCCTCCCCGGGGTGATCGGGGATGTCCACCTACGCGCGATCGTGCAGGCAGCGCTGGCTTCACCGGTACCGGTCGTCCTCGGCGGCCATTCGCTCGTCGGGGGCGTCCTCCAACTGGTGAACCAGTGGGCGTGGGACGCAAAGGATGCCCGCGAGGGGCGCGCCTAGCGGGTGCGGGCACCTCGGGTGCGCCATCCACGGGATGCCGCTGTCGGCGGTGCGCGGTAACCTCGCAGTTCCGCAGACGCCGTTCGAGGTCGGGGTTCGAGGAGGATGCGATGGGCGCACTGGAGCAGGTCGATCCGGAAGTTGCCGCCGTCATCCGCCACGAGGAGGGTCGTCAGCACTCGGTGCTGGAGATGATCCCCTCGGAGAACTACGCCAGCGCTGCCGTGATGGAAGCCGTCGGCTCCGTCCTCACGAACAAGTACGCCGAGGGCTACCCCGGCGCGCGCTATTACCACGGCAACCGCTTCGTCGACGACGTCGAGAACCTCGCGCGCGACCGTGCGAAGGCGCTCTTCGGCTACGAGCACGCCAACGTGCAGCCACACTCCGGCACGCAGGCGAACATGGCCGTCTACCTCGGCCTGCTCAACCCCGGCGACACCGTCATGGGCCTCAAACTCGATGCCGGTGGGCACCTCACGCACGGCTCACCCGTCAACGCGAGCGGCCTGCTCTACAACTTTGTCTCCTACGGCGTCGACCGCGAGACCCACATCGTGGACTACGACGACATGCTCGCCGTGGCGAAGGAACACCGCCCGAAGATCATCGTCGTCGGCGCAACGGCGTATCCGCGCGTGTGGGACTTCCAGCGCGCGCGCGAGATCGCGGACGAGGTCGAGGCCGTGCTGATGGCGGACATGGCGCACATCTCCGGCCTGATCGTCGGAGGCGCGCACCCCAGCCCCGTCGGCATCGCGCCGATCATGACGACGTCCACGCACAAGACGCTGCGCGGCCCGCGCGGCGGTATGGTGCTGGCCGACCGCCGCTACCGCCTCCGCATCGACCGTGGCGTCTTCCCCGGCTCGCAGGGCGGCCCGATGATGCACGCCATCGCCGGCAAGGCCGTCATGTTGAAGGAAGCCGCGACGCCCGAGTTCCGCGCCCACGTGAACCAGATCGTCGCCAACGCGAAGGCGCTGGCCGCGACCCTGACGGATGCCGGCATCGTGCTGATCTCCGGAGGCACGGACAACCACCTCGTGCTCGTCGATGTGCGCCCGCTCGGCCTCAACGGCGTGCAGGCCGCCGACGCCCTCGAGGCGGCGGGCATCGTGGTGAACTCGAACCCGATCCCGTTCGACACGCTTCCCCCACGCGAGGGCGGTGGGATCCGCTTCGGCACCCCCGCGATCACCTCGCGTGGGATGGCAGAGGCGGAGATGCGCACGATCGGCCAGTGCATGGCCCGCATCCTGCAGGCCCCCTCGGACGCGGGTGTCCGCGACCAGGTGGCGAAGACCGTGCGGGAACTGACCGCGCGCTTCCCCGCCCCCGGCGTGCCCGTCCAATAAGTCGCGATCGCGAGGGTCGGGCGGGGATACAGCCGGTATCCGCAACAGATTCTGTGTCGCAACCCTCACCTGCACGTCACAGAGCCCATCGAATCCGTTATGATTCCGAACGCGCCGGCGTGTGTCCGGCTGACTGCGGCTGAGTGCCGAGGCCGCGCAGAGAGGGACCAACATGGACTGGAACGACACCCCGGAGCAGGCAGCCTTCCGCAAGGAAGTCGCCGACTTCATCCAAACGAAGATGCCCACGCGGTATCAGATGGACAAAGACGGCTTCTCGCCGGGCCACGACTACTTCAGCGACCGCAAGAGCCCGGACGCCGACGCGCAGAAGGCCGCCCGTGAGTGGGCCGGCGCGCTGGGCGACAAGGGTTGGATCGCGCCCCAGTGGCCGAAGGAATACGGCGGAGCGAGCCTCTCCCCGTTCGAGCAGTTCATCTACAACATGGAGATGACCAAGGCTGGCGCCGTGGGCGTCGGCGGCTCGGGCGTCGGGATGCTGGGGCCCATGCTCATGGTGCACGGCACCGAGGAGCAGAAGAAGACGCACATCCCGAAGATCCTCTCCGGTGAAGTCGTCTGGGCGCAGGGCTACTCGGAGCCGGGCTCCGGCTCGGACCTCGCCTCGCTGCAGACGCGTGCCGTCCGCGACGGTGACGAGTACGTGGTGAACGGCCAGAAGATCTGGACCTCCGGCGCGCACAACGCCGACTGGCTCTTCGTCCTGGTCCGCACGGACCCGGACGCGCCGAAGCACCGCGGGATCTCCTTCGTGCTCACGCCGAAGGCTGCCCCGGGCATCTCGATCCGCCCGCTGGTCAACATGGCCTGGGAGCACCACTTCAACGAGACGTTCTTCGAAGACGTGCGCATCCCGGTTTCGAGCCGTGTCGGTGACGAGAACCGCGGCTGGTACGTCGGCATGACCCTGCTGGACTACGAACGCTCCAACATCACGGGCGCCGTGTCCGCGCGGAAGACGATCGACCGGATGATTTCCTACGCCAAGGGCGAGGGGAAGTCGCAGTCCCGTCTGTCGACGCAGCCGAACATCCGGCTGGACATCGCCGACCGCTACATCGAGAGCGAAGTCCTCTTCAACTTCTCGTTCCGCATCATCTCGATGCAGCACCGCGGCCTGATCCCGAACTACGAGGCCTCCACCTCCAAGCTCTACAACTCGGAGCTGGTGCAGCGTCTCGCGAACACGGGCGTCAAGGCGTTTGGCCTCCACTCGAACATCTGGGACGGCAAGAGCCCGTACGCGGCGTTCCGTGGCGCGTTCACGCACACCTACGTCTCCTCGGTCTCGGCGACGATCGCCGCCGGCACGTCCGAGATCCAGCGCAACATCATCG
>CANFFZ010000064.1 GCA_947446155.1 Chloroflexota bacterium | reverse complement strand
CGCGTCCAGGTTCATGGACGCGCCGCTGTGGAGCAGGAGCAATTGCGCGCCGTTCGTGACCAGGCCGACCGCCGCGAGTAGGAGGAGCCCCACGCCCTCGATGGGCTGCGGATTGAACAGGCGATCGATGGCATGGACGGCGAAGTAGACGGAGAACACGAGCACGAGGACGGCGTTCACGGATGCGGCAAGCACCTCGCTGCGGTGGAGGCCGAAGGTGAAGCGAAGCGAGTGTGGCCGCGTCGCGAGCCAGACCGCGAGCCACGCGAGGCCGAGGGCGACACCATCGCTGAGGACGTGGCCCGCATCGGCCAGCAAGGCGAGCGATCCGGTGAGGAGGCCACCCACGACCTCGATGGCGAGGGTGCATCCGGCGATCCCCAACGCGAGCGCGAGCCGCCTCGAGTCCTGCGTGGCGTGCGTGTGCTGGGCGTGGGCGGCGGTCATGCGATCAGGCTACGCCTGAGGGTGCGAGACGCCGTCTCAGCGAGACGGCATCTCAATCGCGGTCGAGCGGGATGCCTAGCGCGCCTTCACGATCATCAGCGTGGCGTTGAGACCGTTCGGGAACGTCGCGTTGAACTCGGCGTTCACGAACGCGGGTGCCCCGATCACGAAGGTGATCAACTTGCCGTTGGCCGTCGCGGAGGCCGTGACGAGCACCGGGACGTTCGCAGCACCGGCTGCATCCAGTTCGGCCACGGTACCGCTAAAGGAAGTGAGGGACTTCGTGTAGAAGACATCGCCACAAACCGTCACCCCAGGGCTGCCGACGGTGATCCAGACGGTCTGGCAGATCTGCCCCGTCGCCGTCACGGTGACGGTCTCCGTGATCACGATCGATGCGGCCGCCGTACAGCCGCCCGCACCGATGTTGATGTTGTAGTCGGCGGTGCCCTGCGGGATCGAGATCAGCGTCCCGGCAGCGACCACCGGCAGGGTGCTACAGCCGGCCGTGGCGTTGCTGACCACCGAGGGCGCAGTGAACGTGTCGGGGCCGGGCGTGACCATCTGGACGAGCCACGGGCCGGGCGCTGTAGCGACCATGGGGGTGATCGTGAAGATGCAGGTGAACACGTTCTTCGTCGAGGTCGGCAGACAGACCTTCGTCGCCGCTGGGCCGGGAGCGGGCGGCGTGTACGTGACGCTCGCACAGGCCGTCGTGGGTGGCACGGCGGCCACCATGTAGAAGGACTGGCAGAGTTGGCCGCTGGCGGTCACGTCGATGGTCTCGAGGAACTGCACAGACCACGTGTAGCCCGGGCAGCCGCTCGACCCGATGGTCGCGTGGAAGCCGTAGGAACTGGTCACCACCACGGGGGTCGGTGTCTGAGCGCAGCCTCTCACCACTCCGACCGTCGGTGTGCCCACGAGGTTGTAGCCGGGGTTGGGGACGACGGGGATCGGCGCCTCGTTCACGTGGATGATGTCGCCCGCGACAGCCGGGAACGCCGGGACCACGGTGAAGACACAGGTGTACCGGTTCGGTGTGGACGTGAGGGTGCAGGTCTTGGTCGCCGAGGGGGGAGGTGGCGCGGTTGGCGGCGTGTACGTGACGGAGGCGCAACCCTGCACGGGGGGCGACGCGGCAGTGATCCAGACGTTCTGACAGACCTGGCCGGTTGCGCTGACGGTGACCGTCTCTGTGACGGTCACGGTGGCGGTCGCAAGGCAACCACTCCCACCGACGGTCACGTCGTAGTCCGCGTTTCCAGATGGACTGCTGATGAAGGTGCCCGCAGTGATGCTCACGGGCCCGCAACCGGTCGCCGACACGACCGTCGGCTGTGACGCGAAGGTGCCGGAACCGGGGCTGACCATCTGCACCAGCCACGACCCCGCGCCCGTCGCGATGGCCGGCGTGATCACGAAACTACAGGTGTACTGGTTCGAGCCTGTGAGCGTGCATGACTTCGATGCTGAGGCGGCGCTGGCAGGGGTCGTCTGCAACAGGGCGAGCACCCCGAAGAGTCCGACCACGACTATCTGCACCAAGAGTCGCTTCGAGATCAAGGTCGTCAAGCGCACAGGGCACGTCCTCACATCGAGAGGCCGAGCCTCAGGCGGCTCGGCGTGATGCGCACGCTCCGCCCTGGATGACGTTATGTGGCACGACGGAAGATTTGCGCCGACCTCGACGCCGGGATGACGCCTCGGTACGCCTACTTCGTCAGAGCGACGCGCCAGACCTTGCCATCGTCCTCCTGGGTGACGACGGCGATGCCCTGGCCCACCATCTTGGCGAGGTGGGAGCGGATCTGGCCGCCCGCGGCGCGACGCAGCCCCTTCTGGATCTCGGGGTAGAGCGCGCGGCGAATCTGGCGGTCGGTCGCGTAGCCCTTGTCGATGAGATCGATGATCTGGCGGTCACGCGTCGCGCGGTGGTCCAGCAGTTCCTGCACCTTCGCGTCGGTCGCGGTCACGGTGGGGCCGTGGCCCGGGGCGAAGAGCGTGGCCTGCAGTTCGCGCATGCGCAGCAGGGAGTCGAGGTACTGCTTCATGTCGCCGGCTGGCGGCGGGCCGATGGCGCTGGTGCCGACGCCAAGGATGTTGTCGCCGGTGAAGAGAATGCGCAGGTCCTCTACCCAGTAGCAGTTGTGGCCGGCGGTGTGGCCAGGCGTATGGACCGCCTGCACCGTGAGGCCACCGACGCGGAACGTCTCGCCGTCTGAGAGCGGACGGTCGATCGGCGTCGCGAGGGCCTCGGCACGCCAGGCGGCGACGCGCTCCTCGAGATCTTCTTCGTCCGGCAGATCCTCGTTGCCCTGGGAGGGCGTGGGCGGTGTGTGCAGCAGCACCTCGTCGATCGGGTTGATGGCGGTCTCGGCCTTGAGCAGTTCGCGCAGTTGGCGCGCACCCGACGAGTGGTCGTAGTGGTGGTGCGTCATCGCGATGGTCTTGAAGTCGAGGTGCCCCATCTCGCTCGTGAAGAACTTCGAGCGCTCGCCGATCGACTGCTTGTCTCCGTAGCCGGCGTCCAGCAGCGCGGCCTCGCGGCCGTCCTTCAGCACCCAGACGTTCGAGGTGGGGAAGGTGCGGGTGAACTGCTTCACGATGACGACGTGCTGCGTGAGGTGGTCGTTCACGACGTTCACCCGCGACTCGATGGTCTCCTTGGCGGCGGCTTTCTTCGTCACGGCCTTCTTTGCAGCGGGCTTCAGGGCAGCCTTCGTCACGGCGGTCTTCGGTACGGGCTTCTCCGCAGCGGGCTTCAGGGCAGGCGCCTTCTTCGCAACCGGCTTTTTCGCAGCAGGCTTGCGAGCGGGTGCCTTCTTCGCGACCGGCTTCTTCGCAGTGGGCTTCTTCGCCGCGGGCTTACGGGCCGGCGCCTTCTTCGCTGCGGGCTTCGAGGCGGGGCGCTTCAGAGCGGGCTTGCGGGTTGCTGGCTGCTTGGCGGCGGGTTTCGCCTTCGCTGCGGGCTTCTTCTTGGCGACTGGCTTCTTCGCAGCAGGCTTTTTCGCAGCGACCATAGCGCACCACCCCTCGGCGGCGCATGGTACACCGCCACGTCCGCCCGGTACCCTCGGCGACGATGCCACACGCGACTTCGAAGACTCCCCACACGACACGTCCGCACGTGCTACCGCCCGCACGGCGACGGGCGGTGCAGCGACGCCTGCTCGAGTGGTACGACGCGCACGCGGAACCGTTCCCCTGGCGCGAAGCGCGCGATCCATATGCCGCGCTGGTCGCGGCCGTCTGCGCGCAGCAGACGCAGATCGCACGCGTGCTCGAGATCTACGCACGCTGGATGGCGGCCTTCCCAACGCTCGCCGACCTCGCGAGGGCTGACCGCGCCTCGGTGCTGCAAACGTGGGGCCGGGCGGGATACCCGAGGCGCGCCGTCAGCCTGCACGAGACGGCTCGAAGATGCGTGGCGGAGCATGGTGGCACGCTGCCGCGTGACCCGGAGGCGCTGCTGGCCCTGCCGGGGATCGGGCCGTTCACGGCAGCCATCGTGCGCACGTTCGGCTTCGAGGAGGACGCGCCCGCCGTCGACACGAACATCGTGCGCGTCGTGGGTCGACTGGTGTTCGGCGACCTGCAGCCGGCGCGGGACACCCCCCGCGCGGAGATCGATGCGGCGACGGCCGCGCTGTTCCCCGCAGGCGAGGGCGCGCGCTGGAACCCGGCGCTGATGGACTACGGCGCGCGCGTCTGCACGCCCCGACCGAGGTGCGAGGTCTGCGTGGTGGCCTCGATGTGCACGGCGCGGCCTCGGTTCGCGGCGGGCGAGGTGGCCGAGCCGGTGCGCGCGCAGGCCGCGCTCGAGGGCTCTGAGCGGCAGGCGCGCGGGCGGGTGATGCAGGTGCTGCGTGATGCAGCGGGTGACGCAGCGAGTGACACCGAGGGCGCATCGGTCAGCCTCGGCGTGCTGGCGAAGCGGGCGGGTGCCACGACCGCCGAGGAGCGAACGCGGGTGCGTATGCTCGTCGGACGGCTCGCGGACGAGGGACTGGCGTGGACGGATGGCCGGCGCGCGGGCCTCGGGCAGCGGCCGGCGTAGGAGGAGAGACGAGATGGCGAAGAAGATCTACGCGGACACGACCATCACCATCGAGATCGTGGCAGCGCTCGGACGGTTCGCGAACAACACCTACATCCTGCGCCCCAC
The DNA here is from genome assembly GCA_947446155.1 of Chloroflexota bacterium. The sequence continues at coordinate 6,652 of CANFFZ010000064.1, read as the reverse complement.
CTCGGGTGGCCCTGCGACGGTCATCGATGTGCCCGAAGGCGCCGAGGCGGTCGTGGCAGCGCTCGGCGACACGCCGGTCGAACGGATCGTGGTGACGCACCACCACAGCGACCACTGGCTCGGCTTCGACATCCTGCGTGCGCACACGCCCGCGCCCGTCTTCGCCGGCGCGACCGAGACCAACCTCGATGCCACCCGCAACATCCAGCCCCTCACAGACGGCGCGACGTTCGACGTGGGCAGCGCCACCGTGCGCGCGATCCACACGCCGGGCCACACGCCTGGCTCGATGTGCTTCCTCGTCGGCGGGGCGTTGATCACGGGCGACACGCTGTTCCCTGGCGGCCCCGGCCGCACCGGTTCCGCCGAGAATCTGCAGCAAGAGATCGCCTCGATCACCTCGCGCCTGTACGTCCTGCCGCCGGAGACGCTGGTGCTCCCCGGCCACGGCCCGAGCACGACGATCGGCGCCTCGCAGGCGGAGTACGCCGTCTACGCCTCGAAGTCGCACCCGGCCGACCTCAAGGGTGACGTGCTGTGGGAGATGTAGGACGACGCGCGCTGCGCCATTTGGTGCCATACGGCAGTACGAATAGGTACAGGCCGGTGAACAGGAGCACTAAGAGCGGGGGCAGCGGCAAGTAGAACACCCAGGCGGCAGAGTCCTGCTGTCCCAGCCCGAGGACGACGAAGCAGCCGATGACGGCCGCCGTAAAGGCCATGGAGACCCAGCGGTGGATTTGGCGAAGCCACTTGTTCCAGTTCAATGGGGCACTCCTCTGGGGTCTCGGGCCGTATGGCGCACTACTTCCTTGACCAGCGCAATTGGAACTCCAACTCCTCCTCGTCGCCGTCTCGTTCGTGCTCGACCGAGATGATGGCGGAGGCGGGGACGGAGATGCGCTCACCGGCGACCTGGATGCGGAAGGGCTTGCCGCTCTCGATGCAGTCGGCCAGCCGGCGGAGTTTCTCGACGAACTTCGCCGGTGGGTAGTTAGCCTCGATGTCTCGCGCCGGTCGCTTCTGCGTCGCCATTCCGTCTCCTTCGTCAGCGGTGGGACCGCACCGAAACGATACCGCCCGAACCTGACGTTTGACCCTCACACGCCTCCCGGTAGGATGGCCGAGACCTCCCACACATCACCGGAAACGGAATCCTGTGCCCGAACTGATGCCCCTCGCGTCGCCGCACCTGACTACGTTCACCAACGGGTTGCGGCTCCTCGTCACGCCGATGCCGTACGCGCGGTCGGCGTCCGCCTCGATCTATGTGGCGGCGGGGTCGCGGTATGAGGCGACGCCGGCCGAGGGCGGGCTGTCGCACTTCCTCGAGCACCTGCTGTTCAAGGGGACGGAGCGGCGGCCGAAGCCGCTCGATATCTCGATGGAGATCGACCGCATCGGCGGCAACATCAACGCGGCGACGAACCGCGAACTGACCGTCTATTACGCGAAGGTCACCCCGGAGTACCTCGGCAGCGCGGTCGACATCCTGGGCGACATGATCCGGAACTCCGTGCTGCCCGACCACGAGATCGAGCGCGAGCGCGACGTCATCCTCGAAGAACTGGCAGCGGTCGAGGACTCCCCGCCGGAGCAGGTGGGTGTGATCCTCGACGAGACGCTGTGGCCGGGGCAGCCGCACGGGCGCGACATCGCAGGCACGGACGAGTCCGTCGAGGGCCTCAGTACCGACGCGATCCGCGAGTACTACCAGCGTCAGTACGTGCCGAACGCGACCGTCGTTTCGATCGCGGGCGCCGTCGATCCCGCCGAGGTGCGCGAGATGGTCGGTCTGGCCTTCGAGGACTGGCACGCCGGGGACCCGCTGCCGTGGGTGCCGAACCAGCTCAGCGCCGGCCACCCCCTCGTCACGGTCCACGACAAGGACACGGAGCAAGTCCACCTCTCCTTCGGCCTGCATGGCGTCGCCTCCGATGACGACGACCGGTACGCGCTCGACCTGCTCTCGGTGATCCTCGGCGAGGGAATGTCATCGAGGCTGTTCGCACGGCTGCGCGAAGAATTGGCGCTCTGCTACGACATCCACTCGTACATCGCGACGCTGCGCGACTGCGGGATGTTCGGCGTGTACGCGGGCGTCGACCCCGAGCGGGCGATCGAGGCGGCACGCGAGATCGCGAAGGAACTCGCTCGCGCCTGCGCGCCAGTCGGTGTGGACGAACTATCGCGCGCGAAGGCCGTCACGCGATCGCGCACGCAGTTGCGCCTGGAGGACTCGCGGTCGGTGTCCGCGTTGTACGGCTCCCAAGCGATCCTCGGGCTCCCGCTCAAGACGCCGGAGCAGACGCTGGCTCGCTCGGCGGCGGTGACGGTCGAAGAGGTCGAGCGGGTGGCGATCCGCGTGATGCGCGGTGGCGGCCTGCATGTCGCAGCGGTCGGGCAGGTGGACGCGAATGCCCTCGAAGCCGCCGTGGTGTTCGAGCCATGACCGGCGCGGGCGCGGGCATCGAGGCTGACCCGGACGCCCTCGTGCGGCGCGCGGCGCAGCCGGACGCGAATCCGGAGCGCATCCTGCTCGTTGTGCGGCGTGTCGAGGACGGCGCGGTGCTCCTCGCGCGCTGGCCGGACGCGCAGCCGATGCTGCTCTCCCTAGACGCCCCCCACCCGGACGAGGGCTTCGCCGAGGGCATCGCGCGGCTGCTGCGATCGCGCCTCGCGGTGACAGCCGGCACGCCTCGACTACACGCCGAGCGGCTGCCGGTGCGCATGCAGCATCCCGCGAAGGGCAGCGAGACGATGGGCTTCCTCCGCGTCGCCGCCGTCGAGGTGAGCGGTGAGCCTGCCCCGGACGGCGCCCTCGCCGGCATCGAGGCGCTCACCGCCGACGAGGCCGCGCAGACGCTATCGACCGACCTCGAACGTCGCGCACTCGCACTGGGGCTGGCGCTGCTCGACCGCTAGGTCTGCGGTAGTCTTCGGCCTGTGACCACCAACATCGACCCCGTCCAGCACAACCGTGACGCCTGGGATCGCCTCGTCGAGCAGGGGGACGAGTGGACGTTGCCCGTGACCTCCGAGGTGATCGCGCGGGCGCGTGCGGGTGACTGGTCCGTGGTGCTGATCGGGCACGAGCCCGTGGCGCGCGACTGGTTCCCCGCGTCGCTTGCGGGAGTCGATGTGCTCGCGCTCGCCTCGGGTGGCGGACAGCAGACGCCGGTGCTCGCGGCGGCAGGGGCACGGGTGACGGTGTTGGACAACTCGCCGAGGCAGTTGGCGCGCGACCGCGAGGTGGCGGAGCGGGGCGGCCTCGATGTCTCGACGGTCCTCGGTGACATGCGCGACCTGAGTGTGTTCGCGGACGGATCGTTCGACCTCGTCTTCAACCCGGTGTCGAACCTGTTCTGCCCCGACCTCGAACCCGTGTGGCGCGAGTGCTTCCGCGTGCTCCGCCCAGGCGCGACACTGCTCGCGGGCTTCATGAACCCCGACCTGTTCGTCTTCGACCGCGACGCCGAGGACAACCGGGGCGAACTCGTGGTGCGACACGCGCTCCCATACTCCGACCTCACGCATTTGAGCGAAGAGGAGCGGGTGCGCCTAGGTGGGCCGGGGGGCGCGCTGGAGTACAGCCACTCGATGACAGCGCAGATCGGCGGGCAGCTGGCGGCCGGGTTCCACCTCGTGGGATTCGTGGAGGCGCCGCATCACGCGGGGGTGACCAGGCAGTACATGTCGGGGTACTTCGCGACGCGAGCGGTGAAGCCGTAGGGGCGGCCCTCGACTAGCCGCCGAAGATCGGCCAGAGGATCAGCCCGGCGACGCCTGCGCCGGCCACGAGGTACGGCTCGCGCACGCGATACCGCCAGAGCAGGCCCAATCCGACGAGCGCGATGACGGCCGTGGGCACATCGGTGATCGCGCCCTTCGCGAGTAGGACGACGGCACCGCCGATCGCACCGCTTGCCGCTGCAGTTGTGCCGGAGACGAACGCCTTCAACTGACGGTTGTCTCGATGCTTCTTGAACCACGGCGCGGGCAGAATCGTGAAGAAGTAGACCGGGAGAAAGATGCCCACAGCGGCCAGCGATGCGCCCGCGATGCCCGCCACGAGGTAGCCGATGAAGGCGACGGTGATCACCACCGGGCCCGGGGTGACAAGGGCGACCGCGACCGCGTCGAGGAACTGCTGCTCGTTCAGCCAGCCGAAGTCATGGACAACACCCTCCCGCAGGAAGGGGATGATGGCGAGACCACTGCCGAAGACAAAGGCACCGGCCTTCGTGAAAAACAGCAGGATCTGCACCAGCACATGAGCATCGTCACCGGCCGTACCGGCCTGAAGCAACGTGCGTTCCACGACCCAGATGAGCGCGGCACCACTGACCGCCACGGCCGTCAGCAAGATGCCTCGATTGGCACCCGGCCACGCTCGGACAAGCGCGACCAGCAGGCCGGCAAGAATGAACAACACGGCGAGTTCGGTACCTGACCAGACGGTGGCAGCGAACAGGACCGCAAAGACGCTCCAGAGCAGCGGGTCGCGCTTGTTCGTGCCGACACCGAGCCGGTAAGCGGCCATCGCGATGATCGCGATGACGACGGCACCAATGCCATAGAAGAGCGCCTGCAGCCATGGCAGTCCCTCAAACGTCACGTAGGCGATGCTGAGTGCGATCACCATCAGGAACGAGGGAAGGACGAAGGCTACTCCGACGAGCGTGGCGCCAAGGATCCCTCCGGAGAAGTAGCCGATCGCCATCGCCGTCTGGGCGGCCAGGGGGCCGGGCATGATCTGAGCCAGGGCAATGGAAAGGTTGAACGTGTCCTCGTCGAGCACCTGCTGGTCGTCGACTAGATCGCGGCGCATGTAGCCAACGAGCGCGGCCGGGCCGCCGAACCCGATGGTGCCGAGTCGGGCGAAGTAGATAACGAGATCGCGGAGCCCGAAAGATACCGTCTCGGCGTCCTCCGGCTCTCGTTGTTGTTTGTTCATGGCACTCCGTGGGCGGGACTGTCGCGGACGAGCCCCAGCGCGTCAATCATCATCATCGAATTGGTAATCCGACCTTCATATTCCCGTGCCCCCTGTATCCGGCTCCGCGCGTACCATCGATTTCTGGCGCGACCTCCCGAGGGCCCTCGACGGGCCTAGGCGCGCACTAGCGGATGGAGCACCTGTGATTGACTTCGATGTGACCACGCTGGAGCCGCCGCGCGAGATTGTGCCGGGGCTCTGGCGGCTGCGGACGCCGATGACCTCGGACGCGCTGCCGTGGATCATGCCGTACGCCTTCGCCGGTAAGCACGGCGTCACGCTGTTTGACTCCGGCTACGGGACACCCGACGCCGAAGCCGCACTTACGGCACAACTGAAGGCGATCGGCTACGCGCCCTCCGATGTGCAGCGGCTGATCGTCTCGCATGCGCACCCCGACCACCTCGGGCTCGCCCACTGGCTGAAGCAGCAGTCGCCGGGCTGCGAGGTCGCGATGCTCGGCCGCGAGGTCGAGTGGTTCAAGGACAGCCATCACGGCGATGAGGACTGGATGGCGCGCCATCGCGCCTGGATGCAGCGCCACGGTGTGACGGCGGAAGAACTCGAGCGTGGGCGCTCAGAAGAGCGCGGTGGACCGCCGTGGGAGAGCAAGCAGCGCGAGGAGGCTCGCGCCGCCCGCGCGGCAGCGAAGGCTGCCGCTGTCGCCGAAGGCACGCACCCGGACGCAGCGACCGAGACCGAGCGTCGCTCCTGGCACATGCGGATCGAGGCCGACCGGCTCCTCGTCGATGGCGAAGCGATCGAGTTCGACGGGTGGCGTGTGCTGTCGGTGTGGACGCCAGGCCACACACCCGGGCACCTCTGCGCCTACCTGCCGGAGCACCGCCTGACGTTCACGGGCGACCACGTGCTTTCACGCATCACCCCGAACGTCTCGCTCTCCGAGGAGGACGAGGCCGCGGGCCGAAACCCGCTGCGCGAGTTCCTCGCCTCACTGAAGAAGGTCGCTGACCTCGACACCGGGCGCGCGCTGCCTGCGCACGAGGAACTGATCGAGGACCTCCCGGAGCGCTGCCGCGTCATCGCGGACCACCACGAGCACCGCCTGCACGAAGCCCTCGACGCCATCGATAGCGTCGAGGGTGGACGGCCGTCAGCGGCGCAGATCGCGGAACGCGTGACATGGAACCGCCCGTATTCGACGTTCAGCATGATGAAGCGACGCAGCGCGATCGGCGAGACGCTCGCGCACCTCGACCTCCTGCGGGAGGACGGGCGCCTGCTGATGCATGAGGCCGAGGACGGCACCGTGCGCTGGGAGCGCACGCGCTAGAGCCGGCTCACCCGCTCGCAGCGACCGCAGCCTTCAGCCATCGAGTGATCGCCACGGGGTCGATGTCAGCGGCGGCGCGGACTTTGAGCGCGCGGTTGCCTTTGCCCTCGCCTTCGAGGCGGCCCGTAGGGTCAATCAGCACCTCGGGCGGCGCGAAGAAGTTGATCGAGACGTGTTCCTTGAACGCGGCCATCGAGGTGATGTTCTTGCCGTTGACGAGGTAAAACGGCGCGCCCCATTTGAGTGCGGGCTGCGCGTCCGGGAGCGCCTTCAGCACGACCGCACGCAACCGGTCGAGCAGCGCTCGGTCGCTTGGCTTCTGCGTGGCGAAGTAGGCGTCCACCGCGGCGCTCGAGGCT
>CANFFZ010000063.1 GCA_947446155.1 Chloroflexota bacterium | reverse complement strand
CATCTCGGCAGTCGCGGGTCGAGCTCCCGCGCGAAAAAAGCCGAAGCCGCCCGGAAGATCTCATTGGCGCGCCGCAGTTCGCGGTTCTCGCACTCCAGTGCCTGCAGCCGCTGACGCTCCTCGGTGGTCAGCCCAGGGCATGCGCCGCTACGGTGACCGCGATCGTGACCACGTGGTTGAGTGCGCCGCTGACGCCGGTCACCGTGACCGTGTAACTGCCCGCAAGCGTCGACAGCATGGAGCCGATGGTGAACGTTACCGGACTCGAGGTGCTGGACGCCGGGGTGACCGTCAGGCCGCTCGGCGCGGTGGGCGTGAGCGTCACCACATCCGCGAGGCCATCGATCCGCGTCACGGTCACGCTGGAGCTTGCGCTGGCGCCGGCGTTGATGGTGACGCTAACGGGGCTGGCGGCCAGCGAGAAGTCCGGCGAGATCGGACGCACGGCGGCAGCCATGTTCAGCCGCCCGTACTGCCAGTTGGCGCCGGTGCCGGCGATCTTGTCCGCGGTGTCGTACATCCGCTGGCGCACGGCGGTAGCGCTGGTGCCATGGCTGCTGGCCCAGACGGCCACTGCGACACCCGCGGCGTGCGGTGTGGCCATGGAGGTGCCATTGAAGCTGGCGTACAAGACGCCCGCGTTGATGTCTGGGTTCACCGTGGACAGGATGCCTACGCCCGGCCCCGCCAGCTCAACGTTTTTCCCATAGTTCGAGAACGACGCCTTCTGATCTAGCGAGTCAGTCGCCGCTACCCCGATGACGTTCGGACAGTTGGCGGGTGCGCTTTCACCGTTCTGTCCGTCGTTGCCAGCCGCCGCGACGGTGACGACACCCTTCGACCAAGCGTAGTTTGTGGCCGCCGCAGTGGAGGCCGGGCAGGCGATGAACGCGCCCAGGCTCATGTTGATGACCTTCGCGCCGTTGTTTGCCGCCCATGCGATCCCGGATTCGATATCTGAGAAAAAGCCGCTCCCGCTGTCGTCCAGCACCTTGCCGTTTATGAAGGTGACGCCCGGCGCAACCGCGGACACACCGATGTCGTTGTTCGTCGTCGCGCCGATGGTGCCCGCGACGTGCGTGCCGTGGTTGCAGCGATCGTCGGCACCGTACGCCGAGCCGGTGTAGTCGATCTCCAGCGTCACACGCGCCGCACCGATGTCCTCGTGTGTCTTGTGGATGCCGCAGTCCAGAACCGCGACGGTCACGCCGGCGCCTGTCGATGTGGGCCATGCCGTCAGCGCGCCAATCTTGGTCACACCCCAGGGCGTGGATTCAGCGCTCTTGTGCGCGATTTTGTCAGGATAAGCAGCGACCACACCCGGGAGCTCCGCAGGCGCACCGCCACCTGCGCGGCGTCACCGTTCTGCACCCGGATGATGTCCCGGCGCAGCGGGCTGCTGGCGGTGAGCAGTTTGCCGCCGCTCTCCTGCCGCACCCGCGCGCGTGTTGAATCGTCGACGGCGCTCTCGCTGGCGTAGACGACGACGAGGCGATCCGGCGAGACATCGCCGTTCGATCGTGCCCGCGCACGATCCGAGGTCTTCTCGTTCTGATCCTCCGAGTTGATATCGCCGCGGTCACTCGGCCCGGCTGCCTGCGCTGTGTGCGAGGACAGCGCGAGCACGCTGGCGAGCACCAGCATGGCGGCGAGGATCCAGTCGGGACGAAGGACGCGGGACCAGTGGGGGGGGGCAAGCGGTACCTTCAGCGGGCAACGTCCAGGCTGAGGACGCTGGGATGGTAAAGGATTCCGACAGCCAATACACTCAGCCTTATGAAGACACGACACATCCGGTGGGGCTCTGTGGCTAGTGGTGTTGCCCTCGCGCTGGCGGGGGCGGTATGGGCGCTGCAGGGTGCGGGCGTGCTGGGCGGCAGCGGAATGCGCGACAACACGATGTGGGTGCTGATCGGCGTACCGGTCGCAGCGCTCGGCGTGTGGCTGGCGTGGCGCGGGGTGACGCCTCGGTAGGTACGCCCTCGACGGCTAGGCGTCGCGGATGGCGTCGCGCAGGTAGCGCAGGGCGAGGGTGGTGAACTCCACCATGTTCGCGCCTCGGTCGTCGAGGCCGGTCTCGATCACGGTCGTGCGCGCGACGGGGCCAGCGACGCCGAGGGTGGTGCGGCCCGCGGGAGCGCCGTTGCGGCCTCCGGTGGGGCCGGCGAGGCCGGACTCCGCGATGCACCACGTGGTCCCCAGCCGCTCGCGCATCGACTCCGCGAGCGAGGCGATCATGTCGGGTGTGGTGCCTCGATAGTTCACGTACTGCTCAGCGGGCACGCCAGCGAGGCCCGTACGCGACCGCAGCGTGTAGACCACACCGCCGCCCACGTAGTACTTCGATGCCCCGGCGACCCAGAGCAGCGCCGCGGAGACGAGTCCGCCCGTGGTCGCCTCCGCGACCGAGACGGTCTCGCTGCGTCCGGTGAGCAGCGCGGCAATCTCAGTCGCGAGGCTCTCCTGGTCCGTGTTTAAGAAGCCAGTCATGGCAACACTCCCTCCGCGCCAGCGCGCATCTCTCAACCCTCGACGTCACCCCATCTGCTGATGCGCGACCGCTACGGCGCGGAACGCGCCCTCGATGGAGCCCGCGCGGTCCGCCGGGTCGAGAAGCGGGTGGGCAAGGATCTCGCCGCAGCCGGCCTCGATCATCTGAGTCAGGCGGGCGACCACCTGCTGCTCCGTGCCGGAGACAACGAGGTCGTCCAGCATCGCGTCGGAGTAGCCATCGGCGGCTTCGGGGAAGCCGGCGGCGTGAAACATCGCGAGGTAGAAGGGGACGCTGGCGTAGTTGCCGAGTTGGCGGCGGGCGAGCGCTCGGACGGCCTCGCGGTCCTCGGACACCATGATCGGAACGTGGGCGATCAGCGGCGGCGTTTCGCGACCGGCGCGCGCGGCGCCCCTGGCGATGGCAGGAAGCGCCTCGCGGATGAGGTATGACGCCGGGCACATCCAGGAGATCGCGCCGTCCGTCAGTTCGCCGCATACCTCGAAGGACCTGGGGCGGAGGGCAGAGGCGAGGAGTTCCACGGGCTGGGGGTCGCGGAGCGACGCACGCGCCGTCACGTGGCGGCCTTCGAAGTCGACGGTGCCTTCGGTGGTGAGGGCCCGGATGACGGTGAGGTACTCGCGCAGTTCGGTGAGGGGTGTGTGCCAGCGGACACCGAAGTTGCGCGTCATCCCCGGCTCATGCGACGGCCCGATGCCGAGACGCAGGCGGCCCGGCGCGAGTTGGGCGAGCGCCTGCGCCTGCTGCGCGATGATCACGGGGTGTCGAGGCCACGTCGGCACGATCGCGGTGCCGAGGCGGATGCGCTCGGTGGCGGCGAACGCGGCCGCGAAGACGGTGAGCGGGTCTGCCCCGCTGGCCCCGCCGATGGTGGTCCACGCGACGGGGATGCCAGACATCTCTGCCTGCCGCACCTGCGTCACGAAGTCGGGCGCGCTCAGCGCCTGGATCGCCACTCCCACGGTCGCGGACATAGACCCTCCCCTGCTGCGAGGCGATCGTAGCGCTCCGACGAGCCTCGGACGCTCGCCTCCGCACGCCCTAGCATCGAAGGATGCTCAGCCGGCCGTTCCTCGTCATCGCACTCTCGATCTTCACGGCGACGATGGGGCTGGGAATGGTGCTGCCGCTGCTCCCCGTCTACGCGAAGACGTTCGGAGCGAGCGGTGCCACCATCGGGTTGACGGTGTCCGCGTTCGCCATCCCACAACTCATCGTCAGTCCGTTCGCCGGAAAACTCGCGGACCGTTACGGGCGGAAACCGTTCCTGCTCTTGGGTGCGTTTGCCTACTTCGCCTCAGCGATCGGATGGTGGGCCGCCGACTCGCTCGCGGTGATCATCCTGTTCCGTGCGCTCTCCGGTATGGGCTCCGCGCTGATCTTCTCGAACGCGCAGGCATACGTCGGCGACCTCGCACCCCAGGGGGCCGAAGGGCGGTACATGGGCGCATTCGGCGTGGCGGACTTCATGGGGTTCGGAAGCGGACCGCTGATCGCCGGCGTCATCCGCGACTACGCGGGCATCGAAGCCGTGTTCCTCGCGATGGCGGCGCTCTACGCCGTCGTCTTCACGCTCATCCTCGTCGTCCTCCCGGCGCGGCCGCCGAGGGCGCTCGGCAGCGTGACGAGGCTCACGGCGTCGTGGGGCACGATCGCGCGCCACCCCACGATGCAGGCGCTGATGTTCTATCGCGTCTGCTACGCGCTCGCGACCGGCGTGAGCATGGCATTCCTCGCCGTCCACCTTGAGGAGCGCGTGGGCGCAACGGCGACGATGGTGGGAGTGGTATTCGCAGCGCAGCAGATCATCGGCGGGCTCTCTCAGCCCCTGCTGGGACGCCTCGCAGACCGCTACTCGCGTCGATGGCTGGTGTTCACTGGTGCGCTAATCATGGCCGCGGGCTGCTCCACGGTGGCGTGGACCGATTCGTTTGCTGTCATCCTCAGCGGGATGGTGATCGGCCCAGGCCTCGCAGCGGCGATCGCGAACGTCTCCGCCCAGGCAGCGCAGATCGACACCGGCCGCGACCTCGGCATGGCGACCGTAGCGAGCCTCGGCTCGGCGGCGTTCGCCCTCGGCTTCCTGCTCGGCGCCATCGGTGGAGGCCGCCTGGTCGACATCGCGAGCGTGCCCGCGTCGTTCGTGGTCGCCGCCCTCGTGATGGTGCTCGGCGGCACGGTCTTCGTCCTGCGCGGCCCCCGTCGAGGTACCTCGACTGCGGGTGAGGTGGCGGAGGTCGTGGTGGCGGGATGACAAGCGGGTCTGGCGAGGCACCGCCCCTCGTGGTAGGTTACATGTAACCGCAGGAGGTGGCCCGATGCCCTCGTCCAAGCGCCCCCAATCCAGCCGCGACAAGGTCCGCGCTCACCGCGAGCGCCTGCGCGCGCAAGGTCTTCGCCCGATCCAGATCTGGGTCCCCGATGTTCGCGTCCCTGGCTTCGCCGAGGAGATGAGGCGACAGTCCCGCGCGATCGCAAACAGCGAACAAGATCACGAGGACATGGACTTCGTTGAGTCCGTCTTGATCATCCTCGAACAAGATTGAAACGCGGAGAGATCTGGACCCTGGCCGGTGGCGGCGACTTTGCCGGCAAGCCCCGTCCCGCGTTGATCGTCCAGAATGATGAGTTCGAGGATCTGAACTCGGCGACCGTGTGCATGTTTACGACGAACCCTACCGTTTCCGACATCCGCGTTGCCGTCGAGCCGAGCAGCACCAACGGGCTCGATGTCACCTCGCACATCATGGTCGACAAGATCAGTTCGGTCTGGCGACATCGACTCCGAGGCCCGATCGGTTCGCTCTCCGATGGCGACATGGAGCGGCTCAATCGGGCGCTGATGGTATTTCTGGGGCTCGCGGGGACGCCGAGCGATCGTTAGCGGCTACGCCAGCCTCGGATCCCCGTCCCGCACCACCGTCATCTGGAACCACGTACACCTCGGGAACGCCGAGGTGGCGAGCGCGTGCTCGCCGATGACAGCGAGGTCGGCCTCGACGTTGGCGCCGCCCACGGGGTATTCCCGGCATTTGGTGGGGACCTCGCGGTCGTGGATGCCGCAGCCGCCGGTGCCATCATCATGGGGCTCGAAGGCTTCGCAGCGGAAGCGCGTAGCCGAGAGTTCGCCGGCATCGGCAGGCTCGTGGATGCGGTCGGCCCAGCCACCGCCGAGGCGTACCAGCGGGATGATCAGCGGCCTGCCGCCGAAGAGGGGGCGGTACTGGTCGGCGGGGAGGGTGCCCCAGGTCCAGTAGCCGTCCGTGCGCCTCGAATCGCAGCAGTCACCACAGCCGTTGCACTCGAGGGCTCGCGCGGCCGCGAGGGTGACATAGCGGGGTTCATCGGCCATACGGCCATCGTAAGCGGGAGGCCCCGCTGGCCCGCGTGAGCCTCGACCACCGGGCTGCCCGAGAATGGGTCCCCTCGGTGAGATTCTTCCTGGACGGGTGCTGACGTTAGCGTGAAGGTTGTTATCATCACGGACGTGACCGGGCGTACCGATTTCCCACTTCGGACGCCACCGACTGACCGCTGAGCTCGATGTGGGGCACGACATGGCTGAAATCGCTGCACGCGCCGGAATGTTCGCCCCGTTGCGACACGGGACGTATCGCCTGCTCTGGATCGGCCAGTCCTCGCATGCCTTTGCGCTCTGGATGGAGCAGATCGCCCGGCCGTTCCTCGTGCTGGCGATCGGCTACGGCGCGGCTGAAGTCGGCATCGCGCTCGCGTGGCGGACAGTGCCGCAGTTGGTCTTCGGACTCTTCGCCGGTGTGATCAGTGACTGGTTCGACCGTCGCACGATCCTCGTTGTCACCAAGATCAACGTCCTCATACTCAGCATTGCCTTCGCGGCATTGCTGATTTCGGGACGCCTCGAGTTGTGGCACGTCTATGCGTTCCAGTTCCTTCGCGGGACGTTGATGGCCTTCGAGCAGCCTGCGCGGCAGTCAATGATCGCCCAGATCCTGCCGCCCCAACAGGTCGTAGGTGGCGTGGCGCTGATGAGCGCGACGCAGAACGTCATGCGCATCGTCGGCAGCGCAGTCGGTGGCGTCGCGATCGAGGTCATCGGTATCAACAACACGTTCGTCCTGCTCGCGGTGGTCTACATCGGCGCCGTCGTCACGACGATGATGCTGCGTGTGGCGACGCACGAGCGCCCGGCGGACACGAGCGTAAAAGCAGTCATCCCGGCCCTCGTCGAGGGCGCTCGTTATGCCTGGGGACACACGACCATCCGGGCGATCCTGCTGATGTCGTTCGTGTACTTCACCTTCGGCATGTCCTACACGCAGGTCTTCGTCCCGCTTTTTGCCGAAGACGTGATGGGGATCGGTGCAGGTGGTGCCGGGTTGATGGTCTCGCTCACGGGCGTCGGCGCCCTGGTGAGTGCGCTGGTGGTCGCCTCGAAACAGCCGAGGCGTGTCGGCCTCGCGCTACCGCTGATCGTGTGGACCTTCGGCGCGATGCTGGTCGCGTTCGCCGTCACCACGTACCTACCGCGCCCGCTCGGGCTCATCATCCCGTTCATCTTCATCACGTTGACCGGGGCTACCCAGACGATGTTCTTCTCGCTGAGCAACGCGGCGATGCTGAGCAGCGCGCCCGCCGAGATGCGTGGCCGGGTGATCAGCCTGCTCTCCCTTGACCGAGGCGTGATGTCGCTCGGTGGCATGGGCGCAGGCTTCCTCGCTGAGATCCAGGGGGTCCAGATCGCGCAGATCGTCTACGGCGGTATCTGCGTCATCGGGGGCCTGGGGATCGCGCTGCTCTACAAGGAACTGCGCACGATGGAGATCGACCCCGACGCCTTCGAGCCCGGCCACGGGCACGGAGGACGTCGTGGCGGTGCGGTGATCGCACCTCGCCCCGTCGCCGTGGAGCCGGTCGCACCGCCCTCGACTTAACACTGGCAGAGTCTCAGCGCGTCTGAGGTGCCACCCGACTACGCTCGGCCGATGGACGTCGCCACCCTCCCGCTGATCGCTCTGCTCGGGACGCTGATCCAGTCGGGCCTCGGCTTTGGGTTCGGACTCTTCTTCGTCCCGGTCGCCGCACTCTTTGTGGCCCCTCGCGAGGCGGTGGCGGTGGCGCTGCTGCTCGGGACCGTCGTGAGCGCGGGGATGTACGCCGAGGCGCGGCCGAGGACGGGGCTCCGCGCGATCTGGCCGCTGGTCGTCGGTGCGATCATCGGCAGCCCGCTCGGGCTGCTGGTGTTGCTGCGCGCCGACGAGTCCGTCCTTCGGCTGCTCGTGGCGGCTGCCGTACTCGTCAGCGCGATCGCGAACCTCACCAGCGGTCGAGGCCACACTCACGAGGCGCGCCCCGACCCAGTCGTCCGCCAGGGGTTGGTGGGCGTCCTCGGTGGGGTGATCCGTGGGGCGACATCGATGGGCGGGCCACCGATCGTGCTGTATCAGCACTGGATCGGCGGCGGCGCAGAGCGGATCCGCGGGCGGCTGTTCGCGTATTTCTTCTGGGTAGGCGTGCCTGCGACGCTGATCATCGTGCCCAGCGGGCTCTTCACCCGCGACGTCCTGCGCGACACCGCTCTCGCGTTGCCAGCACTCCTCGTCGGCCTGGTGGGTGGGCGTCTCATCCGACCGCACATCGCGGAACGATGGTTCGGACGGCTGTCGATGTTGCTGTTGGCGGGGACGTCCGTGCTCGCGGCTTGGGGCGCAGTGCGCGCGATCCTCGGCTAGCCGCGGCAATGAAGATGGGCCGCTGAAGCCGCTTGCAAAGGAGTCTAGAAAACTCCCCGGCTCCAGCGATCCGTACTTACCGTACCCCCTGACCTCGCTGCGCGCTCATACGCGGCGGAGCGCCCGTCATCGCGGGGACAAAGACGAGCCCCTCCGAAGAGGGGCTCGCGTCCATCGACCGAAGTCGAGGGTGTAAGTCGAGTGTTAGTAGCGGGAACCGCCACCACCGCCGCGGGAGCCACCGCCACCGCCGTAGCCGCCGCTGCCGCTGCCGCTGCCGCCGCGGCTACCGCCGCCACCGCCGCCGCCGTAGCCGCCGCCACCACCGCCGCCGCCGTAGCCACCGCCGCCGCCGCGGCTACCGCCGCCGCCGCCGCCGCCGTAGCCACCACCGCCGCCGCCGCCACCGAAGCCACCACCGCGGCTCTCGCGCGGCTGGGCCTCGTTGACGCGCAGGGAGCGGCCACCGAAGTCCTTACCGTCGAGAGAAGCGATCGCCTTCTTGGCGTCCTCGTCTTCCATCTCAACGAAACCGAAGCCGCGCGGGCGGCCGGTCTCGCGGTCGTTCGGAAGCGCGCACGACACCACGGTGCCGAACTGCCCGAACAACTCCGCTACTTCAGACTCTGTGGTCTGGAAGGAGAGGTTTCCCACATAAATACGCTGAGTCAACGTCCACACTTTCAGCCGACAACACCTGCCGGCACACGCCAAACCACCAGGTCCGGCAACCAACTTGCTGCTCAGAAACCAGGTGACCGCGGGTGTTTGGACCGTCGCACGAAGAACTGAACGCTACAAGCGTAGCACGCGAGGTCTGATCGGGCGTACCGGAGTCTCCTCAACCAGATTTGAGGCGACCGCTGAACCTACGCTCCGCCGACCATCTCTTCCGCCGATGGACGGAACGTAGAGCGGATCGGCACCTCGCGGATCGTGGCCGCCAGGAACATCATCACCACCCCGATGCCGAGCGAGACGAAGAACAGTCGTCGGATCCCGACGGTCACGGCGTCCTTCTGCGCCCCGAGGGCCTCAGAAAGTAGCGACTCGCCTCGGCCATCGGGGAGCGCGAGCACCGTCGCTCGTACGGCGGCGTAACGCGCCGGGTCGAGGGCCAGTGTGGGGTCCTGGAACTCCGCATAGGCGACGGCAGGAATCGCCTCGCGCACCCTCGCGGTCTCGTCGGTGAAGGTGGTCGAATACGAGGTGGTGAAGATGACGCCGAACACGGCGACACCGATGACCTGAGAGATCTGCATGAAGAACTGGCGGCTACTCGTCGCCACACCTATGAACTCGTGCGACACGCTGTTCTGGATGACCACGGACATCAGCGGGCCGATCATGCCGCCACCGAGGCCGGAGATGACCATGTAGACGGAGATGTGCCACGGAATCGTGTGCTCGTCCATCGTCGTCAGCAGGAACGCCGCGATCGCCGTCAGCGAGGCGCCGACGAGGACGGTGTACTTGAAGCGCCCGGTCCGTGCCACGATCTGCCCGCCGATGATGCTGGACACCAGCAGGCCCACCGCCTGAGGCGTCGAGATCAAGCCGGAGGCCGTCGCCGACGATCCGAGCGCAGTCTGCAAGAACGTCGGCAGGAACTGCACGGCGCCGAACAGCCCCGTCCCCATACAGGAGACGATCAGGCAGCCGTAGACGAACGTGCGGTTGCGGAACAGCGCGAGCGGCAGAATCGCGTTGGGGTGCCTCGACTCTTGCCAGAGGAAGGCGAGGGTGAGCGCGCCTGCGACACCGAACAGGCCGACGGTCTCGGGGGCGCCCCAACCGAAGCGCTCGCCAGCCCACACCAGGGCGAGCATCAGCGCGGTCGTCGCAACACCGAGCAGCGCCGCGCCGGCGAAGTCGACGTCGCTCAGGCGACCACCTTTCTTCGTCGCGGGCAGGTTGAACCAGATGAAGATCATGGCGATCACACCAACCGGTAGGTTGATGTAGAAGCACCAGCGCCAGCCCGGACCGTCGGTGAGGAATCCCCCGACGGCGGGGCCGATGAGTGAGGCGATGGTGAACGAGGAGATGAAGTACCCCATGTACTTCGCGCGCTGGATCGGCGTGAACAGGTCGCCCATCGTCGCGAAGACGCACGAGAAGATGAGGCCACCACCAACGCCCTGCACGGTCCTCGCACCGATGAGGAACAGCATGCTCGGCGCCGCGCCGGCCGCCGCCGAAGCGCCGACGAAGAGCGCGATGCCGGCAAGCAGGAACGGCTTACGCCCGAACATGTCGGAAAGTTTCCCGACAACGGGGACCACGACCGTCGACGAGAGCAGGTAGGTCGTGAACACCCACGACAACAGTTTGAAGCCGCCGAGGTCAGCGAGAATCTTCGGCATTGCCGTCGCAATGATCGACTGGTCGAGTGCGCTGACGAACATGCAGAGCATGAGCGAGTTCATCAGCAGGAACTTCTGGCGTCCGGTCATGAACTCGCCGAGCGCGAGCGGGGGCTCACTTGGGCCGCTACCGGGGCCGCCCATCGAAGAAGGTGGAGACGCCGTCTGAGCCATGCGAGACCTCGTCGTCAGTGCGTGTGGCGTAATCAGGGTCGGACTGGCTGCGTCCTAAGCCTCAACCCAGATGCGTCGGGCGGGATCGCGACCCAGAATTACCGTACGCCCGTCGAAGGCCACGGTCAGCGTCCCCCGCTTCACGGCGACTTCTTTGATCTCCACCTCGACGCCGGGGCGGATGCCTTGCTTGTCGAAGAACTGCAGCAGTTCCTCGTCCTCCTCGTAGACCCGCTGGACACGGGTGACGGTGCCGTTCTCCAT
Source organism: Chloroflexota bacterium (assembly GCA_947446155.1). Next base: position 279 of record CANFFZ010000063.1, on the reverse strand, counting down.
GTCGGAGAGGTGTCGGCTGGAGAGCGGGTGCTGGTGGGGATGACCCGGGATGGGGTAGCCAAACGGCGACACCTGGGGATCCCCGAGCAGGCGCACGATCAGCGGCTCAGTCACCTCGGAGATCGAGTGCTCCATCAGGTGGGCCTCTTCGTAGGCCCGCCACCAGTCGAGGCCCATGACGTTCACGAGGAGGCACTCCGCGAGGCGGTGGCGGCGCACCATCTCCTCCGCGCGGGCCATCCCGGCGGCTGTGAGGGAAATCCGCTTCTTGGCGTCCAT
>CANFFZ010000062.1 GCA_947446155.1 Chloroflexota bacterium | reverse complement strand
GAACGATTCTGGCTGAGCCGAAGAGTGAGACAAGTCATCGCACGCTCGCCCTCCCGTCCCTCACCGTCGATGCCCTGCGTCGGCGTCGGTCGGAACAGTTGCAGGACCGTCTTCGTGCCGGTGGCGAGTGGTACGACACGGACTTGGTCTTCACGGACAAGATCGGAAGACCACTTAACGGGAGCGCGACGACTAGGCGGTTCCATCGCGTGCTTGCCGAACTGGGTCTGCCCGATATGCGGGTCCATGACCTGCGCCACTCATGCGCCTCACTCCTGCTGGCCAAGAATGTTCATCCGCGCTTGGTGATGGAGATGCTGGGTCATTCCACCTACACGCTGACGATGAACACCTACAGCCACGTGATCCCGGCCCTCAGGCGGGAGGTGGCGGATCAGATGGAAACGGTGTTTGCGAGGGCGTGAGGAAGCCCTTCGGGCCGCGTTGCTGTCAATGTTGCTGTCAAAGCTCCCGAAAAGCACGAGGAACTTCGTAATCCTCGCTCGGACAGATTCGGCCAAGTGGTGCCCTCGGCAGGAGTTGAACCTGCGCACATGGTTTAGGAAACCAACGCTCTATCCACTGAGCTACGAGGGCGCGCGAGCCGCAGCGGGCGGGATGGTGGAGATGAGGGGACTCGAACCCCTGGCCTCCGCAATGCGAATGCGGCGCTCTACCAGCTGAGCTACATCCCCACGAAGGCTCGCCTCCGTGCCAGGCAGTACGACCGAGTATAGGGCGCACCGAGGGACGGGCAACGCGGGCGAAACCCGATGAGACCGGTGCTACTCGCGGTCCTCGGGCGATCCACTGAGCAGGCCTTTCACGGGCTCGATCACCATCCGCTTTCCCGGCACGTCCACCTCGATCACGATGTGACCGAGGGCGGGGATCAGGACGTCTTTCCGGTCCGGCAACCGCACGAGGTAAACATCGTTCGCGCCGGTGACCAGCACTTGCTCCAGCACACCCACCGGCTCGCCCGCCGTCGTGACGACCGCCATCCCGATGAGGTCGTGTGTGTAGTACTCGCCCTCGGGGAGCGGGGGGAGGTCGGACTCTGCGATCTCGATCAGTGCGCCGCGCAGCGCCTCGGCGGCGGCACGGCCCTCATGCCCCTCGAACAGCACGCAGGGGAAGCCCAGCGGCGTCTCGATGTCGAGGATGCGTACACGGGTGTCCTTCAGGATGACGACGGCGCCCTCGGTGAAGCGCTCCGGGTTCGCCGTCAGCGCCGTCACCTTCACGTGCCCCTTCAGGCCCCACGGCGCGTTGATCATGCCGATCGCGACACGTTCGTCTGCGGGCGGCAATGGCGAGTCATCGAGGGGAGGTCGGTACACCCGAGGCGGAATCGGACGGGAGGGCCGTGACGGCCGCGGGACGCGCGGGCCCGGCCGTCCGGGACGGCGGGCGGGGTTAGGCCGGGAACCGGACACGAGGACGCGCTTACTCGATGTTGAGCGTGGCGCGAACGCCGGCGCGGACTGCGGCAACGTGGAGCAGGGAACGCATCGCGTTCGCGCAGCGGCCGTCACGGCCGATCACGCGTCCCTTGTCCTCGTCGTTCACGTAGAGGTAGAGCAGGATGCGGTCGCCGTCGTGTTCCTCTTCGACGACCACGTCATCGGGGTGCTCGGCAAGGGCGCGGGCCAGATACTCGATGAGTGCCCTCATCGGTTAGTTCGAGCCGGCGTCTGCGGTCGCGGCGGTGGCGGCCTCAGCAGCGGCCTTCTCTGCGGCTACGGTGGCTGCGGCAGCCTCCTTCACGGCGGCGGCTTCGGCGTCCTTGCGGGCCTTGACCTCTTCGACGTGCGCCTTCTTGGCGGCCTCGGTCGCCTCGCGCTCAACCTTCGTCGGCACGGTGACGCGCTTCTTCGGCTCGACCGTGGTCACACCAGCGCTGAAGAGCAGCCGATGGACCGTCTCGGACGGCTGTGCGCCCACGGACAGCCAGTACTGGGTCCGCTCGGCGTTCACCTCGAGGGTGCGAGGCTCAGTCGTCGGGTTGTAGTGGCCGACGATCTCCAGGAAGCCACCGTCACGCTTCGTCTCCTTGTGGGCGACGACGATGCGGTATGAGGGCTGGTGCTTCTGGCCGGTACGGCGAAGACGGATGCGGAGCACGGGCACGTTCCTTCAGGGGGCGCTGCGCCTTCGTTGGACGCGGAGTCGCCGGTGGCTGGCAGATCAGTGTCGGGCGGTTCGGGGGTCGAGTCTAGGGGGCCGCCTCAGATTCGGCAGTCCCCAGATTCGGAACCTGAGTCAGAGACCCAGCATCCTTCGGATGCCGCCAGCGTTCTTGCCGCCGCCACCCGCCATCGCCTTCATCAGTTTGCGGGCTTCCGCGAACTGGTTCAAGAGGCGGTTGACGTCCGACGGGTGGGTTCCTGACCCCCGAGCGATTCGCCGCCGCCGGGAGCCGTTGATGACGTCCGGATGCCGGCGTTCCTCCACGGTCATCGAGCGGATGATCGCCTCGGACTGGTTGATGAACTTCTCGTTCATGTCGAACCCGCCGCCGAGTTGCGCCTTGATCGCCCCGGCGCCCGGGAGCATGTCGAAGATGCCCGACAGCGGGCCCATCTTCTTCAACTGCTCCATCTGGCCCAGGAAGTCTTCCAGGTCAAATTGTCCCGTCCGCATCCGGCGGGCCACCTCTTTGGCGTCCCGCTCGCCGATCGCCTGCTTCGCCTTTTCCACCAGCGTGACCACGTCACCCATCCCGAGGACGCGCGAGGCGAAGCGGTCCGGGTGGAACTCCTCGAGGGCTTCGAGACGTTCGCCGGTGGTGATGAACTTGACCGGGAGGCCGGTGACTTCTCGCACGGACAGCACCGCGCCGCCGCGGGTGTCCGAGTCGACCTTCGTCACCACGATGCCGGAGCCTTCGAGGACGTCGTGGAACTCTTTGGCGAGCGTGACTGCCTCCTGGCCGGTCATCGCGTCCACCACGATCAGCAACTCCGTCGGGTCGACGACGTCCGCGAGTGCCGCGAGGGCGTCCGCGATCTCGTCGTCCAGCATCACGGCGCCGACGGTGTCCACGATGATCGCGCTCGCGTTGATCGTCGCAGCGTGGGCGAGCGCACGCCTGGCCACGTCTGCTGCGGGCGCCTCGACCTTTTCGACGTAGACGGGGACATCGATGGACTGCGCGAGGATCTGCAACTGCTCGGAGGCGGCGACACGCTCGAAGTCGGTGGAGACGAGCAGCGGGCGGAAGCCCTCGCTCTTGAACTTCAGCGCGAGGCGTCCCGCCAGTGTCGTCTTCCCGGAACCCTTCGAGCCCACCACCATGATCTTGGTGGGGCCGCCCTTCGCGCGCTCCAGCGGCGCGTGCTCCTTGCCCAACGTCTCGACCAGCACCTCTTGCACGATGCCGATCACCTGTTGGCCCGGTGTGATCGAGGACAGCACTTCCTGACCCAGCGCGCGTTCTCGCACACGGGCCACGAAGTCTCGTACCACCTTGAAGTTGACGTCGGCTTCGAGGAGCGCGATGCGCACTTCGCGCAGCGCCTCGTCGAGTTCCTTCTCACCGATGCGCCCGGAGGATCCGAGGCGGCGGAAGGTGCCGGAGAGCCGTTCAGTGAGCGCGTCGAGCATGCTTCGAGTGTACGTGGCGTCGCCGGGACGCGCGCCTCGCTACCGCCTCGACGGCTTCTTGGCGACGGGCTTCTTCGCGATCGCTGGCGCCGAGGCTTGCGCAGTGGAGGCCTGCGCCGCGAGGCGGGCTCCCTGAGCAGCCCGCCCGACCTGACTGCGCTCCGCTGACAGCGCCGAATGCCGCGTTGGCTCATCGACCTCACCGAGGTCCAGGGCGCCCTGCACGGCCGCTGGCGCGGAGACACCCGTCGCCGCACGTAACAGCGTGACGAGTGCGTCCTTGCGCTCCTCGAAGGCTTGCGCGGTGCGCACCTTCACGTGGCGCACGTTCCGCCCGGTGCCCTCCACGATCCCGTGCGGGTCGGGGAGTTGCGCGCCACGCATGAAGCCGAGGGTCACCCAGTTCTTCGCGACACCGATGACACCGACACCCCAGCCGTCATGCCCGTACTGGTCGACGCCGAAGCCGATGCCCTCCTGACCGTGGTTCGGCACCCAGTCGAGGTCGGGGAGCGTGTCGCGCACCAGCGCCTGTACGCGGCGAGCCAGCGATGCCACTTCGGCGGATCGCGCGGCGAGGATCTCGTCGAATCGACTGTCGGTGGAGGATTGGTTGGTCATCGCGCGACTCCTCGGTTGGTCGGGAGATGGAAGGTACCGCGAGCCGAGGTGGCCTGAGGAGTCGGAGTGGGTGGCACGGAGACGAATTCGAGCAGAGCCGTCTCCGCGTTAGGAGCGCCGAAAGGCCCCCGCCGCCTCGGCGAACCGAACATAACACAACCGCCCCGAATCCGGGGCGGTTGTGGAGTGCAGGGGCAGGCATGCGAACGGCTAGGAGAGCCCTCGCTCAGCGATCATCGCGACCACGTCTGTGAGGCGGCAGGAGTAACCCCACTCGTTGTCGTACCAGGCCATCGTCTTCGTCATCCCGCCGGGGATCACCAGGGTGGTCGGAGCGTCGTGGATCGCGGAGCCGGGGTGGCCTTTGAAGTCCATCGAGACCAGTTCGTCGGTCTCGTAGAACATGAAGCCCTTCAGTTCGCCCTCCGCCGCCGTTAGGTACGCCTCGTTGATCGCGCCCGTCGAGGGCGTGTCGCGTAGCGAGGTGACGAGGTCGAGTACGGACACCGTCGGTGTCGGCACGCGGTACGCAAAGCCATCGAATTTGCCGGCGAGCGACGGGATGATCTTCCCGACGGCTTCCGAGGCGCCCGAGGAGGTCGGCACGATGTTGAGGCCGGCCGCGCGGGCGCGGCGCAGGTCCTTGTGACTGTTGTCCACGAGGTTCTGGTCACCCGTGTAGGAGTGGACCGTCGTCATCATCCCGCGCTCGACGCCGAACGCGTCGTTCAGCACCTTCACGGCCAGGACCACGCAGTTCGTCGTACACGATCCCGCCGAAATGATGTGGTGGTTCTTCGGGTCGTACTCGGACTGGTTCGCGCCCATGATCACGGTCCAGTCATCGTTCTTCGCGGGGGCGGAAATGAGGACCTTCTTCACCGTGTCGCGCAGGTGTGCCTTCGCCTGCTTCGCGTCGCGGAACTTGCCCGTGCAGTCGATGACGAGGTCGACGTTCGCCTCACCCCAGGGGATCTCCGCCGGGTCGTCCGCGTTGAAGACGCGCACCTCATGCGTGCCGCCGACGGTGAACGAGTCCTTGCCGTTCTCGATGGTGGCGGGGAAGCGGCCGTAGTCGGAGTCGTAGCGCAGCAGGTGCGTACGGATCTCCACCGGGCCGCGATTGATTGCGACGATCTCGAAGTCACCCCGGCGGTGTTCCCACCACGCACGGAATGCCTGACGGCCGGTGCGACCGAAGCCGTTGATGCCGACTCGCAGCGTCATCGGAAGCCCTCCAAGCGCCGGATCAGGGAGAACAGCGCGCCCGGATCGTAGCGAGCGCGAGGCGTGTGGGGGAGGGGGTGGCTTCCGCTCACCCTGGCGCGGCGAATGCCACGTTGTGCCGCACCGCGTCGGGCGCCACGAAGGCGGCGAGGCGTTCCGCCTCCGCTTCCAGGCCGTCCCGGTCGTCTCCACCGAGGCGAGCAAACGGCTCGACGAGCAGCGTCGCGGTCTCGCCTTCGCGGACGATGCGCCAGAAGCCGGCGAAGGCGCCGTCCAGCAGGAAACTGCCGCCTCCGGCACCGTTGCCGCCGAGCGGTGCGGGTGCCCGTTCCTCGGGGATGACACGGCTGCGGTCGGCGTGCGACAGCAGCAGGTTGTCGTACTCCGGGAGGAATCGAGGCGGTACGGGCGTCTCCGGGTCGGGGCGCGGAGCGTCCGGAAGGTCGAACAGCTCGCTGCCGTCCTCACCTCGGAAGGTGCGTAGCCGGGGGCGGAGGCGGTCGATCACCTCGCGGAGATGGGTGATGCCGCTCCACGCCTGGGCGTCCTGGATCGTGGCCGGTCCGAACGCGGCGAAGTAGCGCATGACGAGCGCACCGACCGAGGGCCGCTTCGTCAGCCCTCGGTCGAGCCAGCCCTCCACCGTCGTCCACGTCGCCGGCGCATGGCTGCCCCACACCCCGCGAGGTGGCACCTGGACGACCGGCAGCAGGTATGTCGCGCAGTAGGCGAGCGACAGGGCGTCACTGGCGGTCCAGCGCTTCGCCAGCAGTGCGCCCAGGGCTGCCCTCGTCCTCGGCTGGGCCTCGAGTTCTCGCCGGGCCGTCGCGAGGAGCGCATCTTCGTCCAGGCCGATGAGCGCGCGCCCGAACGGGCTGCCGCTGTAGGTCGCGCGCTCCAGCACGCGTTGCACGACCGGCCGCAGCGCCAGGCAGTCGCGAGCGCTCACAAGGTGGATCGTCCCGCGCATCATCGGCGCGCGGACGACCTGCCGCTCGGTGGTCGCCTTCGCCAGTTCCTCGACCGCGAAGCCCTCGAGGCGGGTCCACAGGCCGACGTACGGCGCCAGCGGCTGCTGCGACTGCATCCCGGCCAGATGTTCGATGGCCTCGACTGCCCCGAGGGAGGCGCGCTCGCGCAGGAATTGACGCTCGATCAGCGCACGGTTCAGGGCACGCGTAGTGAGCACTTCTTCGCGACGTGCAGCGGACCTGGTGGCGGGGGAGAGTTCTGGCATGAGGGCCTGCTACAGCAGGATACGCGTCGGGGCGTCAGCAGGCTTCCGCCTGAAATCTGTGAGGATCGTCCGCCGCCGCCCTCGAGGGTCTTCCCACTCCTCGATGTGGCAGCGCCCGGACGCCTCCAGGGCCGCCTCGGCGGCTCGGACGTGGGCCACGGCCTCCGCGCGCAGGTCCGCGGCGGCAGGGAAGTGCGACTGCTGGTGGAGCGCCTCGTGCAGTTGGGCGATGCCAACACGGAGCGCCCAGCCGAGCACCAACTGCGCCCAGCCGAGGTGGAACGCCCGGTCGGCGAACACCAGTGGGTAGCGCTCGTGGCTGGCGCCCTCGGCCACGAACAGCGCCGTCGGCCCGAAGTTGGGCCGCGCGAGGTCTGAGGCTGCCCGGTAGATCGTCCGCAGCTGTGCGTCCCCGGCGATCGACTCACCGGAGAAGTACTGGCCGAGGCCGACCTCAATCGAACGGGTGGCCTCGTGCCGCCCGTAGGCCTCGTGCGTCCAGCGCCGCCACTCGTCCATCTCCGCAGTGATGCCGTGCTGGGCCGCCACCATCTCTACGGCGTTCCGCACGAGGGGGATCGCGGACTGGTACGCGCCCCGCCGGACGAGGGCTGCCGCGTCCGACAGCAGCAAGAAGGAGCGACTCCACAGGCTCCCGTACGCGGCCATCGTCATGTTCCGCGCAGTCACCTGATAGCCAGCCGCCGAGATGCGCGCCTGCAGGTTCAGGTTCGCCTCAAGCAGCCCCCATTCCTCAGCGCATACAAACCCCGTCTGACGCCACGCGTCCTCCTCGACTTCGTCGAGGCCCTCCGGTTTGCCGGGGAGCGCCCAGCCGGGGAGCACACGCATGCCGGAGACGCGCTGCGGTGGGTCGGCGATCCGCAGCGGTGGGTGGTCGTGCCCGTCGTGCGCTGTTTCGCCGGTCATCGCGGGTCGCCTAACGCCGGAACGCTGAGCGGCCGGGGTAGATCGCGGCGGCGCCGAGCTCTTCCTCGATGCGCAGGAGTTCGTTGTACTTCGCGTTGCGGTCGGAGCGAGCCGTCGCGCCTGCCTTGATCTGCCCGGCACCGGTCGCGACCGCGATGTGCGCGATCGTCGTGTCCTCGGTCTCCCCGGAACGGTGCGAGATCACCGTGCGGTAACCGTTGGTGTGAGCGAGGCGGATCGTCGCGAGTGTCTCGGTGAGTGTGCCGATCTGGTTCACCTTGATCAGGATGGCGTTCGCCGTTCCGGTATCGATGCCGCGCCCCAGCCGCTCGATGTTCGTGACGAAGATGTCGTCGCCGACGAGTTGCGTGGTCGCGCCGACACGCTCGGTGAGCGTCTTCCAGCCGTCCCAGTCGTCCTCGGCCATGCCGTCTTCGATCGAGATGATCGGGTAGTCGCGGCACCACTCCGCCCAGAGGTCGGCCAGTTGCGCGGAGGTCGCCGTGCGTCCCTCTCGCTTGAGGTCGTAGATGCCATCCCGGAACAGCTCGGACGCCGCCGGGTCGAGGGCGATCGCGATCTCGTCGCCGGGGCGGCGGCCGGTGACCGCGATCGCTTGCATCAGCAGGTCGCAGGCCGCGCGGTTCGTGTCAAGTTTCGGTGCGAAGCCACCTTCGTCGCCGACGTTCGTAGAGAAGCCGCGTTCATGCAGGATCTTCTTCAGGGCCTGGTAGGTCTCCACGACCCAGCGCACGCCCTCGCGGAACGTGGGTGCGCCGACCGGCACGATCATGAACTCCTGGAAGTCCGTGGAGTCGGAGGCATGCACACCGCCGTTGAGCACGTTGCACATCGGCACCGGGAGCACGCGCGCGTCCACCCCGCCGAGGTAGCGGTAGAGCGGTTGCCCCGTCGACTCGGCCCCCGCCTTCGCGACGGCGAGCGAGACGCCGAGGATGGCGTTGGCGCCGAGACGGGCCTTGTTCGGCGTCCCGTCCTCTTCGATCATCCGCTGGTCGATCGCAGTCTGGTCGAAGGCGGACATCCCGATGAGGATCGGCGCGAGCACCTCTTCGACGTTCCGGACGGCCTTCAGCACGCCCTTGCCGCCGTAGCGCTCCAGCTCCCCATCGCGCAGTTCCACCGCCTCGTGCGCGCCTGTCGAGGCGCCTGAGGGCACGATGGCACGGCCGAGCGAGCCGTCGCCAAGCTCGACATCGACCTCCACGGTCGGGTTACCGCGGGAGTCGAGCAGTTCGCGTGCGCGGATGTCGACGATCTCCACGGGGGCCTCCTGGGGCGTAACGGAGCATCGAGGTGTGCTGTGAGGATCGCCCCTGCGAGGCGGGGCGGCAACCGAGGGTAGCCGTCAGGTCAGCGCGCTCGCGGGTGGACGGACTGGTAGACCTCGCGGAGGTGCTCGTCCGCCAACTGCGTGTAGACCTGCGTCGTAGACACGTTTGCGTGGCCCAGGAGTTCCTGCACGTCGCGCACGGACGCGCCGCCGCGGAGGAGGTGTGTCGCGAACGAGTGGCGAAGGGTGTGCGGGGTCACGTGGGCGGCGATGCCCGCCGACTTCGCGTAGCCCTTCAGGATGAGCCAGAACCCCTGGCGGGTGAGCCGCTCGCCGCGACGGTTCACGATGAGGGCGTGCTGCGTCCGGTTCTTCAGCAAGATCGGGCGCGCCTCGTCGAGGTACTTCGTGAGCGCCTGCACCGCCGCCTCGTGGACGGGGATGGTGCGTTCCTTGGAGCCCTTGCCCAGGCAGCGTGCCCACGCCGGTGCCGGTGTCAGGTGGACGGAGCCCATGTTTAAGGACACGAGTTCCGTGACCCGCATCCCCGTGGCGTACATCAACTCGAGCATCGCGTGGTCGCGGACGGCCTCGGCGGAGTCGTACTTACGAGGTTCTTTGAGTAGCAGGTCGACTTCCTCGGTGCTCATCGGCTTCGGCACGGGCTTCGGGGCGCGGGGGGAGTCGATCTGCGCAGTGGGGTTCGAGGTGAGGTCGCCGTGATCCAGGAGGAAGGCACAGAACGACTTCACGGCAGCGACTTTGCGCGCCACGGTCGCCTTCGAGTAGGAGCGCCCGTTCAGGTCGCCGATGAACCCGAGGATTGTGTCCTTGGTGACGCCCTTGGCGACCGTCATTGTCGCAGCCGATGCGCCGTTTGCGCTCGTGCCGTTGGTGCCAGCCCGATGGTCGCCCGTCACGAAGCGCTCGAATCCGCCGAGGTCGTTGCGATAGGCATCGATCGTGTTCTTGGATGCGCCGCGTTCAGCGGAGAGGTAGTGCAGGAATGCCTTGATGCGTTCGTGCACCGTGAATCCTTCCTCTCGCCTCGTCGTATCGAGTACGAGCCCGACGCTCTCCGCGTGCGCCTGTGTGGCGCACTTCTGTGTTTCGGACTGCTGGGTGTGCTGAACCCTGCCCGCGGGTAACTACGTATACAGGCGCACGCAAGTGGTGTCTACATAACGCGTTGATTCATGGATGAAGATTTCGTATCGCGTCTGCGCGGGAATCGGCGTATGCGCCCGTGAAACACAACGCACCGAACTAGAGCGCGGCCTTGACTGCTGTTGCTAAACGTGCCGTGAAGCCCACCGTCGTCGCGATCTCTTCCACGCTTGCTTCACGGATCGCTTTGACCGATCCGAACTTGCGCAGCAGTGCGCGCTTCCGCTTCGGGCCGACGCCGGGGATCACATCGAGGGCGGACTGCACCGCAGCCTTGCCACGTACCTGCCGGTGATAGGTGATCGCGAATTGGTGCGCCTCGTCGCGGATGCGCTGCACGAGGTAGAGCGCCTCCGACTGTCGAGGCAGCATGATCGACTCCGACACATCCGCGACGAAGATCTCTTCTTGCTGCTTCGCGAGTCCACACACCGGAATGTCACGCAGCCCGAGGTTGCGCATCACATCGAGTGCGACACCGAGTTGGCCCTTGCCGCCGTCGATGATCACGAGGTCGGGGATTTCGTCCCACGGCGACGGCTCATCCGGCACCGCGACCTCGGTCGGCTCGACCTCGGGCTCCTCGGAGATCGAGGCCGCCACCTCGGCAGACTCGGTCGCGTTCGCTGAGCCAAGTTCGGCGCGGCGACGCTTCGCGATCCGCCGGAAGCGCCGCGTCAGCACTTCCTTCATAGAGGCGAAGTCGTCCTGGCCGGACACCGTCTTGATGCGGAAGCGGCGGTACTGCTGGTTCGCCGGCCGCCCATCCAGGAACACCACCATCGAGGCGACCGTGCTGGTCCCCTGGATGGTCGAGATGTCATAACACTCGATCCGGTGCGGGGGAGACGGGAGGTCGAGTTCAGTCGCCAGCAGATTCAGCGCAGATTCGGTCTTGTCGCGGTCAACGACCCAGCGGGCGTGGTGCATCCGCAGGCTCTCGCGCGCGTTCTCCTCGGCGGTCTGGACGAGGCCTCGGCGCTCTCCCCGGACGGGAACCGCGAGTTCGACCGCGCCACCGCGACGCTCCCGCAGCACGACTTCGAGGTCGTCGCGGTCGGCGGGCTCGAAGGGCAGCAGCACCACCCGCGGCACGTACGTCGCGTCTGCGTAGAACTGCGCAAGGAATGCCGACAACACATCCGCGTCGGAGGTGTCCTGCGTGCCGTCGAGCATGAACGAGTCGGTGTCGGCGACCACCGTGCCGCGGACGAAGAACACCTGCACGCACGCCTCGTCCTCCGCTCGCGCGAGCGCGAACACGTCGGCATCGAGGCTCGTGGTCGTCGCCATCTGCTGGCGCTCTGTTACCTTCTGGATCGCCGCGGCCTGATCGCGTAGCCGCGCCGCGCGCTCGAACTCAAGGCTGGCGGCGGCGCGCTCCATCTCGGTGCGCGTGTGCTTCAGCACCTCGGCGGAGCGGCCTTCGAGGAAGAGGATCGTCTCCGCGATGACGGTGTCGTACTCCTCTTTGGTGCAG
>CANFFZ010000061.1 GCA_947446155.1 Chloroflexota bacterium | reverse complement strand
GCGCCAACCTCCGCTACCGAGGTGCGGACGGCCGCGTCCGCCACCTGCACACCCTCAACGGCTCCGGCGTCGCGCTCCCCCGCACCCTCGCCGCCCTCCTCGAAACCCACGCCCTCGAAGACGGCACCGTCGAACTCCCCGCCCCGCTCCGCCCCTACCTCGGCGGCCAGACCGCGCTCCAACCCCCGAAGTAAGCGGGCCGTCCGAGGGCTGTGAAACACGCCACAGATTCACCTGCCCCGTTCCTGGCCCATTGACAACTGCAGAACGCTCGTTCTATTCTCCCAGTGTTCGGAACGAACAAGCGTTCCGTTCAGGGGGTACCCGAATGCTCTTCGCCACCGTCCTCGGCATCATCCTCGGCGCTGCTGCCGTCACCTTGCTCCGCCAGTACATCGAGGGCGCTACGGTCGGCGCTCGCGACATCGTGCTGTCGCCGGCTCAGTTCCCGCACCTCGCCCCGCCCGCCATCGTCACCCGGGGTGGCACCTTCCGCCGCCGCGCCGCTTAGCGAGCCCACTGGGGTGTGCTCCAACCGTCCGAGGCTGCCCGCTAGACTCAAAGCCATGTGCGACGCGCCCACGTTGCCCCTGCCCGTCCGCCTCCTCCTCGACGCCGAGGATGCCTTCCTGGCGACTGCGGAGGCGATCCCCGCACCCGGCCGCGAGGGCCACATCGGCCCGCTGAGCGCGCCCGGCGGGGTGATGGTGCACGTCGCGGGCACACAAGATCTCTGGATCAGCGGACCGATCGCCGGCCAGCCCAGCCTCGCCCGCCGGACGCAGCCAGACGACACCGCCTACCACGAGGGCATCGATACCTTCCGCGAGGCGATCAAGCGGATGCGTGAGTACACCACCGTTCTCGACGACGACGACGCGCTGCGCGAACTCGCCCTCCTCGATGGTTCTCCGTACGCGAACCAGGGCCTCACGAAGGGCTACCTCGTGCGCCGCAGCATCGCGCACCTGTACCTCCACGCCGCCGACCTCACCGTCGCGGGCTCGCTCGTCGGGATGCCCGACCTCTCGCTGCCCGGCCCGCTAACGCGCTGCCAGCACATCGATGCCGCCGACGCGTCTTCGACGTCGCTCGTGTCGCTGCTGCTCGACGGGCTGGACGAGGTACGCCGAGTAGCGGACGCGCTGCCCGTGCCCGCGCAGGTGGGCGCGTTCGCACGGCTGAACGCCGGGTCGTTCATCGTGGCGCACGTCGCGAACCGCGAGGACCTGCTCTGGAACCTGGGGACGCGAGGCCGCACGCGTGACCCGTGGCTGGAGGCCGCCAACGTCAGCCCCGGCGCGCCTCGAAGCGTCCCCGACTGGGATGACGCGCGCGAGTCGCTGGACCGCACCATCGAGGCGGTCACGCCCTACCTCGAATCGCTCACCCCGGCCGACCTCGCGGGCACGCTGATGTATCGCGGCAACGAGCACCCGATCGGCGCACAACTGGCGCGGTCGGCGGTGCACGTCTTCTACCACGCAGGTGAACTGCAGGCCCTCGGCTCGCTCGCGGGTATGCCGAGCCTCAGCCTTCCGGGCCCCCTCGCCCGCAGCGCGCGGGCGTAGCGATGGCCGAACCGCGTATCGCCATCGGCTCCGTGGGCGCGCCGCCGGACGTGCCCTACACCCGCGTGCTCGTCTCCCACCGCTGGCCTCGAGGCGCCCGGGGCAACGTGGACCAGTGGGAGCCCGCCCTCGGCCCCACGCCCGAGTCGCTGAGCGCGGGCAGCACCAGCGAGATCGCGACGCAGTACCGCGAGGCGCTCGCGTCCCGCGCCCACCTCGTGCAGTGGGCGGCACGCATGGCGATGGCGAACGGCGTCACCCTCCTTGCCGCTGACGAAGACGAGGCACGCGTCCTCGATGTGCTCGCCGACGCAATCCGCGCAGCGGCGGCTGACCTGGCGTGACCCCGCGCCCGTCCGCGCTCCGGCACGCCGACTACGCACTGATCGAGGCGGTGCGCACAGCCTTCGTGGGCGTCGCCAACGCCGAGCGTGCTCCGAAGATGCAGGCCTACATGAAGTCAACGATGCCGTACCTCGGTGTCCCCGCGCCGATCCTGAAGCTCGAGATGGGCGCGCTCGCGAAGCAGCACCCGCCCGTGAGCATCGAGGCGTGGCGAGACACCGCACTCGCACTGTTCCGCGAGGCCACCTACCGCGAGGAGTGGTACGCCTCGCTCAACCTCGCGGGGCGCACACCACACCGGCACGCGCCCGCCTCGCTGCCGCTCTTCGAGGAGATGGTGGTCACCGGCGCGTGGTGGGACGTCGTGGACGAGTCCGCGCACCGCATCGGCGACATCCTCAAACGCCACCGTGCCGAGGTGACCCCCATCCTCCGAGGCTGGATCAGCGACCCGGTGCTCTAGAAGCGCCGCGTCTCGATCATCTGCCAGTTGGGGCATCGAGGTGACACCGACCTCGACCTCCTCCGCGGCGCGATCGAGACGAACCTCTCCGACAAGGACTTCTTCATCCGCAAAGCGATCGGCTGGGCGCTCCGCGAGTACGCGAAGCACGACATGCCGTGGGTCGTCGCGTACGTCGACCGCCTCGGCACTCGCCTCAGCCCGCTCTCACGCCGCGAGGCCCTCAAACACGCACCTGACGAGGACGAGTGAGATGCCTGAAGACCGCGACGCCCTGCTCGCCCATTTCCACCAGATGCGCGCAGCGCTGCTGGCAGCCATCGCGGGGCTGAGCGAGGCGCAGCTGGTCGAACCGTCCCTCGACGGCTGGTCCGTGAAAGACCACCTCGCCCACCTCGCGCTCTGGGACGACCTGCGGGCCAGTGAGGTCGAGCGGATCTCCGCCGGCCACCAGACCTCATGGCACATGCCGGGCCGCGACCACGAGTAAAGCGGCCTCGCCTACGACCTCCGCCGCGACCTTTCGCTTTCCCAGGTGCGCTGGGAACTCGCGACCTCGCATCGGCGTCTGCTCGACGCGATCGCCTCGGCCTCACCACTCGGCCTCGATGCCACTAGCGCTCCACTGCCCCGACCAGCCTGCCGACATTGCACCAAGACTTATCATACCTTTCTGCGGATCGTCGCAATAAGGAACTCACCGTGATAATCGACGCCCCATCCCTCGACGCACTGCTGACCGGGGCCCTCGGCGGGACCGGGGTGATGGTCGGTAGTGCGCTGGCCATCGGCATTCGTCACGGCATCGACTGGGACCACATCGCGGCGATCACGGACATCACCAGCACCACCTCCGGCGGCGTCGCGCGCCGAGGGTCGCAGCACACCTCGGACCAGCACTCGACCGCCCAGGTCGATCGAGACGCCGCAGGCGGCCCAGTGCGCCGCTACTTCGATGAACAGCGCCAGCCGTTCCTGCTGGGAAGCCTCTACGCACTCGGCCACGCTGCAGTCGTCACGGTGCTGGGGCTCTTGGCTATTCTGGCTTCCGAGTTCCTCCCAGACTGGATCGATCCGGTGATGAGCCGGGTGGTCGGGGTCACCCTCATCGCCCTGGCTATCTACCTCTTCTTCTCGCTCTACCAGTACGCCCGCGGTGGGGAGCTCCACCTCCGAAGCCGGTGGATGCTGGTGTTCGCCGTCGTCCGACGCGGCTATAGGCTGCTGATGGCCAGAGTCTTCAAGCGGCTACATCACAATCATCCACACGAAGGGCAGTACGGAGCGCGGACGGCATTCGGAGTCGGCCTGATCCACGGCGTTGGCGCGGAGACGGGGACGCAAGCCCTCGTGATCGCGTCGGTCGTTGGTGCCACCAACCGAGCGAGCGCGATCGTGGTGCTCATCGCGTTCGTCGTTGGCCTGCTGATCTCGAACTCAATCGTGACGGTTGCGACGACGACCGGTTTCATCTCCAGCCAGCGTCGGCAGTGGCTCTATGCGGCCGCTGGCCTGGTCGCAGCCGTGTTCAGCCTCGTGCTCGGAGTAAAATTCCTCTTCGGCGCAGATGCGTCACTGCCGGACCTCGGCTAGTACTTCAAGTGGATCGGTGGACCAGACACCTAGCGCGCCGCCGACTCCTCCTCGAATCCTGCACACACAACGAGGCCCGGCGGGTGGCCGGGCCTCGTCAGTTGGACTCGAGTCGAGGGCTTACGCCTCCTTGACGACCATCCCGTTCGGCGTCCAGCGCCAAGTGCGGAACTTCGCCTTCTTGATGCCAGCGGCCTTCGCGTAGTCCTTCGCGCGGCCCAGCGAACCGGCCGGGACGTACAAGTACAGCGTCGTCTGCTGGTTCTCCAGCGGCGCCCACACGTGCATCGCCTGCTCGCGCGTCACGGTCTCGCGCGACTCCACCTGCGCGAGGGCGACCGGGTAATTCCCCGGGACGGCCACCGCGACGATGTCGGGGAACAACTTCTCGCCCGTGCCACGCGGCTCGATACCGAGCGTCGGCTCCGGGAGGTTCACGAAGGTCCGCAGGTCCGGGTTCTTCGCGTCCGGGTAGGCGAACCGCTCAGCCGCGATCTGCTCCACCACCTGCACGAGGTTGTAGCGACGTGACTCCTCGTTGCGGCGCCACTCGACGCTCGTCCGGCGCCACTTCGACTCGCGACGGCCACCCTTCGCAGCGAACAGCGAGAACATGCTCCACTGCGAGGCCACGAAGATCAGCAGCAGCAATCCACACACCGGTGCCAGCAGCGCGATCGTCGCGCCGACGTGGACGTCACCGAACTTGAGCATCCCGGGCCCCGGCACCATCACCATCGCGCAGAAGGCGAGGGCGAACAGCGCCAGCGACACCACGCCAAGCACCGGCGGCAAGCGGTACGTCGATACGTCGGGCGCATGTCCGCCGCCAGCCTCGACCTGCGCGACCGCGAGGCGGGGAGCAACAGCGACGGCCTTCGGGACAGCGGCAGCGGCAGCCGGCGCAGCGGCCGGTGCAGCCTCAGCGGCAGGCGCGGCATCCGAGGACGCCACCGGTGCAGCCTCGGCTGGCGTAGCGGCCGCGCCGGTCGCCGCTGCCGCCGGAGCGGGCGTGCCACCGCCGAGACGCGTGCGGGCGGCGTCCGGGTCGTCGAACCACAGCGAGTTGATTTCGATGAAGCGCGCCTGGTCGGCGGGCACGTCAGCCTCAGGGAAGATCGCGCTGACGGGGCAGGCCGGCTGGCAAGCGCCGCAGTCGATGCATTCCGCGGGGTTGATGTAGAGGATGGCGTCTTTGCCTTCCTCGAAGTGGATGCAGTCCACCGGGCAGACAGAGACGCACGACTGATCTTGAGTGTCGATACAGGGGTCCGTGATGACGAACGTCACGAGCCGAGCCCTTCCGTCCGCGCGGTGCGGAGAACGGCCCCTGCCTCAGGCGGGGTCACGCCGAATCCTACCGGCGACCTGAGGGAGCGTCTACGCACCATCCGATGGCAAAGCGGTGCCCCGTACGAGGCCCTCAGCGAGCACCCGAGGGCTACGGGCCGCGGCGCTTGCCCGTCTGGGAGAGCGCTAGCATCGCGAATCCCACGACCGTAGCCGCCACGAGGGTCCGATCCTGAGCGTTGGACGGCATGAGGCCGACGCTGGCCAGGAGCGTGAAGAGGACGATGAGCCCTGCCATCACAGCGAGATTGCGCAGCATCCAGCCCCCTCCGGCTTCCGGGGGATGGTAGCGGCGCGTGAAGCGAGGGGTAGCGGCGGCCTACCGCTTGATGTCGGCGGTGGCCAGGAACGCGTTCACGCGCTCAAGGATGCCGTCCAGGCCACCGGACTGCGACATCTGCTTCTGGACGGTGGCGTCCGCCCACACATCGGAACCGTGCTCGGCCAACGGGGACTCGAAGCCGTCCGTGATGCCCGCTGCGCGTGCGAAGAAGCGGGCGCGGATGACGTAGGCCGAGAGCGACTGCGGGTCCGGCAGCGCGTCCAGGTCCAACTGGTGCCCGGCGACGACCGCAGCGAGGTCGGCAGGGAAGTTCCAGTGAAGGGCCAGCGCCCCGCCCATCTGCGAGGAGGTGAAGCCGAAGACCTCGTGCTCCGCCTCGGCGGCGAGGATGCCGCGCTACTCCGCGATGCGCTTCGCCTCGGCGAGTTTCGTCGGGCGGTGCTGGTCGAGCGCGAGCCGCCCGATGTTGTGCAGGATGCCGGCCGTGAACGCCTCGTCCTGGTGACGCTTCGAGGCGCGCGCCAGCACCTCCGCCAGCAGCCCGACCACCATCGAGTACCGCCATGCCTCCATCGGGTCGAGCACCTTGCCGCCTGGCACGGTGTCGATGACGCACGAGGCAAAGGTGGCCGAACGCACGGCACGGAAGCCGAGCAGCACGACGGCGTCGCGGACGGTCGTGATGCGCCTCGGGAAGCCGTAGTAAGCGGAGTTGGAGAGACGCAGCACCTTCGCGGTCAGCGCCTGGTCGGCGGCGATCGCCTGCGACAGTTCGTGCGCGGAGAACTGCTGGCCGTCCGCGATCTCCAGGACGCGGACGGCGACGACCGGCAGCGGCTGCATGTCGGAGATTTCGCCGATCAGCACGTCGATGTCCAGGTGTGGCTCAGTCCTGCTCAGCACGCGCGCGCCTCCCTGCTGCGGGTCTCCCCAGCACTATCGGTCGGGCGCACGCACACCTTGAATCGGGGTTTCACCGAGGAAATGAGAGACGAAGGATATCTGTCAGATTCAGAACGTTGACGAGGTGATCACGGCACTCACATCGGGCGTTCACACCCAGGGGCGAATCTGGAACTCAGAAAGGAGCACCGCACATGCCCCATGACCTGAGACACCCCGGCCAGCGCGTCACCGTGGCTCGCTGCGACGACTGCCAGATCGAGCAGGAACTGTTCAAGAACCTCATCGACCCGCCATGCCCGCACGGCCCCTCGGCTATCCACCGCCACCGAACCGGTCGCTAGGCCGCGGACGGCCGGCTGGCGCCTCCCCGCCTCGCCCTCGATGATTCGAGGCGCAGGACGGAGGCGCCGGTGGCCTGGCAGGACATCGTGCTCTTCGTGGGTGGGTTCGTGCTCGCCGGCGGGATCGTCCCGGCGATCCGCGCGACCGAGAAGCCCCCCGCCGCGACGACCGCGACGCTGGTCGTGATGCTGGCGATCTTCTTCGTCGTGTTCCTGACCCTGCGCCTCTGGCTCACCGCAGTCTCGGTGCTGTTGCAGTGGTCGCTGTGGGCCGTGGTGCTCACGCAGACACTGCGACGGAGTCCTCGCTAGCCCCGCTCAGGCCTCGAATGCTCGCTGGGCTTCAGGATGGCGGGTCACGACGCTGGCTTTCGCCGTGACGTTGTCCGCTCCCGCTTCGCCGCGACCCGACCCGCCGCCGCCAGCGCGATTCGCGCCCACCTGACGAGCTCATCCGGTTCGTCGAGCAGCCGCTCCGGCGCGCACCAGAAGGAGAGGTCGATCGTGCGGCCTTGCTTTTCGTAGTTGGGGGGCGGGTCGGATTTTGCTTCCTTGAAGATCTCCCGGTTGTCATCGTCAACCCGGAAGTAGAGCGTGTCGTTCGTCACCATCCCGAACATCAGCCCGTCGCAGAACACGCTGGTCTTGCCGAACATGCGCCGCATGGTGACGCGGCCGAGCGGGGCAAGTTCCTCGCGCAGGAACTCGGTGAAGCTATCGCTGGCGACCATCACCCCTCCCCGTCCTGACCGGAGGGCCGAGCGCTGTGGCGGAGGGGGTGGGATTCGAACCCACGGGCGCTCGCGCGCCGTCCGTTTTCAAGACGGATCCGTTCGGCCACTCCGGCACCCCTCCGGGGTCAGGATAGAGCGCCGCGGAGGCTAGAGCAGCGGCGCGAACATCTCGATCGTGACCGTGAACAGCCCGCCCGGCTTCGTCTCGATCCACGCGATCGTGCCCGGCACGCGGAACGAGGGGTACCCCTGCCCGCCGTTCACGTACCGCATCCCGCCGTGGACCTCGTCCATCGGCACGTGGATGTGCCCGTACGCGACAACATCGAGGTGTCCGAACAACTCCGCGGGGAAGTCCGGCAGCAGCGCCGACGGGTCCGGCTCCGGCCCGCCCCACGCCGGATGCGTCACGCCGATGCGCACCCCGTCCACCTCGATCATCTCGCGATACGGCAGCGCCTTGCGCACCTCGACGTAGTCCGAGTTTCCATGCACCACCACCGCCTGCCGAGCCTCCGCCCGGAACCCATCGACGGCCGCCATCGTCACCCAGTCCCCGCAATGAATCGCGATATCGGCGCCACGAATCGCCTCGCGCAACGCAGGGTGTGCGTCGTCCCACTGCCGGACGTGCGTGTCACCAACGACGAGGATTCGGGTCATGGGATAAGAGAATACGAGCGGCCCCGGTGGAGGGCGAACGGCGACCTACCGGGTGGCTGGTCTCGTAGCGATCGCGAGCGGTGGCCCAACCAGGCCAGCACGGATTCGGGCAATCAGATCTGACTCGGACCGGAGACCATCGATGACGTCCGAACCCAACAGAGCGACTTCGTCCGTGAGCGTGCGCGCGTCAGCCGGCATGTCCGGCTCGAGCGCGATCGATCTCTCCCACTCGAGGAGCGCAGCGAGGGACATCTCACCGATCAGGTAAACACTCAGAATGGAGCGGACTTCAGTCGGGAAGTCTCGGGCCACGGAGGAACCTCCACTGCGCTCACTCAAGATACCGGAATACGCCCTCGCCGACCTCTTCGGGGAACACCGTATCCCTGAGCGAATTGCAACCGGCGAGGTTACCGAACGTCTCGAATCCAACACCAAGGTCACGTCCGCGCGTCTGTGTTCTGATACGTACTCACACTCCTATTACCTACGGCTGTTTGACGCGTCTGACTTAATGATCGGACGGATCCACTGCATATAGTGCCCGCTTGCGGGCGTCGTTGCGCGCTGGCTCAGCGCGATCCTGGTCGGCGGTGTCACCTACTTCCGAGTGGGGCACCAGCGACGCCCACCGCCCTAGCCCTCACCCGCTCCAGTGCTACCATCCCCGTCGGGCCGCCGCGCGGCCCGTCCTTATGTCGCACCCGCAACCTTCGAGGGCTGCCCGACCCCGCGCCGGGGCCCTCCGACCGCAGGATCGAGGCTCCATGAAACTGCACGAGTACCAGGCCAAGGCGCTCCTCGCGAAGTACGGCGTGGTGGTGCCGAAGGGCATCGTCGCGCGCACGCCTGAGGAGGCCGAGAAGGCCACCGCCGACCTCGGCGGGAAGGCCGTGATCAAGGCGCAGGCCCACACCGGCGCGCGCGGCAAGGCTGGCGGCGTGAAGGTGGCGAACACCCCTGCCGAGGCGAAGCAGCACGCGGCGGCGATCATCGGCATGCAGTTGGTCACGCACCAGACCGGGCCGCAGGGCCTGCCGGTCGGTTCCGTGCTCGTCGAGGAACTGATCGACATCGACAAAGAGGTCTACCTCTCGGTCGCCATCGACAACTCCGCCGGCATGCCGGTCGTCATCGCCAGCCCGCAGGGCGGCATGGACATCGAGGCCGTCGCCGCGGACTCGCCGGACGCGATCTTCAAGCAGCACATCGACCCGGCCGCCGGGTTCCGCGACTACCAGGCGCGCGAACTCGCCTTCGCCTGTGGCTTCGAGGGCGCGACCCTCGGGCCGGCAGTCGTGCTGATCATGGGCCTCGTGAAAGCCTTCGAGGCGAACGACGGCTCGATCGCGGAGATCAACCCGGTCGTGCTGACGAAGGACGGCCGCGTCCTGGCCGCCGACGCGAAGTTCTCCATCGACGACTCCGCTGCCTACCGCCAGAAGGCGAACATGGAGTTGCAGGACCGCTCGCAGGAAGCCGCGAAGGAACTCGAAGCCCACGACGCAGGCATCCAGAACTACGTGAAACTCGACGGCAACATCGGCTGCCTCGTGAACGGCGCGGGCCTCGCGATGGCGACGCTCGACGCGATCAAGATGGCCGGCGGCGACGCCGCCAACTTCCTCGACATCGGCACGGCGAACAGCCCCGAGGCCGTCGTCGCCGCGCTCCGCATCATCGGCACGGACCCGGACGTGAAGGCCGTGCTCGTCAACATCTTCGGCGGCCTCGCCCGCACGGACGTCATCGCCCAGGGCGTCATCGACGCGAAGACACAGGGCCTGCTTCCGCAGCCCACCGTCGTCCGCCTCGCCGGCACGAACGTCGAGGAAGGCCTGCGCATTCTCGATGCCTCGCCGGTCGAACTCATCCGCGCCGACGGCTTCGCGGACGCCGCGCGCCGCGTCGTCGCCGCCGTCAAGTAGCAAGCACCGAGGGCACCTCGGACCGGTCGAGCAGAGAAGGAGACACCCCATGGGCGTCTTGATGGACGAGAACAGCCGCGTCGTGATCCAGGGCTTCGGCGCGGCCGGCCAGCGCGAAGCGAAGAACAGCCGTGACTACGGCACCCAGGTCGTCTGTGGCGTCACCCCCGGCCGAGGCGGCCAGACCATCGACGGCGTCCCGATCCGCAACACCGTCCGCGAAGCCGTCGACGAGTTCCAGGCGAACGTCTCGCTGATCTTCGTCCCCGCCCCCGGCGCCGCCGACGCGATGCTGGAGGCTGAGGCCGCCGGCGTCCCGGTGATCATCTGCATCACGGAGGGCGTCCCCGTCCTCGACATGGTGCGGGTGAAGCGCGTCTTCTCCGGCTCGAAGTCCACGCTCATCGGGCCGAACTGCCCCGGCGTGATCAACCCGGCCGCCCGATCGCGTGCCGGCATCATGCCGGTGGACGTCTACCTCCCCGGCAGCGTTGGCGTGATCAGCCGCTCGGGCACCCTGGTCTACGAAGCCGTCGACCAGTTGACCCGCGTCGGCGTCGGCCAGTCCGGCTCCGTCGGCGTCGGTGGTGACCCGATCATCGGCACCTCGCAGCGCAAGGCCCTCGAACTCTTCGAGGCCGACCCGGACACCGCCGCCATCGTCCTCATCGGCGAGATCGGTGGCACCGCCGAACAGGAAGCCGCCGAGTACATCAAGACGATGTCGAAACCGGTGGTCGTCTTCATCGCCGGCGCCACCGCCCCCCCGGGCCGTCGGATGGGCCACGCGGGCGCCATCATCGCCGGCGCCGCCGGCACCGCCGCCGCGAAGCAGCAGGCGCTCCGCGAGGCTGGCGCCACGATCGTGGAGAACCCGAGCGACATCGGCAGCACGATGCTGAAGGTCCTGAAGGACCGCGGCCTGGCGTAACCCTCACCTCGTACTCAGTCAGGAGGGGCCCCTCGCGGGGCCCCTCGTCTTTGTCGCCCAATCCCGACGCCCCCGGTAGGATGCCTGCATGGCCCTCGGAGGGGTCGCATAGTGGTCGAGTGCGGGCGCCTGCTAAGCGCTTGTCTCGGGTTTCCGGGACCGAGGGTTCGAATCCCTCCCCCTCCGCCAGCCCCATGCACCGGAGGATCACCACTCCCGAAGGATCGTCCGATGGCCACCTTCCACATCTGGACACTGGGCTGCCAGATGAACCAAGCCGACTCCCTCAAACTCGCCGCCGGGCTGGAACGCCTCGGCTACCACCCCGTCGAGGACGACACGGCGGCTGACCTCGTCGTCATCAACACCTGCTCCGTGCGCCAGCACGCCGAGGACCGCGCATACGGGCGCCTCGGCATCCTCAAGCAGCGACGCGTCGAGGGCTCCACCGCGAAGATCGTCGTCATGGGCTGCATGGTCGGGCCGAAGACGGACGACCTCCGCCGCCGCTTCCCCGTCGTCGACGAGTGGGCGCG
>CANFFZ010000060.1 GCA_947446155.1 Chloroflexota bacterium | reverse complement strand
GCCGTTCGTGCCGTCGTCGCCGACGACGCTGCTCGGGTACATCGCGGCGCGCACGGAGCGGATCATCCTGTCGACGGCGACGACGCTGATCACGACGAACGACCCGGTGAAGATCGCCGAGGACTACGCGATGCTGCAGCACCTGGCCGATGGCCGGGTCGACCTGATGATGGGGCGCGGCAACATGGGGCCGGTGTACCCGTAGTTCGGGAAAGAGCTCCGAGACGGGATCGCGCTGGCGTACGAGAACTATGCGCTGCTCCATCGACTGTGGCGTGAGGATGTCGTCGACTGGGAGGGCAAGTTCCGCACGCCACTGGAGGGGTTCACCTCGACACCACGGCCGCTCGATGGCGTCCCGCCGTTTGTGTGGCACGGGTCGATCCGCAGCCCGGAGATCGCGGAGCAGGCGGCGTTCTACGGCGACGGCTTCTTCCACAACAACATCTTCTGGCCGATGCAACACGTGACGCAGATGATGACGCTCTACCGCGAACGGTTCGAGCGCTTCGGACACGGGCGCGCCGACCAGGCGATCGTGGGCCTCGGCGGGCAGATCTTCGTGCGCCCCAACTCGCAGGACGCGATCCGGGAGTTCCGCCCCTACTTCGACCACGCGCCGGTATATGGCGGTGGGCCGTCACTCGAGGACTTCATGGAGCAGACGCCGCTCACCGTCGGCAGCGCGCAGCAGGTGATCGAGCGGTACGCGGGGATGCGCGACTCGGTCGGCCATTACCAGCGGCAGTTGTTCCTGATGGACCACGCGGGGCTGCCGCTGGAGACGGTGCTGGAGCAGATCGAGATCCTGGGCACCGAGATCGTGCCGGTGCTGCGCCGGGAGATGGCGGTCGGGCGCCCCTCGGATGTACCGGACGCGCCGACGCACGCTTCGGTGGTGGCGGCGCAGACTTCGGCGGTTGCGGGTGGCGAGGATGCGCTGACGCCGTAGGCGAGGCGCGCTGACCTCGGCCCCCGCGCATGGGACACTGCGCGCGGCATACGGACAGATCGAGGGGGTGCGAGATGGGCAAGTTGGACGGCAAGGTAGCGCTGGTCACGGGCGCGAGCCGGGGCATCGGACAGGGAATCGCGGAGTTGTTCGCGCGGGAGGGCGCGCGCGTCGTGTGCGCGGCCCGGACGCTGCACGAGGGCGACCACATGCTCGATGGGTCGCTCGACCGGACGGTCGGGCGAATCCGTGAGTTCGGCGGCGATGCAATCGCGGTGACGGCGGACGTGTCGAGCGAAGACGACTGCAACCGCATCGTCGAAGAGGCGAAGGCGGCGTTCGGGCCGATCGACGTCCTCGTGAACAACGCGGCGCTGAACTACTACATCCCGATCGTCGACTACCCGGCGAGCCGCTGGATGCGCGCGTTTACGGTCAACCTCCACGGGCCGTTCATGCTGTCGAAGGCCGTGCTGCCGGACATGATTGCGAAGCACGGCGGCGCGATCGTGAACATCTCCTCGGTAGGCGCGATCGGGCCGGGGCGCGGGCCTTACCCGGGCGCGAAGGCCAGCGGTGGCGTGATGTACGGCGCGTCGAAGGCGGCGCTGGAGCGGTTCACACAGGGCCTCGCGCAGGAGGTCTACGAGCACGGTGTCTCGGTGACGTGCTACTCGCCGGGCATCGGTGTAGCGACGGAAGGCACGGTCCACTTCGGGCTCTCGAGGAGCCTCGATGACCCTGACCGCGAGCCGATGTCGATCATGGCGAACGCGGCGCTGCTGCTCGCGACAGAGCCGCTCGACAAGGTGACGGGGCGAGTCACGTACAGCCAGGAGATCCTGCAGGAGTTCGGCTGGATCACGGATGGCAAGGGCCTCGGCATCGACCGGCCGGGGTCAGGGTTTTCGCGGATGTAGGACGGTCGAGGCGGCTCGACACGCAGAGGGCGTCCACGCGGGCGCCCTCTGCTCTTCCGGCTGCGATCCCGGTTAGCGGCGGATGGTCGCCCTCGGCAGGCGGGCGGCAGCGACGATGGAGCGGCCGAGGTAGGGGACGCCCTGCTTGATGGGTGCGGTGTTGATCCACTCGCGCGGGGTATGCGCCTCGCCGCCCGTGGTGACGCCGATGCAGGTGGTAGCGAAGCCGGCGCCGAGCGCGGCGTTCGCATCCGTGGAACCGGCGTAGAACTCTGGCTCGGGGAGCCCGAGGGCTTTGCGGACACCGAGGACGGCCCGAACCAGCGGCGACTCCATCGGGATGCTGCCGCCGGGCCGCGCACCGATGCGCTTGAACTTCACCTCGGCCTCGTCGCCGACGGCGGCGCGCATCGCCAGGCGGACGTCGCGGAGCAACACGTCAACGTTTGCGGGCTCGACGGAGCGGATATCGAGTTCGAAGACGGCGTCGGGGGCGATCGTGTTGACGCTGCGGCCACCTCGGATGACGCCCACGTTCATCGTGGTCTTCGGGGTCGCCGACGGATCTGGCATCAGCGGTTCGAGGGCCACGACCGCGCGGGCCAGCAGAGCGATGGCGTTCTTGCGGCCGTAGGCACTCCACGAGTGGCCGCCATCTGTCTCGATGCTCACCTCATAGCGGAGAGAGGCGACGGCCTGCATCTGGACGCGGTTTAGGGCGTGGCCCTCGATGGCGATCATGGCGTCGATGTCTCGCGCGTAGTCCTTCACCAGGCGGCGCGCGCCGCGGAGGTCGCCGCGACCTTCCTCCCCTACGTTGGCGGCGAAGATGATGTCGCCAACACCGGTGACCCTCGTGGCCTGGATGGCCTGGGCGACGCCGAGCATCGCCGCAACGCCGAGGCTGTTGTCGCCCACGCCTCGACCGGTGAGGATGCCTCGGCTCCGCACGACGGGCGTCGCGGCGTCTGGGAAGACGGTGTCGAGGTGGGCGCAGAGCAGGAGGCGCGCGCGGCCGGCCTGACCCTTGCGGATAGCGACGACGTTCGCAAGGCCGTCGACCTCCAGATGCGACCAGCCGCCGATGGCCTCCAAGCGGTCGTAGACGTGGCGGGCACGGGTGCGCTCGCGGCCTGTGGGGGCGGGGATCTCGGTGATCCGGATCGTCTCGGTGATCACACCGGGCACGGCCCGATCGAGGGCACTTTCGTAGGCCGTGGGCATCGGTGGGCTCCCATCACGCTTGCGATTCGCCCGCATACTATCCGCACGGCAAGCCGGTCGTGCCCTCAGGTTTGGCGGGCCGGCAGCCTCAGAAGGCAGGGCGCGGCGATGACCTTCACTCTGGACGACTTCGTGCAGGTCGAGGTGTCTGAGCAGCCCTCGTATGACTCAACGGGGACACGGGTGGCGTTCCGGTCGAACCGCTCCGGCGTCTCGCAGGCATGGCTCGTCCCCGCTTCGGGTGGCGAGCCTCGGGCGCTGACGGATACGGGCGGCGTGATCTACCAGGTCGCGTTCCGGCCGGGCCACGACCAGTTGCTGTACGTGGCAGACGACGGCGGCGACGAGCAGTACCAGTTGCACCTGCTCGACCTCGCCAGCAGCACCACCCGCGCGCTCGCCTCGATGCCACGGGTGATCCACAACTTCGGCGCGTGGTCAGCGGACGGGCGGCTGCTTTCGTACGGATCGAACCGGCGTGACCGCGCGTTCTTCGACATCTATGTGCTCGATGTGGAGACCGGTTCGGAGCGGCTGGTGTTCCAGCACGATGGGATGAACGCGGCAGGCGCGTTCTCGGCCGACGGGAAGTCGCTGCTGATCACGCGACCCAACCTGGAGGTGCCTGCCGACTCCACGCTGTGGTTGCTGGACCTCGACGGGCGCGAGGCACCTCGACTGTTGACCGAGCACGACGACCTCTCAGAGTGGACGGAAGCGCACTTCCACCCGGGTGGAGCGGTACTGGTGCTGGCGGACGACAGGCGCGAGTTCGCCGGGCTGCAGCGGATCGACCTCGACACGCTCGAACGCGAGTTCCTCCTGACGCCCGAATGGGGGCTGGAGGCGCTCGCGCTGACGCCCGATGGCGGCAGCCTCGCAGTTGTCGTCAACGAGGCCGGCTACGGGCGGATCGAGGCGTACGAGGTGACAGCGGACGCCCGCCTCGGACGGCGGATCACCATCGAGCAGCCGTCGGGAGGCGTGGCGAGCACGCCGGCATGGCGGCCAGACGGACGCGCGCTGGCGTTCACGTTCGAGGGGCCTCGGGCGGTACCGGACGTGTGGGCGGCGGATACGGAGGACGGTGCGGTCGCGCGCCTGACGTCGAGCCAGACGCAGGGGCTGCCGCTGGAGTCGCTACCGGAGCCTCGGCTTGTCCACTACACGAGTTTCGACGGGCGCGAGATCCCGGCGTACTACTACGTGCCGGAGGAAGCGCCCACCGATGGATCACTCGGTTGTGTGGTGCTCGTGCATGGCGGGCCGGAGATGCAGAGCCGTCCGGCGCTCTGGGGGCGGTACCCCGGGCCGCACTACCTCCTCGCGCGCGGTGACGTGGCGCTGCTGGTGCCGAACGTGCGGGGCTCCTCGGGCTATGGCAAGGAGTACAGCCACGCGGACGACGTGGAGAAGCGCATGGACTCGGTGCGCGATCTGCTGTCGGCGGCGGACTGGCTCGCGGGGTCAGGCGAGGTGGACCCGAAGCGGATCGCGGTGATGGGTGGGTCGTACGGTGGGTTCATGGTGCTCGCAGCGATCACCGAGGCGCCGGAGCGCTGGGCGGCAGCGATCGACCTCTACGGGATCGCGAACTTCGAGACGTTCCTCGCGCACACCGGCGCGTGGCGTCGGAAGCATCGGTCGCGCGAGTACGGCGAAGATCCGGAGTTCCTGCATTCGATCTCGCCGATCCACAAGGCGCACCTGATCCGGACGCCGCTGCTCGTGTTCCAGGGTGACCACGACGTGCGGGTACCACCCGAGGAGTCCGAGCAGATCGTGGAGACGGTGCGTCGCAGTGAAGGCGTTGTGGAGTACGTGGTGTACCCCGAGGAGGGGCACGGCTTCCAGAAGTTGCCGCACCGCATGGACCTCGCGCGGCGCGTGGTCGAGTTCGTCGGCGAGCATCTCGGGGTAGGTCGCTCGGCGCGCAAAGACTTGTAACGGACACGCGATGCCGGAGGGACGCGGTTCAGGCGCCTGTCATGCCTCGATCAGTAGGGTCGAGACATGGGTAAGTTCATCGTTGGCGTCATCGTCGGAGTGCTGCTCGTGCCAATCTTGATCATCAAGGCCTGCACGTAGCAGTTGCAGACTTCTAGCTAGCACGTTGAGACACACCCGAGGCATCGCAGTGCCTCGGGTGTGTCTCTCGGTGCTAGCGACGCGCGAGGCGGCGTGAACCGAATACCGCGGCGACTGCGAGGATGGCGAACGCCACGACCGGGACGGTGCTGCCTGCGGGCAGTGGGCCAGCGTTTCCGGTCTTCGCGGGAGCCGGGGCGGGTGCGGCTGCCGGAGCGACGAGGAACGGTGCCGGAACGCCGGTGAATCCACCCGGGATCGAGATCGTGAGCAGCTGGATGCGGACGCCGGGGTCCGTGAAGTTGCCCTGGGCATCCCACTTCTCGCTGAACGAGAAGTCGTTGTCGTTCATGATCGCGATCGAGGTCGGGCTCAGGATCACGAGGCCCTCGATCTTGCCGGGGATGTTCGGGAGCGTGCCGAGGTCAGCGACCAGGAACTTCGGCAACGCGACGATGCCACCCGGGCTCGCCTCGTTCAGCGCCTCGAGTGCTGGCGTGGTCGCCGGGTCGTCCCAGCGGGTGCCGAGGATGTTCGTGGCCTTCGAGAGGTCGACGCGATAGATCTTCGCGATTGGGTCGGTGCGCTCGTCGACCAGGATCGTCGTGGCGTCGATGGCGGCGAGGGCGGAGACCTTCATCTCGGCGGCGGTCGGCGCGGAGCCGAACTCGGTGTGCGGCTGGAATTGGTAGAGGTACTCGCCCGTGACTTTCTCGGTGGCGATGTCGAACGTGAGGAATCGGGTGTTGCGAGATGCGTTCCCGATCGGCGTCGTGGGATGTCGGAGGGGGCTCTGGAGCGCCAGGACGAGCGTCTTGCTGTCGGGGGTGATCGCAAGGCCCTCGAAGCCACGGTTTGGTGTGCGCTTCGCGAAGATGGCAGGGAGTGCCTCGACAACCGGGTAGTCGGCCGTGGGGAGTTTGACTCCGACCGGGACGTACCGCCTGAGCACCTTGCCGGTGCTGTCGATGCGGACGAGCGAGGTGCTGTACTCGTCGACGGTCCAGAAGTCGCCGTTGGGCGTGCGCACGAGGTCTTCCGTGTCGAGGCCACTCTGGTTGTACGTCGCCAGGCTCTGCGCGTCATAGAGGTATGGGACCTCGTCGACACCGGCCAGATTGGAGAGCCCCGTGACCGGCCGGCCGGAGGTGCCAGTCAGGACGAGCGTCTCAAGCACGGTCAGTGTCTGGCCTTGTGCCTGAACTTTGACGAGTGCGGGTGAGAAATCGGGTACAGGGAACGTCCGGCGATTAGCGCCATCGACGGGAATTTGGCCGTTCGGACCTCGGTCGGTGATCGTCCAGTAGACGCCAGTCGGGTCGGTGGGGGTACGCCAGAGGCCGGATCCGAGGCCACCCATATTGATTCCACGATCGTTGGCGATAGTGCTTGGGCGGGCAGCATTAATTGCCGTGGCGAGACGGATCGGCTGCAACGTCGCGACGTTGGTCACGCTCGCAGCAGGCACCGCCTGGGCGGACAGTTGAACCGTTCCGACGACCCCGAGGGTCAGCGTGACGGCGGCGGCAACAAGCACTCGAACAGAGGGCAAACCCACAGCAGATCCTTCCGATGGCGCGCGGCAGGGCCGCGTCTGCGCCATCGTCGGGAGCGTTGGTTAGCGGCACGTTAGTGCCGCCCAGACTCGAAGGCCCTACCCGACCGCACCCCTCGCACGGAAGGCGCCGATCTCGTCGGCGGTGTAGCCGGCCGCCGCGAGAATCGCGTCCGTGTCGCGGCCGAGGGGCGGTGAGGCGGAGCGCGGTGCAGGCGGGGTCTTACTCATCTTGTGCGGCGGGGACACCATCGACTGCGGGCCGGAGAGGTCGTGGTCGAGGGCGGCGACGTAGTTGTTCGCGATAATCTGCGGATGCTGGTCGAGTTCCTCGGTGAAGTTGAGCTCACCGACCGGGACGCCTGCCGCCTCGAAGAGACCGATCCAGTGGGCGGTCGGCTCGGCGGCGATCATCTGCTCGACGCGCGCGGTGAGGGCGTTGCCGGCCTCAATGGCCTTGGGCTCACGCGGGTTGTAAGCCGGGTCGTGGTCGCGAGCGTCGTAATCGATGCCGAGGACGTCGCGCATCTTCTGGCGCAGGGAGGCGGAGAGGTTCCCGACAGCGATCGCGCCGTCCTTCGTCAGGTAGTTGCGGTAGTAGATGTTGCCAATCTGCGCTGCCTGGAGCCGGGCCTGCCGGCGCTGGACGATCTGCGCGTAGCCCTCGCCCCGCTCGCGCGCGGCCTTGGCGTCCGCGAGGAAGGCGGTGCGCACCAGTTCGTCCGCGGCAGGCAGGGACATGAACGAGCCGCCGAGGAAGTTGAGTGCGTTGACCAGCAGTGAGGTCTCGACGAGCTGGCCCTCGCCGGTCATCGCCTTGTGGTAGAGCGCTGCGCAGGCGCCCCAAGCGATCGCGTAGCCCGTCGCAAAGTCGGCGGTGGCGGTGCCGCCGGGGAGTACGGGGTTGCCGTTTTCGTCGAAGCGTCCGCCAGCCGCCGTGAATCCGGAGACCCCCTGCGCGACGATGTCGTAACCGGGGCGCATGGCCCACGGGCCTTTCCGACCGAACGCAGTGGAATCGACGTAGATCAGGTCGGGCTTGATCGCTCGGAGCGTGTCGTAGTCGATGCCGAGGCGCGCCGGGACGTCCGGGCGGTAGTTGCTGACGACGATGTCCACGTCCTTCACGAGGCGGTGGACGATCGCCTGGGCTTCGGGCGTGTTGAGGTCGAGGGCGATGGACTGCTTACTGCGGTTGAGGGACTGGTACGTCTTCGACTCAAGAGGCATGAACTGCGCGTAGACGCGCCAGGGTTCGCCACCCAGTGGCTCGACCTTCATCACCTCAGCGCCTTGATCGGCGAGGAGCATGCAGCCGAAGGGGCCAGCGATGATCTGGGTGAACTCGAGAATGCGGACGCCAGCCAGCGGACCAGTCATGTGAGTACCCTCCGTCGCGTCGCGCTCGCCCTCGATGTAGGGAGCTGCGACGCGCGGACGTTACCACCGATGTGACGCCGAGTGGCCGGAGGTCGTCGGAGGACGATTGCCGAGCGCCGACGCAGCCTCGGAACACCCGGCGGCCGTTGCCGCTAACCTCGTCCGAGGGCAAGGAGGAGGACGAACATGGAGTTTCTGGCCGACCCACAGGTGTGGATTGCACTCCTCACGCTGACAGCGCTGGAAGTCGTGCTCGGCATCGACAACATCGTGTTCATCTCGATCCTCGCGGGGAAGCTCCCGGCCGAGCAGCAGCAGCGTGCGCGCACACTTGGGCTGTCGCTGGCGATGTTCATGCGGATCGGGCTGCTCTTCTCGCTCTCCTGGGTCATCGGGCTGACCGATCCGTTCTTCGAAGTGCTCGACAAGGGGTTCTCCGGGCGAGACCTGATCCTGCTGGGGGGTGGCCTCTTTTTAGTCGCAAAGTCCACGCTGGAGATCCACGAGAAACTCGAGGGTGAGGGGCCGCACGCGACGGCGGGTGGGGCGGCCAGGTTCGGACCGACCGTCATCCAGATTGTGTTGCTTGATGCGGTGTTCAGCCTTGACTCAGTGATCACGGCCGCGGGGATGGCGGACGACCTACCGGTGATGATCGCTGCGGTCGTCATCGCGGTCGGGGTGATGTTGGTGAGCGCTACCTCGGTCAGCCGGTTCGTGAACGAGCACCCGACGGTGAAGATTCTCGCGCTCAGTTTCCTGCTGCTCATCGGCACGTCGCTGATCGCGGAAGGCTGGGGGTTCCATATCTCGAAGGGCTACATCTACTTCGCGATGGGCTTCAGCGTCTTCCTGGAGGCGTTGAACATGCGCGTCCGCAAGCGCTATGAGGCGCCCGTGGAGTTGCGGCCGACCTTCGTGAAGGAGCCAGACGCGCGGGGCTAGCGCCCCCGATCATTCGGGAAAGACGACGGCGCCCCGAGGGAGGGCGCCGTCTGCTGGGGGCACGGCCTAACGCGTCGAGTGCGGTCGACGCGCTTGCGAAGGGCTACGAGCCGATGCGGCCGCCGCCATTCTTGGTGATCACGATGAGACTCGGAAGCGCTGGCCAGGTGCCGTCCGGCCACACACTCTGGGGCTCGTTCGGGCCTTTGCCGCCCTCACCCGGGTGCTGAATGTTTGCGAACAGCGCTTGGTAGTCGGTGCTGAACTCCGGCCCGCAGACCTCGGCTCCCGAAGGGCAGTTCATGAACGTTTCCAACTTGCCACAGTCGGGACCGGCAACCGGCACGGCGAAGATCGAGTCATTCTTCTTGATCGGGTTGAACTGGCCGTCCGTGGCGATCCACATGTTGCCGAGGGCGTCGAAGGCGATGTTGTCCGGTGCGCCGATCGCGCTGACGTCGGCCTTGCTGAAGCCGGCGAAGTAGGTGTTCCCGTCCGTCGGGTCGCCACAAATCATGAAGATGGACCAGGTGAACCGGGTTGAGCCGAGGTCACCGTTCCACTCGTCCATCTCAATGATGTGACCTGTTGCGTTGCTGGGGCGCGGGTTGGGGCCGTCGATCTGTGCGACCGTGCGGTTGGTGTTGTTGGTGCACACCATCTACACGCGGTTGTTGGCCGGGTTGATCTCGACGTCCTCGGGGCGGTCCATCGGCGTGGCCTTGACGGCGTCGCCGGCGCCTCGGGTGTTGGTGAGGATCTGGGCCTGCGTCCAGGTGGCAAGGGCGCCCTTGCCGGCCTCGAGCGGGATCCACGTGCCGGTGCCATCGTCCGACAGGCGCGCGACGTAGAGCGTGCCTTCGTCGAGCAGGGCCATGTTCGCGGCCTTCGCTGAGGCGGCCGGGTTGTAGATGCCCTTCGAGACGAACTTGTAGAGGTAGTCGAAGCGCTCGTCGTCACCGGAATAGACGACGACCTGACCGCTGCGGGCGATACCCACTGAGGCGGCCTCGTGCTTGAAGCGGCCCAGGGCGCTGCGCTTCTTCGGGACGAAGGTGGGGTCGTACGGGTCGATCTCGACGAGGAAGCCGAAGCGGTTGACCTCGTTCGGCTCCTTGGCGGCGTCGAAGCGGTCGATCAAGCGCTCCCACTGACGCTCGGTGGTCTTGGGCGTGACGCCGTAACGCTTGTTGACGGCCTTCTGCGGGTTGCTGTCAGGCAGGTTGTCGTTGTTGCCGAAGTACTGGTTGAAGTTCTCCTCGGCCGTGAGGACCGTCCCCCATGGCGTCCGGCCGCCGGCGCAGTTGTTCAGGGTGCCGAGGACGGTCGTGCCGAGCGAGTCGGCGGAGGTCTTCACCAATGCATCGCCGCGTAGCGGGCCGGTGAGTTCCATCGGCGTGGTGCCCGTGATGCGGCGGTTGTACCTCGAGTTGATGTTCGCGCTCCACGCGTTACCGGTGCGCGCGAGTTCCACGATGGTCATGCCGTGGGCGGCGAGTTCGAGGTCGACCTGTGCCTTCGTTGCCGTGGCACCGGTGTAAGTACGGAACATCCGAGCGCCCTCGGTGTACTCGTGGTTGATGGCCATGAGTCCGCCCGTCGAGCCTTCGAGGGCGAAGAATACGTTGAGGTCGCAGTTGTATCCGAAGGTCTTCGCCTGCAGTTCTGCTGTGGCGTTGTCGATCGTCATGCGCGGGGTGTTTGGGAACAGGGGGTCACCCCAGCGGAGCAGGACGTTGGAGGTGTAGCCCGACGCCACCTGCACGGAGTCAGCGGTGTGCAAAGGAATACCGAAGAAACCGAGGCTCCGACCTGCGACAAAGGCCTCCGCTCGCTTCGGGCCTGCGGAAGAGCCGAAGAGGGCCGAGCCGACAGGGGTGCCAGCGATCACGAGCGGGACGGTGGCCGCGACGGCGCCCTTAATCATCTGACAGCGACTGAAACACCGATTGATGATGCCGGCCATGCTGTCTCGACCGCTGCGCTCGTTCGGGGCCTCGTGGTAGCAGGCACCGGCACACTTCCAGATGCATTTGTTGGGGATCAGCGCGTTGCGATCCTCGACGAACTGCAACGGCTATGCGTCAGGGCGTTCGGGCGTAGTGGTCATCGATGCTCCCGCTCAGGTACGACTTCGTGTGGCCACAGAATGCGGCCAGTGGGAGCGTCGTAGCCGCGCGTTAACGGAAGTTAAGCGCGCGATTAACGGACGGATCGCTTGTGTAACATCCGCGTTCACGAGACAGCGCTCCGTTGTCCGCCTTCGGCAGCGTGCAGTCCGTGCCGTGACGCTGGCGGGATGCGCCTGCACACTGTCGTTCACTCTTTGGTCATACCTTCCCGGCGCCGAGGCGGTAAGGTCGTCCGATGAGATCGACCCGACCGTGGCTGGTGCTCGCCGTACTCGCAGGGGCCGTGGTGCTCGCCTGCAGTTCAACATCCGCCCGACCGACCGAGGCGCCGCCCCCGGACGCAGCGGCGAGCCCGTCCAGTTCCCAGGTCGTGACGACCGTCCCTCAGGGATATGAACCACCGAAGGATCGAGTGGCTTTTACTGGCGCGACGATTCCGGTCAACGGGAAGCCAACGCTCGTCTTTGTCGATGCGATCTGGTGACAGTTCTGCGCGCTGGCGCGACCCGTCGTGCACGGGCTTCGATACGAATATCAAGACCGGGTGAACTTCGTGATCCTCGACTACGACCGGGACGCGGACAGCCGTCTGGCTCAGCGTCTGGGTGTCCGAGCACATCCGGCGTACGCGGTGGTGGGTGCTGGCGG
>CANFFZ010000059.1 GCA_947446155.1 Chloroflexota bacterium | reverse complement strand
GACGCGCCCGGTCGTGATCCGCAACGTGGAACTGGAGCCGGTACACCGGAAGATCCTCCACCTGGACATGTACCAGGTGGACCTCGCCCGCATCATCAAGGCCACGATCCCGGTCGTCCTGACCGGCGAATCGCCGGCCGTCCAGAAGTTCGGCGGCGTCCTCATCCACGCCCTCGACCACATCGAGGTCGAAGGCCTGCCGCACACGATCCCGGAGCACATCGAGGTCTCGGTGAATGGCCTGATCGCCATCGGGGACCACATCCAGGTGAAGGACCTCCGTGTCCCGCCAGGAGTGAAGTTCCACGCTGACCCGGACCAGGGTGTCGCTGCTGTGCAGGCCTCGCGTGCTGCTACCTCGACTGGCGTCGCTGCCGTCGCCGAGTAGTCCGCTACCCGCGCCACTCGATCGAGGCCGGCCGCGAGGCGGTCTCGTCATTCCCGGCGCCGCCCGGCCCCAGGACGTCCGTCCGCAGTTGGCCGCAGGCCGCGGCGATCTCCTGACCGCGCTCGACACGAACTGTGGCGTTGATGCCCGCGGCCTGTAGTTCGCGCTGGAAGGCGCGGACACGCTCGCGGCTTGGGCGGTGGAGCCCGATGCCCGCCGTTGGGTTGTATGGGATCAGGTTCACGTGCGCCTGCAGCCCTCGGATGCGTTGGGCGAGCCGGCGCGCCTGCTCTGGCTCGTCATTCACGTGTTCCAGCAATGCATAGGCGAACGTGACGCGGCGCCCCCGCGCCTCGATGTACCCGCGCGACGCCGCGACCAGTTCGTCGATCGTCGTGCCACCCGAGGTCGGGATGAGGCGGCGGCGAAGTTCGTCGTCCGGCGCATGGAGCGAGACGGTGAGGCCGATCTGGAGCCCCTCGGCGGCCAGGCGGCGGATGCCGCTCACGATGCCGACCGTGGAGATGGTGATGCCGCGCTGGCGCATGTCCAGGCCGTCCGCGTCCACCATCCAGCGCACCGCACGCATCGTCGCCGCATAGTTCGCCAGCGGTTCGCCCATACCCATGAAGACGACGTTCGTCACGCGCTGCTCACGGGTGAAGTGCTGCACCTGCGCGAGGATCTCGGACGCGCTCAGGTTGCGTGTGAAGCCCTGCTGGCCGGTGGCGCAGAACGCGCATGCCATCGCGCAGCCGACCTGCGTCGAGACGCACACGGTCGTCCGGTCGGCCACGCCGTCCTCGTCCGGGTCGTACGCCATCCGCACCGCCTCGACGGCCTGCCCAGCGCCATTGAGGTCGAGCAGCACCTTCGTGGTGTCGCCGTCGTCCGCGATCCGCGTCGCCAGCACCGCCAGCGGCGTGAGCGTGAACTCCGAGGCGAGCGTGGCGCGCAGCGCGCTCGGGAGGTCCGTCATCGCCTCGAAGTCGGTCACGCCTCGTTGCAGCGCCCAGCGGGAGATCTGCGCCGTGCGGTAGCCGGGCTCACCGTGCTCGGCGAGCCACGCGGTGAGTTCGTCTTTCGAGAGGTCGAGCAGGTGGCGCATGGCTTCGATCCTACGCGCCTTTACTGACCGAGCCGCGAACCGATGAATCCGCGGTCGCCGTTCAGGAACGCCTCGATCGGTGTGGCGCGCTTCCCGGGCCTCTGGATGTCGAGGAGCGCGAGCGCCCCCTCGCCACACGCCACCAGCGCCCGCACGGTGCGTCCGGGCAGCAGCGAGGGCAGTGGCGCCCCGTCACCGGCCACCACCGTCCCCGACGGCACACCGAGGCTCACGGCGAGCGGCCACGCCGCATGGATCGTCAGTGGCTCGCCTCGGTAGGTGGTGAACGCCGTGGGCCACGGCTGGAAGGCGCGGATGGCACGGTCGATCTCCGTCGCGGAGTGCGACCAGTCGATGCGCCCGTCCTCCTTCGCGAGCTTCGGCGCGAACGTGACCAGCGAGGCGTCCTGGGGGGTCGAGGTGATCGCGCCCGCGACCCAACGTGGCAACACGTCCGCCAGCAGCCCCGCACCGGCCTCGGCGATCCGCTCCGTGAGGATGCCTGTCGTGTCCAACGGGCCGATGGGGATGCGCACCTGCGCGACGATGGGACCGGCGTCCACCTCGCGGACGACCTCCATGATCGTGGCGCCGCTCTCGGCGTCGCCGGCGAGGATCGCGCTCGCGACCGCCGAAGCACCTCGATGCCTCGGCAGCAGCGAGGCGTGGACGTTCAGCACACGGTGTGGGAACAGCGTGAGCAGGTACGACGGCAGGATGTGGCCCGATGCCGCGACCACGCCGATGTCCGGCTGGAGCGCGCCGAGCACCTCGGCGGTGTCGCGCCGTACCCGTTCGGGCTGCAGGATCGTTGCCACGCCCGCCTCGACCGCGAGTGCCTTCACAGGTGTCGCGAGGGCAGCGCCGGAGCGCCCGCGCGGCCGGTCAGGCTGCGTCACCACCGCGACGACCTCGGCGTTGGCGAGGTCGAGGCACGCCCGCAGCGAGGGGACGGCGTACTCCGGCGAGCCGAAGAAGACGATGCGCATCGGTCGCCTCTCCGCCGCTACGGCAATTGCCAGAGGTGGACGTCACGGAAGCGGCTGCCGGGGGTGAAGAGCACGCCCGCCGTGAACCCCTGCTGCCCAGCAGGCAGCACATACGGCCGCTGAGGGTAGTAGAGCACGACGCTTGCGGCCTGTCCGGTGAAGCGCGCCGTGAACAGCCCGTACAACTCGCGCCGTTCGCGCGCGTCGAGGTTGGTGCGCGCGGTCTCGAGGAGTGCGTCGGACTCGCGATCCTGGAACCTGGCGACGTTCGCGCCGCCACCGCCGACCTGGGTGGTGTGCCAGCCGGGGTAGGGGTCTGGGTCAATGCCGGCGTCCCAGCCGTAGACGGCCGCCTGGTACGCCGCCCGCTGTAGCCGTTCCCTGACAAGGACGTTGGCGGGCAGCACGGCCACCTTCACCTCTGCGCCGTGGCCGCGCCACTGCGAGGCCACGGCCTCTGCCACCGCCCGCCGGGTGGGATCGTCGTTCGTGGAGACCTCGATCGTCAGCGGCCGCCCGCTCTTTCGTCGCACGCCGTCGCCTTCGAGGCGCCAGCCGGCTGTCTCCAACATCCCTGCGGCGTTGACGGCACCCGGGGCCTGCGCGCCTGTCGCCGCCCACGTGCCGGGTACGAATGGTGCGAGGCCGGGAAGCCCTCGACCGGCCGCCGTGACGATGGGTACACGGTCGAGGCTGGCGGCGAGGGCCTGTCGTGTCGCGAGGTCGTCGAACGGTGGGAGCGTGAGGTTCAGGTAGACGAGCGTGTACGCGCTGCGCGTGAGCAAGGTGGTGCGCAAATCGCGACGCCTCGACAGCCGCGCCTCGTCCTCGATCGGCGCCTCGCCGAGGAGCGCGGCATCAGCGTCGCCGTCGGCGAGGAGGCGCGCTTGCTCACTGGCGTCGCGTGCGAGGCGCAGTTCGATCTGTCCGATGTGCGGCGAGCCGTGCGCGTACCCCTCGAATCGTTCGAGCCGCACGCGATCCTTTTCGATCGCGCGGACGCGGTACGGACCGGCGCCCACCGGCTCCCGCTCGAACGGGGGGACATCGAGGCTGTCGCCAGACATCGCGTCCGCGAGGTGCTGGGGGACGAGTCCGACGGACGCGCGCGAGAGGAACTCCGCGGACGGCTCCACGAGGTGGATGAGCACCGTCCGAGGGTCAGCGACGAAGACTTCCACCCCCGCCCACGCTGCTGCGAGCGCGGGCGGCCCGCTGAAATCTCCCACCTGGATCCGCTCAAGCGTGAACGCGACATCCGAGGCGGTGAGTGGTTTGCCGTCGTGCCAGGTGAGCCCGGGACGCAGGCGGAAGGTGTAGGTCAGGCCGTCTGGCGTCACCTCCCACGACTCGGCGAGGTCGACCTCGGGCGTCCCGTCCGGGCCCGGGCGCATGAGGCCGGCGTAGACCAGCGCGACCACATCGCCCTCAGCCTCGGTGGTGAGGGGGGCCAGCGGGCTGGTGCGGCGTACCTCGCCCACCACGACGTCGACGAGGCGTCCGCCGGGCGGGCCACCGGCCGCGCCACGCAACAGGAGGCCACCCACGAGGGCGAGGCCGCCCACGAGGAGCGTTGGGAGCAGGAGGCGGCGGGAGACGCGCAGGAGGCGCATCAGCGGGCGGGACGGCTCAGGACGCCGCCACGCTCCAGGCCGCGATCGACACGAAGACGATGGCGACCACGATGGTGAGGCGGTGCAGTGTGCGCTGCATGCCCCGACGGGTGCGGAACGTGGCTTCCTGACTGCCGCCAGGGGCCCCCCAGATTCCGGTGCCCTTCGCCTGCATCAGCGTGAGCATGATGAGGAGCACGGAAATGAGGATGGTGGCGACGGCGAGGAATGATCGGAGTTCCATAGGCCTCGAAGGCTACGTCCCGCCATCCTCGGCGGCAAGCCCGTAGATGGCTAGTCGCGGGCGTAGGCGAGGGGGGCGAGGCCTCGGAGGTCACGCTCGAAGTAGGCCCGCATGATCGCAGCGGAGAGCGCGTGCGTGTCGTGCCGGTAGCGCTTCTCGCGGTCGACGAGGTCGGCCAGGACGAGGCGTGCCCCGCCGTAGTCGGCATCTCCGGGCGCGAGCACCGGCTCGGACTGCCACGTCGCCGGAAGCGGCTCGGAGGGCAGGTTGCTGTTCGCGAGCACCATATCGACGACGCCTTCGCCCAGATGGCGGCGGATCGCCGTGTAGTGGTCGGCGGCGGTATAGCCGTCTGTCTCGCCGCGCTGCGTGGCGACGTTCGCGATGTAGATCTTGTGGGCGCCGGACTCCATCACGGCCTTCCCGATTTCCTTCACCAGCAGGTTCGGCAGCACCGAGGTGTACAGGCTCCCCGGGCCCATCACGATGAGGTCAGCCTGCCGGATCGCCGCGACCGCCGCCGGGTGTGCCAGTGCCTCGCGAGGCTCGATCCAGACCTCGATGGGCGGCGACCCCTGCTCGGGGATGTTCGACTCCCCCGTCACGGTGGAGCCGTCCGCGTATCGCGCGTTCAGGCGCACGTCCGCCAGCGAGGACGGCATGATCGCGCCTCGGACCAGCAGCACGCGGGATGTCTCCAGGATCGCCGTCTCCATGCTTCCGGTGACCTCGGCCATCGCGGCGATGAAGAGGTTGCCGAAGGAATGGCCGGCCATGCCCTCGCCGGCATGTTCGTCGAAGCGGTACTGGAACAGTTGCGTCACCAGTGGCTCGGCGTCTGCGAGTGCGGCGATGCAGTTCCGGATGTCGCCAGGGGGAATCACGTTCATGTCGCGACGGAGGCGTCCAGAGGAGCCGCCGTCGTCGGCGACGGTGACGATGGCCGTCAGGTTGGAGGAGTACTCCTTCAGCCCTCGAAGGAGGTTGGAGAGCCCGGTCCCGCCGCCGATGGCGACGATCTTCGGCCCGCGGTCGCGGGTGCGGCTGCGGTAGACGAGGTCGACGAGGTCGGAGGTACGCGGGCTACCGGGCAGCAGGGCTGTGGCGAGCGACTGGTTCAGTTTCCAGCTGGCGACGACCGTTGTGGAGCCCGCGATGAACACAAACATCAGGCCGCGCAGCCAGCGAGGGATGAACTGCAGCGTCGCGTAGTACATCCATGCCGGGAAGGTGTAGGAGACGTAAGCCTCGCGGAGGAGGTAGGCGAAGCCGAGGCCCATCATCGCCACGGCAATGACGAGAAGCGCCAACCAGCGCTTGACGTGCAGCCCTACATAGAGCCACTTGCTCAGGTTATCGCGACTCACGCGTGCCCTCGCTTGCAGCGCGGCCGCAGGTAGTAAACCGTCAACTGATCCGTCGGTCAAACGGTCGCTCATATTGTGACGTCCAGCAGCCGGCGGACGATGTCCGCCACGCCGTTCGCGTCTGCCCGGCCCTTCATCTCTCGCATGACCTGCCCCACGAGGAATCCGACCGCCGCCTGCTTCCCGGCGCGGTAGTCCGCCACCGCCTTCGGGTTGCCCTCGATGGCCGCCTTCACGACCGCCTCGACAGCACCCTCGTCGCGGACGACGCGGAGACCGCGAGCGTCCACGATGGCGGCTGGCATGTCGCCAGACTCGAAAGCGGCGTCCAGGACGTCCTTCGCGGTGCTGCCCGTGACCGCACCGTCGGCGACGAGGCGCGTCAGCTCGGCGATGTGGGCGGGGGTAACCTTCGTGTCGGAGAGTTCCGCGTCGGCGTGGCCGAGGGTGTTCAGCCGCCGCGCGACCTCGCCGATGAACCAGAGGGCCACCGGCCGCGCGAGGGGTGTGCCAGCGAGGCGCACGGCCTCCTCGTACGTGTCGGCGGTGGTGTGCGACTCCGTCAGCGTGCGCGCCTCGTCCGGCGTAAGGCCGTACTCGCGGACGAAGCGCTCGCGGCGGGCATCCGGCAGTTCTGGCAGCCGCGCGCGCACGGCCTCGATGGTGGCGGGCTCGATGACCATCGGGGGCAGGTCGGGTTCCGGGAAGTAGCGGTAGTCGTTCGCCTCTTCCTTGGAGCGCTGCGACACCGTCTCGCCTGTGGCGTCCACGTAACCGCGCGTCTCCTGCTTGATTCGCTCGCCCGCATCTGCAAGGCGCGACTGGCGTTCGATCTCGAACTCGATGGCGCGCTGGACGGCGCGGAACGAGTTCATGTTCTTCACCTCGACCTTTCGGCCGAGCTCAGCCTGGCCGCGCGGGCGGATCGAGACGTTGGCGTCCGCGCGCATGCCGCCCTTCTCCATGTCCGCGTCCG
Organism: Chloroflexota bacterium; assembly: GCA_947446155.1. The sequence continues at coordinate 5,193 of CANFFZ010000059.1, read as the reverse complement.
CGATGCCGAGGTAGCGCATGGTCTGGCGCAGTTTGCGGAGGAACGCGGCGGCCTCGGCGCCTGAGTGCATGTCTGGCGTCGTCACGAGTTCCATGAGCGGTGACCCAGAGCGGTTCACGTCCAGCAACGAGTACGACTCGGCGCCGTCGTCGCGGTGCAGGAGGCGTGCCGTGTCCTCCTCGAGGTGGATGCGCTCGAGGTGGACGACCTGCAGTGCCCCGTCGACCTCGATGGTGAGGGTGCCGCCGACACAGAACGGCTGGTCGAACTGCGAGATCTGGTAGCCCTTCATGAGGTCGGGGTAGGGGTAGTTCTTTCGGTCGAACTTCGCGTGGCGGGGGATCTCGCAGCCCATCGCGAGGCCGGCGAGCAGCGTGTACGTGACGGCCTGTTCGTTGATGACGGGGAGCATCCCCGGCATGCCGAGGCACACCGGGCAGACGTGGCTGTTCGGCTCCGTGTCGAAATATTCGCGGTTGCAGCCGCAGAACATTTTCGACTTGGTCTTCAACTGGATGTGGACTTCGACGCCGATCACGGCCTCGTAGTCAGTGCGCGCTGCCGTCGTCACTCGGGCGTCTCCCTCGGGTGCGGCTGCCGCGCCGCGCAGCACTCATCGTACCTCCGCATCACCGGGGGTACGATGCCGCCCGATGCCCGAGATGCCCACAGAAACCCCACTTCCTGACTTTTCCGCCGGCCGGCCGGTGCATATCGCGTCCACCAAGTTCGACGGGTCGCTGCACTACCAGTACGACGCACTCCTGCTGGACGAGCACGGCCCGATGCTCCGCTGCTGGATCCGTCCCGGCACTCGCTGGGTGGGGTATCGAGGTGAGGGCGTCGTGATGTACCCGTTCACGATGCTGTTCTTCCGGGACGACCGCCGGTACAACGTCATGCACCAGCACCAGCCCACCGGCGAACGCGGCCAACTGACCTACGTGAACCTCGCGTCGCCCCCCACCTTCGATGGCGACACGATCCGGTGGGTCGACCTGGACCTGGACGTGCTGCGCTACGACCACGGCGTCGAGGTCCACGACGAGGACGAGTTCATCGAGCACAGCGAGCGCTGGGCGTACCCCGCCGACCTCGTCGCCCGCCTTCGCGCGGAGACCGCCGAGGTCGTCCGCCAGGTCGCGGCGCAGACCTTCCCGTTCGACCGCGACCGGCACATTCCGCCACCCTCGCAGGGCTAGACTGCGCCCATGCCGAGGCGTGGGAATGACGCAGTCCCCGGGTTGCAGGGCGGGTTCTTCGGTGAACCCGGCCGCGCCGCCGCTCGTACGGGATCCGAGGCAGGGGCGCCGCTCGCCTCCCGGATGCGCCCCCGGAACCTCGATGAGTACGTTGGGCAGCAGGGGGTGATCGGCCCGGGTACCGCGCTCCGGCGAATGATCGAGGGCGACGACGTGCCCTCGATGGTGCTGTGGGGGCCGCCGGGTACCGGGAAGACGACACTGGCGACGATCATTGCCGGGGCGACGCAGCGCCACTTCGACGAGCTGTCCGCGGTGAACTCGGGTGTCGCGGACATGCGGAAGTCTGTCGCGGAAGCGCGCGATCGGCTGCGCATCACCGGCCGTCGCACCATCCTCTTTATCGACGAGATCCATCGCTTCAACCGCGCGCAACAGGACGCGCTGCTCCCGCACGTCGAGGCGGGGACGGTCACGCTGATCGGCGCGACCACGGAGAACCCTTCGTTCTACGTCGTCGCGCCGCTGCTCTCCCGCTGCCGCGTCTTCGTGCTGAAACTCCTCGAACCCTCCGAGATCGAGGTGATCCTGCGGCGCACGCTGGAGGACGCGGAGCGTGGCCTCGGCGGTGCTGGCGTACAGGCGAGCGACGAGGTGCTCTCGGCGATCGCGCGGGCGGCCGGGGGCGATGGGCGGGCGGGGATCACCATCCTCGACCTCGCAACGCGGATCACACCGGCCGAGGGCGGCGCGCGTGTGCTCGACCTCGACGCCGTCGAGCAGGCCACGCAGCATCCGACGCTGCTCTATGACAAAGAGGGCGACGCCCACTACGACCAGATCTCCGCCTTCATCAAAAGCATGCGCGACTCCGACCCGGACGGCGCGCTCTACTGGCTCGCCCGGATGCTCGAGGCGGGCGAGGATCCGCTCTTCGTCGCGCGGCGCATCGTGATCCTCGCGGCGGAGGACGTGGGCCTCGCTGATCCGAGGGCGCTGACCATCGCCGTCGCGGCACAGCAGGCGTGCCACTTCCTCGGAATGCCGGAGGCGCGGCTGCCGCTGGCGGAGGCCGTGGTCTACCTCGCGCGCGCGCCGAAGTCGAACTCCGCGTACCGCGCCTACGAGGCCGCGGCGGAGGACGCGCGGAACACGCGCAACGACCCGGTGCCAATGCACTTGCGGAACGCCGCGACCGGCCTCATGCGCACGCTCGGCTACGGCCAGGGCTACCGCTACGCGCACGACGAGCCCGGCCACGTCGTCGACCAGGCGCACCGGCCACCCTCCGCCGAGGGCCACCAGTACTACCGTGCGGGGACACTTGGCTCGGAGCCCCTCGATGGCGGCCCGCAGCGAGGCCCGAGGCAAGATGCGAAGGGGGACGACCGTGGGACTGCGTGACCGGAAGCCGACGACCGCTGAGGAGTACCAGGCCTATCGCACGCGCCTCAACAACTGGGGCAAATGGGGGCCGGAGGACCAGTTCGGCACGCTCAACTACATCGACTCCAACGTGCGGCAGCGTGCGGCGGCCCTCGTCCGTGAAGGGCGCACGGTGTCGTGCGCGAACCCGCTCGCGACGGCGGCCGTGCTGCCCGACGCGAAGCGGAACGGGCGTCCCGCCGACCATAAGATGACGGTGAACACGGCGAGCACGGTCGACTACGTCGGCGTCTCGTACCACGGCTTCGTGAACACCCACATCGATGCGTTGTGCCACATCTTCGCTGGCCCCGGCGGGCCGATGTGGAACGGCCGCCCGATCTCCCTCGTGACCGAGGCGGGCGCCGGCGCGAACTCGATCGATGCATGGCGGGACGGCATCGTCACGCGCGGCATCCTGTACGACATCCCGAAGATGCGTGGCCACGACCACGTCCGCATCGGCGAGCCCGTCGAGGGCTGGGATCTCGAAGACTGGGCGAAGGAGCAGGGACTGACGCCGCAGCCGGGCGACGCGGTGCTGATCCGTTCGGGCTCGAACCCGTTCTGGAGTGCCAACCCGGGCTTCGAGATGGCGATGCCGCTGAACACGCCGGGCGTGGCGGTGTCGGTTCTTGAGTTCCTGCAGGACACCGGTGCGGCGCTGATGGGGTGGGACCTGCAGGAGGCGTCCGGCCAAGAATACACCGGCGAGCGCATCCCGCTGCACGTGATCGCGATCCCGCACATGGGCCTACCGCTCCTCGACAACGCCAACTTCGAGGCGCTGTCCGAGGTGTGCGCGGAGACCGGCCAGTACGAGTTCATGCTGACGATCGCGCCGCTGGTGGTGATCGGCGGGACGGGCTCCCCGGTGAACCCAATCGCGATGTTCTAGGCAGGGTCTGGGCCTCGATACGGTGCCAGACGGCTCTCCGCTCGATATCAGTAAAGTGGTATCGTCCGCCGACGCCCAGAGGGGGACGTATGGACCGACCGCTTGAGGGCATCCGTGTACTCTCCATGGAGCAGGCAGCCGCGCTGCCCTTCGCCACGCGTCACCTCGCCGATCTCGGTGCCGAGGTGATCCGCGTGGAGTCGCACCAGCGCGGGTCGGCGGCCCAGCCGGAGCCCGACCTGTTCCGCAGCAAGCGACGCCTCGGCCTCGACCTCGGGTCAGAGGGCGGGCCGGAGTTGTTCCGGCGGGTGGCCGCGAAGTGCGACATCGTGGCGCACAACTTCACGCCGCGAGTGATGCGTCAGTTTGGGATCGACTACCCCTCGATCAAGGCACTGAAACCGGACGTGATCTACCTCTCGCTCACGGGCTTCGGCACGACCGGGCCGTGGGGCGAGCGGCCGCTCTTCGGCCCAGGCGCCGAGGCGGTGAGTGGACATAACGAGATGATCGGGCCAGCCGATGCCTGGCCGGGGCGTCCGGGCACCATCGTCTACGCGGACAACACCTGTGGGCTGAACGCTGCCTTCGCGCTCCTCGCGGCGCTCGACCATCGCGACGCGACCGGCGAGGGCACTCACATCGATATCTCGCTCTACGAGACGCAGATCAGCAACCTCGGGCCGGTGGTCACAGAGCGCTCGTTCGGTGCGCCGCCGCCGAAGCGGATGGGGAACGGAGACACTCGCTACGCGGTCCACGGCGTCTTCTCCACCCTCGGCCTCGACCGGCACGTGGCGATCTCCGCGACGCGCGAGCAGATGTTGGCGCTCGCCGCTGCCCTCGACGTCACGCTGTCCGGGGACGGCGCGGGCGCTGACCTCACCCTCGGCGCGGCGCTCTCCGGACGCGACGGTAGCCAGGTCGCGGCAGCGCTGCAGGCGGCCGGCATCGCGGCCGCCGAGGTCGCCGATGCCGCCGATCAGTCCGCGGACGCACACCTGTGGACGCGCGGTTACTTCGGACTTCTCGGTGTGGGGGAGACCTCGATGCCCGTCGCGGGGCCAACCTTCGGCGGTGGGCGCGAGGTGCCGATGACGGCACCGCACGGCCTGGGCGAGGACAACCAGTGGGTGCTGTCCGAGGTCGCCGGGCTGTCGCCTGCGGAGATCGCGGCAGCCATCGAATCGGGTACTGCCGGCTCGCTGCCGGCGCCGAAGCCTCGACCGCGTGCCACGCCGGAACAGATCGCGCTGCGGATCGAACGTGGCGAACTCAGCCGGGTGGACGAGGTCTATGACGGCTGGCAGAGGTTCGCTCGATGACCGCCGAGCCGACGCATCGACCTCGCGCGCTCGACCTCGCCACCGGCGTGGGCGCGGCGTACACCACGAAGCTGCTGGCGGAGGTCGGCTGGGACGTGGTGAAGGTGGAGCCGAAGGACGGCGAGGCCGGACGGCTACGTGGTGGCCGCTGGGGCAGTGGCGAGGGTGGCGCGTTCGCGTTTGTGAACCACGGCAAGCGCTGGGTCGAGGGTGACGCGGAGATCATCGAAGGTCTCGCGAACTCCGCCGACGTCGTGGTGGGGGACTTCTCGATTGGGGGGTGCGCGGAGTCGGGCCTCGACGCTGCGCTCTTCCAGACACTGGAGCCGCGCGGCGCGATCGT
>CANFFZ010000058.1 GCA_947446155.1 Chloroflexota bacterium | reverse complement strand
CTGCCACCAGCCGACCTCCGCAAGGCGATCGAGGCGTTCGCGGAGGCCCTCGCCGCGGTCGCCGCCGGCCGCGAGTAGGCCTCGAATCCGGGCAGGGCGAGCGCACGTTCGGTCAGCACCGGTCGTTACATCTCTAGAAGGCCTCCTGAAAGACATTGCAAGCGTGTTTCACGCGACATAGGATGGCCTCACAGCGGGTCGGGAATCGGATGTTTGCAGCGGACGCCCCAGCGTCCGAGCCGCCGCACACCCCTAGCGGGGACGGCCCGATGCAGGAACGGATCAGCTCATGAACGCTCGACGCAACCTCCGACCGGTTGATGCGGACGTGTCGCGGCTGGCTGCTGACCTGCGCGCCCAGTGGGCGAAGCGCGACATCGAGGCGATGGCCTCGGAAGCGGCGCGCAACGTCTCCGCCGGCAATGCGACCGACTGGGGCATGACGACCGACATCCACTCGGAACTCGAACCGATCGTGCTCGGCGGCGGCATCCCCGCGCCGGAGACGCTGCCGCGCAAGGCGCTGATGGAGGCGATGGAGCGCGCCCTCGCCACCGAGGACCGCGACGACGGTCCGCTGCGCTACGGCGGCGCCTATGGCTTCGAGCCACTGCGCGACCTGCTGGCCCAGCGCTACACACGCGACCGCGGGTTCACCGTGACGTCCGACTGGTTCATGCTCTCGAACGGATCCGCGGGCGCCATCGACCAGGTGTGCGCGACGTTCATCCAGCCGGGCGACGTGGTGATCTCCGAGGCGCCGACGTTCTCTGGCACCACGCGCACGTTCCGTGGCCACCAGGCGGAGATCGTCACCGTCAGCATGGACGACGACGGCATGTGCGTGGACGAACTGGAGCCGTTGATCCAGTCCCTGCAACGGCAGGGCAAGAAGATCAAGTTCATCTACACGATCAGCAACTTCCACAACCCCATGGGCGTCACGCTCACCCTCGAGCGGCGCGTGGAGCTGCTGAAGGTCGCGGCGAAGTACGGAATCTTCGTCCTCGACGACGACGCGTACGGCGAACTCTATTTCGAGGGCGTTCACCACCCGCCCGCACTCTCCGCGCTCTCGCAATGCGAGGGCGTGATCAGCGTCGGCACGTTCTCTAAGATCATCGCGACGGGCCTGCGCGTGGGCTGGATCCACGCGACGCCGAACGTCATCGAGCAGTTGATACGGATGCGGTTCGAGATGGGGAACTCGCCGCTGCTGCACCGGATGCTCTTCGAGTTCTCGAAGGACGGCGCGCTGGACACACACATCGCCAAGGTGCGCGCGATCTATCAGCGCAAGGCCGACCTGATCGCCGCTGGGCTGCGCGAGTTCTGTGAGCCGTACGTCTCCTTCCGTCGCCCGAATGGCGGCTTCTTCCTGTGGGTGGACCTCCTCGGCGGCCTGAATGGTGGCGAGGTCCAGCAGCAGGCGATCATCGAAGGCCTCGTGGCGGCTGCCGGGTACGGGTTCTTCCCGGACCGCGTGGACACCGGCAACCACATCCGCCTCGCCTACTCCTGGGTGCCCGAAGACGAACTGCGCGAGGCTGCCCGGCGCCTCGCGATCGCCTGCGCGAAGGTCGCGGAGCGCGAGGCGCTGCCGAAGAAGTAGCGCCCGAGGTTGTCCCGAGGCCCTTTCGAGCGCGGCGTATCATCGGCCACCGGCGCGGCACCTCGATGGTGCGTGCGCCCTCGGAGGTGGCCCATGCCCGACCGTCGTGTCCCCCGCGCCTTCAACCTCCCGTGGGGCTCCGGCCAGATCACGAAGGAAGCCCATATCGAGGGCGGCCTGCACCAGCCCGCGCTCCAACTGCTGAAGTACGAACTCGGCGAGAAGAAGGGCCAGACCGCGATCCGCTTCGTCGCCTACGACGACGAGGGCCACATGGAGCAGCGTTCGCTCATCGTGAACGAGCGTGAGGTCACGGCCCTGCGCAAGGAGATCGCGCGCTCACCTCGCCTCAAGGCCCTGCTCAAGCGCCTGGTCGAGGACTAGTGGACACTCCGAGTCTCTGAGGATGGCGGGGCAGCAGCCCCCTGGTGATGCGTCACCGACGCCGTTCGGCTATTCCGGAGACCGCGGATGGAGAGTTGCAGCATGGCGAAGCTCGTCTACGGATTGAATCTGTCACTGGACGGCTACGTTGACCATCAGGAATTTGCGCCCGATCCCGTGCTCTTTCATCACTTCATCGAGCAAGTGCGCGGCCTGACCGGCAGTGTGTACGGTCGCCACATGTACGAGATCATGCGCTATTGGGACGAAGACGATCCTGAGTGGACCCCGGAGGAATGCGACTTCGCAACGGCGTGGCGTAACCAACCGAAGTGGGTCGTGTCGCGCTCGTTGGAGTCAGTCGGCCCCAACGCCACACTCGTCAAGGAGGACATCGAGGCGGTGGTACGCGGGCTGAAGGATGAGCGCGCAGGCGAGATCGACGTTGGCGGACCAGATCTGGCGCGAAGCTTAACCGAGCTTGGTCTGATCGATGAGTATCGACTCTACTTCCACCCAGTCGTGCTCGGTCACGGCAAGCCATTCTTCGCGGGCCCCCGACCGCCACTCCGCCTTGTGGCCAACGACTTGATCGGCGAGGACACAATCAGGTTGACTTATATTCCTGCATAGTCACATGCCGCCGACCGATCACGCGGGTCGAATGTGATCATGACCATGACGATCGAACCTCGAACCGTCTCACGCGAGTACGCGACCTAGGCCAACCTACACCTTGACCGCGCCGGGCTCTGGCCCCGGCAGCGACACGATCGCGCCGTTCACGGCCGGCTGCGCCACCAACCACGCGAGGGCTTCGGCCACATCGACCTGCGTCGGCTTGCGGTAGGCGTCGAGGGGATGCGTGCCGCGGATGGCGTCCAGCAGCACCTCGGGAGCGACACGGGTGATCGGGCCGGGGGCCACGCCGTTCACCGTGATGCCGTGACGCGCCTCCTGCCTCGACAGGGTGCGGAGGAGCCAGTGGCGCGCGGCCTTGCCGAGCGGATAGTCGAGCGGGGCGTCCTCGGTCGAGGCGCGCCAGTCCTCGCTGTCGAAACCGCCGACGGTCGCGATGCGGCCCCAACCGGCGGTGCGCATCGCGGGCAGGCAGGCACGCGCGAGCAGGTAGAACGCGTCCACCTCCTCGGCCATCGCGGCGCGCCAGTCCTCGGGCGGGATAGCGTCGAGCGGGCGCGGCTTCCAGACGGCGCCAGCGGAGACGACGAGGATCGAGGGCTCACCGAGCACCCCTCGGACCTGCGCGAGCATCGCGTCGACTTCGGCGGGGTCGCCGGTGTCCGCGGTGACAGCGAGGGCGCGCCGGCCGAAGCCGCGCACCTCCTCGGCGACCGTCTCGGCGGCCTCGCGGTTGCGGTGGGTGTTCACGACGACATCGGCGCCGTCACGCGCGAGGACGAGCGCGGTGGCATGGCCGACGCCGCGCCCCGCCGCGCCCGTCACGAGCGCGATCCGTCCGAGCAGCGGCGTCTCTGTCTTGGCCATGCACCTATCGTATGCGCGTGGCACTCATCGACGACCTCACGGCAGACCTCGAAGCGGCGCGCACCGCGTTTCTGGCCGCCCTCGACGGGGTGACGCAGGAGCAGTTCGTCCGCCGCCCGCCTGGCGACGTGGGCGACGGCGAGGAGCGCTGGCCCATCCGCGACGTCTGCTGGCACGTCGGCCAGTACGACGACCTCCAGCGGCGGGTGATCCTCGCGGCGTCGGAGGGGCGAGCACTCCCCGCGAACGACCCGACGCACCGCCCGGCCTACCTCAACACCCCCGACCTCCTGCGCGAGTGGCTGGCGCAGTCCCGTCGCACGCTCGTGGTCCTCGCCACGCGCCTCGATGAGGACACGCTCAACCGCGAGTTCGAGGGCGCAGCCGGGCGCACGATGACCGCGCGCGGGATCCTGAAGTGGGTCGCGCAGCACGAGCGCAACCACATCGCGCAGGTGGAGACGCTGCGCGCGCTCCCACCCACCGAGGAGCGCTGAGGAGGCCTCAGGGAACAGAACTGCTCGCCGCAACGTTCTCCGCATGAGCAGCACTACCACCCGCGGCTCAGAGGAGTCCTGCGTGCACCCCGCCCGTGTCGCCAGCATTGCTGTCGCCGTTGCTACTCTCGCCGCCGCCGTTGCCCTCATCGTCCCCCTGGCCCCAAGGGCCGACGCCCAGACTCCACCCATCCCGACCCCCAGCGGCGTTCCCGGCACACCGCCGACGCCACCCGCGCGTCCTCCATCACTCCGCGACCCCAACCCGGGCGACATCGTCTGGACGCTCGCTCAGGAGTTCCCGTTCTCCGACGACCGGGCGACGCTCGCCCTCGCGGCGTACATCACCCCGCTCGTGAACACCGACGCCAGTACCGGCGTCCTCCCGGCGGAGCCCCGCCACCGAGTTGGGGTCCCGCCCACTGACCTCACGCTGCTGATGGAGGCCGCCGGCCTCCGGTCACGCGGCGGCACGAACCTCAGCGCGTTGCGTGCCGTCGGCCCGTGCAGGTTCTGGGTCGGCGAAGCACCGGCGGGGTTCACCTCGACGGTCTCCCTCGCGAAGACGGCCGACGCCGTCGCCGACTCCTTCGTCCGAGGCGTGCGTGATCTGCTCGGGATCACGATGAACCGCTGCATCCCCACGGCGAACGCCGCCGACGCGCACGTCCTCGTCTGGGTACAGGGCACGCGCCCACCGGCGAACCCCGAGCGAGGGAATCCCACGCTGATCGCCTCGCAAGCCTCACCGTCAGCGACACCAAGCGCGACCACGGCGGCACAGCCCGCACCGGCGAAGACCGGGGCCGGCGCGCCCGCCAGCGATGGCCTGGGCGTCATCGATGTCGCCCAGGGTGGGGTGCTCACGGCGCTGCTGACCGCTGCCGGCGTCGTCGCTGCCCGTGCGGTAGGACGACGCCCGGCGTAGCGTGGGCCTCGCAGGAGGCCGCGCATGAGCCCTCGACGTCCACCGCCCGAAGCCGCGCCCTCGCTCGCCACGGAGATCGAGGGCTACCGGCGCGACCCGAAGTTCCGCGCGATGCTGCACGGGCAGGAGTTCCGCTTCACCACGGCGTGGGGGCTGTTCTCACCGCGTGAGGTCGACCTCGGCTCGGCGCTGCTGATCGATCACCTCGATGCAGTGGGTGTCGCCGAGGGCGACGACACGATCGACATCGGCTGCGGCTACGGCGCGATCGGACTCGTGCTGGCCTCGATGGCGCCGAAGGGCGAGACGTGGCTGCTCGACAAGGACTTCGTCGCCGTCGAGCGCGCGCGCCTGAACGCCGAGGCGAACCGGCTCACCAACGTCACTACGATGCTCTCGAACGGCCTCAGCGCAGTCCCGCACGGACGGCTGTTCGATGTCGCCACGGCCAACCTGCCCGCGAAGGCGGGCAACGAGATGCTCACGCTCATCCTCGCGGACGCCCACGCGCACTTGAAGCCAGGCGGGCGGCTCACCGTGGTGACGACGAATGCTCTCCGCCGGTTCATCGAGCGGATGTTCGACGAACTCTTCGGCAACTCGGAGAAGGTGAAGCAGGGCCGCCTGCACACGGTCACGATGGCCGTGAAGCCGCCGAGGGAATAGCAGCGCCCGCCGCGCTAACATCCCCCCATGCCAGCCCCAGACGTCCCAGCCACCGGCCCGCTCTACCCCAGCCTGCGAGGCAAGCGCGCCGTCGTCCTCGGCGGGTCGCGCGGGATCGGACGGGCGATCGCGCTCCGCCTCGCGCGGGAGGGCTGCCACGTCTTCGTGAACTACGCGCGCTCCGCCTCGGCGGCCGAGGCCACCGCCGCCGACTGTCGCGCGATGGGCGTGGAGTCCGCGACCGCGCAGGGCGACGTCGGCACGGCCGAGGAGATGGCGGCTGTGTTCAAGGCGGTCGAGGCGTGGGGTGGCTGCGACATCCTCGTGAACAACGCCGCGCGCGGCCTCGAACGGCCCCGCCCCGCGATCGACCAGCGGCCGAAGCATCTACACAGCACGATGGACGTGAACGTGTTCGGCCCGTGGCAGGCCTCGCAACTCGCGGTGCCAATGATGGAGGCGCGCGGCGGCGGGAGCATCGTGAACCTGCTGTCGCCCGGGGCGTTCCACTACATGCCGGACTACAGCGCCGTCGGCGTCACGAAGGCCGCGCTGTCCGCGCTGACGATGTACCTCGCGGTGGAACTCGCCCCTCGCAGCATCCGCGTGAACGCCGTCTCCGCCGGCTGGGTTGAGGGCTCCGAGGGCGAACACTCGCTCGGCTACGACACGAGCGAGAAGGTCCGCCCCCACGTCCCCTCCGGCCGCAACGTCCACGGCGAAGACATCGCCGCCGCCGTCGCCTGGATCTGCTCGGCGGAGGCCCCGATGCTCGTCGGCCAGACGATCCACCTCGATGGTGGCTTCGCCGACGGCGCCTGGCGCGCGGTGCTGGGGGGGTAAATGCCTGCTACCCCATCGTCGCGATCTGGATCAACCCTGCTTCGATTAGATGTGCGTATTCGGTCGCGACCGCAACCGTCCGTGCGGCCATCTCCTGAAGCCCACTCTTTGTGGTATCAACCAGTAATGCCACGCCTACCAACTCGACGACATCAGCGAGCCTCTGGCTCTTCTCAGTCAACTCCACTCCAACAGTCTGAATCTCGAGCGGGCTATATGACGAGCGGTTGATCAGCCCGGAGAATCGCTCAATCAGCGGCAGAATTCGGAGTTTAATGAAATCTCTCATCGCAACGGGGAGCTGCAGATCCAAAAGCGTGTGCATCGCATCCGTTAGGTCCTTCAATAGGTCGACGGCGTGCGCTCGGTCCGCAGGTGACGAGAGAGCAAACAAGGGCACGGGGGGGCCGCAGCAGGATTCTGAGTCAACGCATTTAGAGCGACTCGCTTCACCTCGATATTTGCGTCACCTAGAAGTCCTGGGATCAAGGGCTCTACACGTGGGTCGTTGCTCCATTTCAGAAATACGTTGGCAACAATCCGGCGCACTTGTGCTGGCGGGTCTTTAGCGAGTAACGCAATCGCCGCAGAGATAACTGCATTACCCGCCGTGTCCGCGCCCAGCAAGACGGGAAGGGCAGCTTCGATCTCTAGAACAGAACTGCTTTAACTAACCAAGTTACCTACAACAATGACGTCATCCGGAGTTTGCGCAATGAAGCGCGTCAGGCGATGACGCGCCTCACCCGCTAGCTGCGGTGTCCCCATCGCCTCTAGGACTTGTCGATAGACAGTCGGTTCAACCAACTACGCACCGCGCCATTTGCTACTAGCAAAAATTCGGTCAACGCTGAGCGTATCCTAGCGTTTGTAATGCTCTAACCTGTCGCTGACCGCCACTCCGCCTGTTATATTCCCCTCTCACCGATTGGCCTCACCCATGCGCGCGCCCTGGGCTCCAGCACCTCTTGCCACGACACCTGCGGGTGACGTCGAGGTTGCGCGACGCCGGGGGATCCGGATGCCGTCCGTGCGGACGTTCGAGGCGCTGAACAGCCGCTCGTTCCGCTGGTTCTTCGTGGCGATGCTGGCGCAGTTCTCCTCGATGCATATGCAGATGCTCGTGAACCCCTGGCTGGTGTTCGACATCACCGGGTCGTACGCGCGCGTCGGTGCGATTGCCCTCGCGAGCGCGATCCCCGGGCTGATCCTCGGGTTCCCGGGTGGCGTGGTGGCGGACCGGGCGCCGAAGAAGATCGTGGTGCAGATCGGGCAGACGGTGAACGCGTTCGGGACGCTCTCGATCGCGGTGCTGCTCACGCTCGAGATGCTGACGTTCACGCACCTGATGCTCGTGTCCGCGCTGCAGGGTGGCGTCTTCGCGATCATGGGGCCTGCGAGGCAGGCGCTCATCCCGGAGATCGTGGGGCCTCGACGGCTCTCGAACGCCATCGGCCTGAACATGGCGGGGATGAACGTCACGCGCATGGGCGTGCCGGCGCTCGGCGGGTTCCTGCTCGCGTTCGTCGGACCGGCGGCCGTGTTCTACGTGATGGCAGCGCTCATCTTCATCGCCGTCATCGGGCTCATCCCCGTGCAGAAGCACGTGCCGACCGCCGAGGACATCGAGGAGGAGCGGATCCTCGCGGCTGCCGCGGGCACGCTCCAGGCCGCGCCTCGCGCGAGCGCCGGGCACGGCGGCCACGGTGGGGGTGGCGCTCGAGGGCTGGCGGACATCCGCGACGGTATCCGCTACATGAGCGGTGACCGCGTGGTGATGGCGCTGCTGATGATCAACTTCTTCATCGTCCTGATGTCGATGCCGTACATGCAGATGCTGGCCGGCTTCGTGAAGGAAGTCCTGCACGGTGGGCCGGAGCAGATCGGGTTCCTCATCAGCACGACGGGCATCGGCGCCCTGGTCGGGTCACTCGTCGTGGCCTCCATGCCAAACCGGGGGCGCGGTAAGGTCTTCCTCGTGAGCGCGCTGATCCTCGGCGTGGCGCTCATCGGCTTCGTCACATCGACCTCGATCTGGCTGACGGCGGTGATCATGCTGGCCGTCGGGTTCGGGCAGGCTGGGCGCATGTCGCTCGGCAGCATCCTGATCATGTCCTACACGAAACCCGAGTTTCAGGGCCGCGTCATGAGCGTGTACATGATGGAGTTCAGCCTCGTGTCGTTCGGCACGTTCGCTGTCGGCATCCTCGCTGAGATGGTGGGCATCCAGTGGGCGATCGGCAGCACCGCTGTCGCGCTCGTGCTCGTCTCGATCTACGGCCTGTTCCTCATGCCTCGGGTGCGCGACCTCCCGTAGGATCGACCACGTCAATGGCGCTGACCCTCGCCAACCTCGTCGCGAATCGCACACTCTCGCCGGAGATGGCGGCCACGCTCGCCGCGGCTGCCGAGGAGCGGCGTTCCCTCCTGTTCGTCGGGATCCCTCGGATGGCCGGGAAGAGCACGCTGATGCAGGCGGCGCTCCAGCACGCGCCCGCGGGTACGCCACTGCACCACCTATCGACCGCCGAGGGCCAAGGACTCGGCATCCCCGCGGCCGGAGACAGCGGCTATCTCGTGGTCTCCGAGGTCTCCACCGCGCCCTACGCGGACTACCTCTGGGGCGCTGACGCGAGACGCGTATTCGCTGCCCTCGAGCGCGGGTTCTCGCTCGCTACGGCGCTGCACGCGGGCGGCGTCGACGAGGCCTTCGAGGTGCTGACACACGAGAACGGCATCCCGGCGGAACAGGCCGCGTCGTGGTCTACGTCCGCAGCATCGGCCCGTGGTCAAGCCCGAGTCGCCGGGTCGTGGCAGAGGTCGCGGAGACCGACGGCATCCACCCTCGCGCGGCACGCGTACTGCATCGCTGGTCCGAGCAGGACGATCGATTCGAGGTAGTCGAGCGGTCGGAGCGGATTGGATCCGCCGCCATCGAGCGTTACCGCAAGGCATTCGTCGCGGGGTAAACCCCTACCCAACAGCCTCGAGGGCTGCTTCGAGCGTGAGCGGGCGGTGGCCAAGCGGGAATCGACGGCTGGGGTCAGCGACCTGACGCTCGCGCAGTGTCTCCAGTAGCAGGCGCGTCTCTCTCCTCGGCAGGCGCGCGAGGCTCCACGCCAACTGCTCCTCGACACGCTCGCCCCAGCCGGGCATTGGCAGATAGGCACGGCGGCGTCTGTGGTGGGCACGTCCCCACGCACGCGCCATCGTCCCGAAGGTGGCGCGGGTCGCACCGGTGAGGTCGTACGTGCGTCCGGCCATCTCGTCGTCATCGATTGCGAGGCGCAGTGCCTCCACGATGTCCGCGAGGGCGACCGGCTCGACCTCGGTGCGACGCCAGCGGAACAGCGGCACCACGGGCGATCGGTCGACCATGCGGCGCATCATCTCGAACAGTGTGCTGCCCCGCCCCACGATCAGCGGCGCGCGCAGCACGAGCCACGCGAGGCCGCCCTGCCGCACCGCGAGTTCCGTCGCCCATCGCGCCACGAGGTGCTGCCCGCGCGCCTCGGGTGACGCGCCCACGTGGCCGAGGTACACGACGCGCTTCACCCCGGCCGCGCGCGCCGCGAGCAGCGCGTTCTGCACGGCCTCGATGTCGTTCGCGACCACGTCCCCCGGCGCATCGAGCGTGTGGACGAGGTAGACGAGCGTGC
This sequence comes from Chloroflexota bacterium, assembly GCA_947446155.1. The sequence goes on along the minus strand of CANFFZ010000058.1, from coordinate 1,954 downwards.
GCACGCCGCGCATCGCCGCCTCCAGCCCGCGCCCGGTCGCGAGGTCGCCCGTGACGGCCTCGACGCCCTGGTCGCGCAGACGGACCGCGTCGAACTCCCGCCGGACGAGGGCGCGGACCGATCGTGGCTTGCCGTCAGGCAAGGGCTGCTCGCGCAACTCTTCGAGGAGTGCGGAGCCGACGAAGCCGCTCGCCCCGGCGATGAGGATGGTCACTGTCCGGCCCTCAGGCCTCGGCTACCAGGTGATCGCGCCGCGCTCGGCGCCGGAGACGACACGCGCGTACTTCGCGAACACGCCCTTGGTGTAGCGCGGCGGGCGAGGGACACGCGCGGCGAGGCGTCGGGCGATCTCGTCAGCGGGGACATCGAGGTCGAGGCGGCGGTTGTCGATGTCGATGACGATCGTGTCGCCTTCCTCGACGGCGCCGATCGGGCCACCGGCTGCGGCCTCGGGTGCCACGTGGCCGGCCATCAGGCCGTGCGTCGCGCCAGAGAAGCGGCCGTCCGTCAGCAGGGCCACCTGCTCGCCGAGGCCGGCACCGACGAGCGCGGAGGTCACGCCGAGCATCTCGCGCATACCGGGGCCCCCCACCGGGCCCTCGTTGCGGATGACGACGACGTCGCCCGGCTTGATCTGCTGCGCGAGCACGGACGCCATCGCGTCCTGCTCGGCCTCGAAGACCCGCGCGGGGCCTCGGTGGATGCGGCGCTCTTCGCCCGCGATCTTCACGACGCAGCCCGCCGGGGCGAGCGAGCCCTTGAGGATGACGAGGCCGCCGTTCGGGCTCAAGGCCTTGCTGACGGGGAGGATCACCTGCTGGCCGGGGGTCTCGACGGCGCCCGCGGCCTCCTCGGCGATGGTCTTGCCGGTGACGGTCATCACGTTGCCGTGCAGTTTGCCCGCCTCCAGCAGCCGCTTCGCGAGCAGCGGCGTGCCGCCCGCCTGGTCCCAGTCGAGCGCGACGAAGCGCCCGCCGGGGCGCAGGTCGCCGATGAGCGGCGTGGCGCTGGAGATCCGGTCGAAGTCCTCGATCGCCAGGGGCACACCGGCCTCGGCCGCGATCGCGAGCAGGTGGAGCACGACGTTCGTGGAGCCACCGGTCGAGGCGGCACAGATGATGCCGTTCTCGATCGCCTCACGCGTGAGGAGGTCGCTGGGCAGGACGCCCCGCTTGAGGACGTCCATCACCAGTTCGCCAGCCTCGAAGGCCACGTTGTCCTTGCGGCCGTCGGTCGCGCCGACGGTCGCCGAGCGCATGGGCGAGAGGCCCATGAACTCCATGACGGTCGCCATCGTGTTCGCGGTGTACTGCGCACCACAGGCGCCAGCACCGGGGCAGGCGACGGCCTCGAGGGCGTGTAGCCGTTCCTCGCTCATCGTCCCGGCAGCGTGCTGGCCGACGGCCTCGAACACGTCCTGGATCGTCACGTCGCGGCCCTCGAAGCGGCCGGGGTCGATCGAGCCGGAGTAGAGAATCACGCCGGGGATGTTGAGCCGCGCGAGCGCCATCGCTCCCGCCGGAATGGTCTTGTCGCAGCCGACGATCACCACTGCCGCGTCGAACGAGTAGCCGATGCCCGCCAACTCGATGGAGTCCGCGATCAGGTCGCGCGAGATGAGCGAGGCCTTCATGCCCTCGGTGCCCATAGAGATGCCGTCCGAGATGGAGATGGTGTTCACCTCCATCGGCGTCCCGCCAGCGGCGCGGATACCGGCCGAGACCTGCGCGGCGAGCGCGCGCTGGTTGAAGTTGCACGGCATGGTGCCGATCCACTCGTGCGCCACCATGACGAGCGGCTTCTTCAGGTCCTCCGGGGTGAACCCGACCGACTGGAAGTAGGAGCGCGCCGGCGCCCGATCTGGCGCGTCGACCAGCGCGCGGCTGCGGTGGCGGGTATCGAAAGCCATGCGGGGCTCCTCGCTGCATGCGGACGGTCGGGACCGCGATCGTAG
>CANFFZ010000057.1 GCA_947446155.1 Chloroflexota bacterium | reverse complement strand
TGGTCGGCTTCGGCTTCGGTGCCTCATTCGTCGCGCTGTTCGCCCAGATCGGTGGCGGCATCTACACGAAGGCAGCGGACGTCGGTGCTGACCTAGTCGGCAAGGTCGAGGCTGGTATCCCCGAGGACGACCCGCGTAACGCGGCCGTCATCGCGGACCTCGTCGGTGACAACGTCGGCGACTGCGCCGGCCGTGGTGCCGACCTCTTCGAGTCCATGTCCGCCGAGAACATCGGCGCGATGATCCTGGGCGTGGCCATCTACACGGTCACGCAGGACCTCAACTGGATCCTGTTCCCACTGGTGCTCCGCTCGTTCGGCGTCTTCGCCACGATCGTCGGCATGATGGTCGTGCCGCTGTTCTCCGAGAACGCGGAGAAGGACCCGATGCGCCCCCTGAACATGGGGTACTACGTCGTCTCCGCCCTTTCGATCGTTGGTCTCTTCATTGCGACCAAGTCGATGCTCGGCGACTCGTGGATGTGGTTCTTCTGGTGTGGCGTCACGGGCATCGCCTGTGGGTTCGCCTTCGTCTACATCACCCAGTACTACACGGCCGGCGCCTGGCGCCCGGTCAAGGAGATCGCCGAGGCCAGCAAGACCGGCCCGGCGACGAACATCATCATCGGCACGTCGGTCGGCCTCGAAACCTTCGCGCCGTCCGCTGTCGCTATCGTGCTGGCCCTGGTGGTCTCGTACACTCTGGGCTCGAACGCTGAGATCGCGAACGTCCCGGCGTTCACGACCGGTATCTTCGGCACCGCCGTCGCTACCATGGGCATGCTGATGTCGGCCGCGTACATCCTGTCCATGGACACCTTCGGTCCGATCACGGACAACGCCGGTGGTATCGCGGAGTTCTCCGGTGCTCCCGCCAGCGCCCGTCACATCACGGACGCCCTGGACACCGTCGGCAACACCACCAAGGCCCTCACCAAGGGTTACGCGGTGGCGTCCGCCGGCCTGGCAGCCTTCCTGCTGTTCTCCGCATACCTGGACAAGGTCAAGGAGCGGCTGGACATCCCGCTGGTCACGGAACTCCCGATCGACCTCGCCAGCATCGACGTCTTCGCAGGCGGTGTGCTAGGCGTGACGCTGGTGTTCCTGTTCTCCGCCCTCACGATCCGTGCCGTCGGTTCTGCCGCGGCCTCGATCATCGCTGAGGTGCGCCGCCAGTTCCGGGAGCACCCCGGCATTATGGACGGTACCGAGCGCCCAGACTACGCGCGCGCGGTGGACATCACGGCACGCGCCGCCCTCCGCCAGATGGTGGCGCCGGGCATCCTGGTGGTGAGCGCCCCGATCGTGGTGGGCCTCATCTTCCGGTACTTCCGTGACGCGACCGTCACGATCTACAGCCACAACGCCGCTGGCGTCGTGACTGCAATGGAGTACCCGCACTCCTCCGGTTGGCTCGCGGTCTCCGGCATGTTGATCATCGGCACCATCGGCGGCATCGCCATGGCGACCTTCTTCAACAACTCCGGTGGCGCGTGGGACAACGCGAAGAAGTACATCGAGTCCGGTGACATGAAGGACGAGAACGGCGAAGTCGTCAAGAAGGGCTCCGCGATCCACGCGGCAGCCGTGGTTGGCGACACCGTCGGTGACCCGTTCAAGGACACGGCTGGCCCGTCGCTTCACGTTCTCGTGAAGTTGCTCGCCACCGTCACGCTGGTCCTCGCGCCTCTCTTCATCGCTTCGTAGCGATCAAGGGCAGCCGCAAGGCTGAGACAGACACAGAGAAGGGGAGCGGCTCGCCGCTCCCCTTCTTCTTGCCCGGACATCGACGCCCTAGCGTCCGAGCGCGCTCCGCAACTCGTCGATCACCCGCGTCGTGCTCGGCAGGTCTCCAGCGATGCTGCTGCGGTACGCGAAGGGCATGTCACCGTTCGGCAGGACGATGAACACTCCGCCCAACTGCGCGAGGTCGCCCTGCACCTTGCCCACGCGGTGTCCTCGGCGGTGGACCTGTAGCGCGTTCCAGTACAGCCGGGGGTTGAGCAGCGCTGTCCAGGTGGGACGCTTCGCGCCGAAGGCCTGGTACACCTCGCGGCTCGGGTCGGTGAACAGCGGCGTCGTGACGTGGTAGTCCTCCGCGAAGAAGCCGGCCATCGAGGGGTTCCCGCTGCCGACAATGACGAGTTCCGCGCCCGCCTCGTGGATCGCCGGGACGGCGGGCACGAGTTGCGAGACGTGGTCCTTGCAGAACTGGCAGCCGAAGTGCCGGATCAACGCCAGCACGACCGGCCGCTCGGCCCACGACGCGCCGAGGCGTACCTCCTGCCCGTCGGGTGTGAGCACAGGCAGCGGGGCGGCAGTCGTCGCGACGTTTTCCATGTGATCCATCGTACTGACCGCCCGCGGAGACTCGGGCGCGCATATTTCTCCCGTGGTATCGTCCCGCCCGGCAGCGCGACGCAGATTGCGCATGCGCGCCAGGCGGCGGGGAGACCGGCCGCCGCGGAGGGGAGACTGCCGTGACGCAGATGCTGGAGGGCATCCGCGTGCTCGAGCTCGCGACTAACGTCGCGGGCCCGTTCGCGGGGAAACTGCTCGCCGACTATGGAGCCGAAGTGCTAAAGGTGGAGCCGCCCTCGGGCGACCCGTCCCGCACCGCTGGCCCCTTCCCGAACGACGAACCTCACCCAGAGAAGTCCGGCCTCTTCCTCCACCTCAACACGAACAAGCAGTCGATGACGCTCAACCTCGAAACTGAGGAGGGGCGCGAGATCGCGCGCAAGCTGATCAGCCACGCGGACGTCGTGATCGACGACTTCCGACCAGGCCTCCTTGCCGAGTACGGCATGGGCTACGAGGCGATGTCAGCGGCGCGCCCGGACCTCGTAATGGCCTCGATCACACCGTTCGGACAGAGCGGGCCGTGGCGCGACTACATCGGCACCGAGATCACCCTGCAGGCGATGGGCGGGCCGCTGCACGGCAACGGTGCGCCCTACCGCGAGCCGGCCAAACTCGGCGGCAACACGGCGCACTACCACGCGGGCCTCGCGACCTCGCTCGCGATCCTGCTCGCGCGGTTCCGCGTCGAGGGTGGCGGCGCCGGCGACTGGATCGACCAGTCCGTCTACGAGGCGCAGGCGGGCTTCCGCGACCGCCGCACGATCTCCCTGACTGCCGCGGCCTACAGCGGGCTCTCGAGCCGCCGTCAGCCGCCGGGCTCTCGCACCGCGCTGGGCCCCCGACCGGCGATCGATGGCTACGTGAACATCCTCGGCGGTGGCACGAAGCGGTTCGGGGGGTTCCTCGACGAGATCGGGCGGCCCGACCTGAAGGACCACCCCGACTTCGGCAAACAGGTGCACCAGTACTCGGCGGAGTACCAGGAGCAGGTCGAGGGTTCGTACCAGGCCTGGCTGTTCGAGACGCCGAAACTGGAAGCGGTCGCGCGCACGCAGAAGCACGGCATCCTCGGCGGCGCGATCATGTCGACCGAAGACCTCGTGAACGACCCGCACTACCGAGGCCGCGGCGTGTGGGAGACGATCGAGCACCCGGTCGCAGGGACATTCGAATACCCCGGCCGCCAACTGATCCTCTCCGAGAGTCCGCGCAACGCCGCCCGGCCTGCGCCGCTCCTCGGTGCCCAGACAGCCGATGTGCTCATCCAACTCGGCTACGACCGCAGCGCGCTGCCCCGGCTGCGCGCCCAGCGTGTGATCTAGGAGGCGTGCGATGACCTCGAACGCTCGACGCGAACGCGACTCTGCGCACCGGCTCCCCCTGGAGGGCATCCGGATCGCAGACATCACCGTGGTGTGGGCAGGCCCTCACGTCACCCAACTCCTTGGCGAGTGGGGAGCGGAGATCATCCGCGTGGAGCCCGTGACCACGATCCAGCCGTACTCACGCGGTGCCGAACGGGTCAGCACGGAGGCGCAGTACCGCGCCCTGGGCGCCTCCGGCGTGTCGATGGGCATCCCGCCCGACTTCGACCCCGGCGAGGACCCGTGGAACCGCTCGCCCGCGTTCAACGCGCACGCCCGCAACAAGAAGTCGATGGCCTGCGACGTCCGCCTCCCCGAGGGCCGTGAAGCCTTCCTGCGCCTGATCGAGAAGTGCGACGTCCTCATCGAGAACAACGTCCCTGAGACGATCGAGCGCGCCAACATCACCTATGACGTGCTGCGTGAGGTCAACCCGAAGTTGATCATGCTGCGCATGCCCGCGTATGGCCTCGACGGCCCGTATAAGAACTATCGAGGCTTCGGCACCCACGTCGAGGGGATGATCGGGCACCACCTGATCCGCACCTACGACGACGGCACCCCTGACGAAATGGGTGACGCCTTCACCGCGGACGCGATCGCGGGCGTGATGGGCGCGTGGTCGGTGGTCGGTGCGCTGCGACATCGAGCGCGTACCGGTCAGGGCCAGCAGATCGAGATGCCGCTGGCGGAGTCCTTCCTGCCCGTCATCGGCGAGTTCATCATGGACTACACCATGAACGGTCGCGCTACGGGGCCACAGGGCAACCGTCACCCCTCGCACGCACCGCATGGGATCTACCCGACGACCGGCGACGACCAATGGATCGCCATCGATATCGCGACGGACGAAGAGTTCGCAGCGCTCTGCCGCGTGCTCGCTGCGCCGGCGCTCACGACCGACCCGCGCTTCCGCACCGCCGGCGGGCGCATCGAGCACCGCACCGCCCTCGATGCCGCAACGGGAGACGCGACCCGGGGGCACGACAAGGAAACGCTCTTCCACGCGCTGCAGGCGGCACACGTCGCCGCCGGGCCCGTGCATGACGACCTGGCCGCCACCCGCTCGCCGCAACTTGAGGAGCGCGGATTCTTCGAGGAGATCACGATGGAGGGGGTCGGCACCCACCGCTATCCCGGCATCTTCACGAAATGGGCGAACACGCCGAACTGGATCCGCACACCCCCGGTGAAACTCGGAGAGCACAACGAAGAGGTCTACCTCGACCTCCTCGGCTACTCCCGCTCGGACTACGACGCACTCGTCGCGCGGGGACTGGTCGGCACGACCTACACACCAGAAGTCCTCAAGGGGCGCGACTAGCCTCGCACTAGCGGATCGCGAGGCGCGCCGCGACCAGCAGCAGCGCGCCGCCCAGCGCTCGCAGGATGAAGTCACCCTGGAGGCGGTTGGAGGCGAGCGCGCCGACCTGGGCGCCGCCGAGGGCACCCGCGGCCATCATCGCGGCCTGGGCCAGCGTCTGATCCCAGCGCAGCGTGCCCGAGGCGAAGTGGGTCACGACCGCCTGCAGCGCCATCAGCCCCAGCACCATCTGGCTGGTCGCGGTCGCGACATGGACGGGGAAGCGCAGCACCATCGCCATCACCGGCACATGCACGATCCCGCCGCCGATGCCGAGCAGGCTGGAGATGAACCCCACGCCCCCGCTGATGCCGAGGCCCTGCCAGCGCCGATACGCGTAGAAGTACATCGTCCCGTCACGGTCGACGATCTGGCGGCGCACAACGCCGCGACCACGCAACGGCTCGCGGATCGTCGCGACCGGCCTCGGCAGCAGCAGGTAGATACCCAAGACTGCCAGCACGACCGCGAACACGAGGTTGAACGTGCCCCGGTCGATCTGCTTCACCACGATCGCGCCCGCCACCGCACCGGGCAGCGTCGCGACTGCGAATGCGAAGCCGCTCCGCACGTCGATGCGCCCCATCCGGCCATACGCCAGAGTGCCTGACGCGGCGTTCGCGAGGACGACGAACAGCGACATCGCCGTGATCACCTCGGGTGGTCGGTCGGAATAGAGCAGCAGCAGAATGGGCACGAGAATGAAGCCACCGCCCGCGCCCACGAGGGTGCCGAAGGCGCCGACCGTGAAGCCGAGCAAGCCCAGCAGCAGGACTTCCAGCACGAGCGACTCCTCCGAGGGCTCGGCTATCATCGGGCGCGCGGGCAATCCGCGAATCTCGTGTTTCCCGACCGATGATCTCGGGATGACGCTTTCGAGGATGGAGTACGGCATGGCGGGACCGTTCGTGGGGCCTCGGGAGTACGCGGCGCGGCGACGACGCCTGATGCAGGCGCTCGGCGCGGGCAGCGCGGCCGTCTTCGTCGCCGGCTCGGATAGCCGCCGCAACGGCGACGTGGACCACCCCTTCCGCCAGGACTCGACCTTCTTCTACCTGACGGGCTTCGAGGAGCCTGAGGCGGTCGCCGTGCTGCGTCCAGGCGCCAAGCAGCCGTTCACCCTCATCGTCCGCCCCCACGACCCCGTGCAGGCCGTCTGGGTGGGCCCTCGGGCGGGCGTCGAGGGCGCCTGCGCCACCTACGGCGCTGACCAGGCCTTCTCGATCGAGGAACTCGACCAGCGGCTACCAGAACTGCTGCGCGGGACCAAAGAACTGCACTACTCAATGGGCCAGTCAGGCCCCCTCGCCGAGAAGGTGCAGCGAGGGCTCATCGACTACGTCGCCGCACGCCGCGAGGGCGCCCAGCGCGGCGCCGTGCCCCTCGAGGCGTGGCGCGACCCGGAGCCGCTCGTCGACGGGCTGCGCGTGCTGAAGACCCCCGCCGAGGTGAAGGCGCTACGCAAAGCCATCGACGTCACTGGCGCGGGGATCCTCGCCGCGATGTGCGCAGTACGCCCCGGCATGCACGAGTACGAAGTGCAGGCGATCCTCGAGGCCACCTACCGCGGCGAGGGCGCCATCCGCGACGGCTTCCCGGCGATCGTGGCGGCGGGCGCAAACTCCTGCACGCTCCACTACACCGCCAACCGCCAGCGCATCGAGGATGGCGACCTCCTCCTGATGGACACCGGCGCGGAGTGGGACCTCTACTCCGCCGACGTGACGCGCACCGTACCCGCCAACGGCCGGTTCACCTCGGCGCAGCGGGCGGTGTACGACGTGGTACTCGAGGCGCAGGCCGCCGGCATCGCAAAGACGCGGCCGGGAGCCGGCTTCCACGACGTCCACAACGCGTCGCTCCGCACGCTCGTGCGCGGCCTCGTCGACCTCAAGGTGCTACGAGGCGACATCGACGGGCTGATCGAGAAGGAGGCGTACCGCCCCTTCTTCATGCACGGCACCAGCCATTGGCTCGGCCTCGACGTCCACGACGCCGGCGCCTACCGCACCGCGGGGAAGTCGACGCGGCTGGAGCCCGGAATGGTGCTGACGGTGGAACCAGGCCTCTACTTCTCCCCCGAGACGAAGGGTGTCCCCGCCCGCCTGAAGGGCATCGGCATCCGCATCGAAGACGACATCCTGGTCACCGAGCGCGGCCGCGAGAATCTCAGCGAGGGCATCCCCAGCGACCCGGACGTCATCGAGGCGATCATCGGGGGCTGAGCCCGGCAGATTTAACCGGAACTATCCCCTCATAGCAAGTAGCCCGTATACTCCCGCGCATGCCGGAGAAGAACCGTCTCTACTACGGTGACAACCTTGACGTGCTTCGCCGACACATAGCCGACGAATCGGTTGATCTCGTCTACCTCGACCCGCCGTTCAACTCGAATCAAGATTACAACGTCCTCTTTGCCGAGCAGGACGGCTCACGCGCCGCGTCCTAGATCATGGCGTTTGAAGACACATGGCACTGGGATGAGGCGGCGGCCCGTGCCTACGAGGAGATGGTCGAAGCCGGGGGGGGGGGGGTATCGCGTGCGCTGCAAGCGTTCCGCACGCTACTCGGTGATAGTGACATGCTGGCATACCTCGCGATGATGGCACCGCGCCTTGTCGAGTTAAGGCGCGTCATGAAGCCCACCGCTTCGATCTACCTACATTGCGATCCAACAGCCAGCCACTACCTCAAGGTATTAATGGATGCCGTGTTCGGCGCTCCGAACTTCATGTCCGAGGTCATTTGGCACTATCGGCGCTGGACTGCCGTCGTAAACAACTACGGGCACATGCACGACACCATATTGTTCTACGCGCGTGACAAGGCCCTTGTCCGCTGCGAACCAGTGCAAATCCCATCGCGTGCCCAAGAGCGCGAACTAGGCGATCGCGGCTGGAACTCCAATACCTTCGTGACGGGTGGTGAGCGGAAGCGGCAATTGCTCATTACGGATCGCAAGAAATTCGAGGAGGCGAAGGCGGATGGACGAGTAAACCCGGACGAATGGGATGTGGTCACGTATGTAGATCAGCGCCGGACTGTCCCGGCGCACGACGTGTTCGACATCCCGATCATCAATCCGGTCGCGAAGGAACGGCTCGGCTATCCAACGCAGAAGCCGGAGGCTCTCCTTGAGCGAATCGTCCTTTCGAGTAGCAAGGAGAATGACGTAATCCTCGATCCCTTCTGTGGTTGCGGAACCACCGTCGCCGTTGCCCAGCGTCTCGGTCGCCACTGGATCGGGATCGACATCACACACCTCGCGATCAACCTCATCAAGACACGCCTCCGAGACCAATACGGTGATCCTGTTGCAGAGACCTACGATGTGGTCGGTGAGCCGACTTCGATTGAAGATGCCGCTGCACTTGCCGCTGAAGACCCGTGGCAGTTCCAGGCGTGGGCGCTCGGTCTAGTCGGTGCAAGGCCAGCAGGCCCAACTAAGAAGGGCGCTGACGGCGGAATCGACGGACGGCTCTACTTCCACGATGCACCAAGCGGCCCGACAAAGCAGATCATCTTCTCGGTGAAGGCTGGTCAGAATGTCTCTGTGCAGTTCGTACGTGACCTGCGGGGTGTTATCGAGCGAGAGCACGCCGAGATAGGAGTGCTGCTGTCGTTCGCGGAGCCGACGCGCCCAATGCGGACGGAAGCGGCATCGGCGGGGTTCTATGAGTCACCGTGGGGGAAGCATCCTCGGATTCAGTTGCTCACCGTCGCAGAGTTGCTTGACGGCAAGAGGATCGACTATCCGCCGTCCTCGCAGACGAACGTGACGTTCCGGAGAGCACGCCGCGCCCCCGGTGAGCGGGCCGAAACGATCCCGCTGCCGCTCGGCGATGCTACCCTAGAGCCATGAGCGGATCACCATCGAAGCAGCCCGGCCCGTCATCCAAAGAGGGCAAGGCGCGCGATACCGAAGTCCAGAGGATGCTCGACGAGCGGCAGGATGACGGTCAGCGCGCGGGATTGTTGCGCCTCATCAAGCGCGCAGCAGGGCGCGCATCCTAGATTAGCGGGCGACCCGCGGTTTGCTGCTGAGGTCCTCGTCGACGTCTCCGTTGCGTGGTTGGCTTACGGCCTCGAATGATGACGCTGGGGTCGAGGTCGGCATCCAACACCTTCGGTTTCGGAGCCGCGCGTAGCAACGCTGCCTGATCCAATGGTCTCCACCCACCATCGCGGACGACCGCAACGCCGTGCTTCTTCTCGGTGAAGAACGCCAGCCATTCTGCTCGGCTGATAAGCACCTTCCCGACCGCTCGGTAGGCGTCCTGCTCTGGCCCCTCGCTGATCTCGATGACGCGCCCGCCACGGAGCCCGATTTCAGCGTTCCAGTTGACTCTCGTCCGGCGGTCGCTGTGACGATCGAAGCACACGAGAATACGGCGGAGGCGGCGCGCTGTGAGCAGCACTGTGATGTCATCTCGCGCATGGACATCGAGGCGCAGAAAGTGTTCGGTGCGGAAGCCGACAGCCTGAAGTATGGACTCGACTTCGGGAGTTACGTCGGCGTCAAGCAGTAGCCGATTTAGGTCAGGCAGCCGTATCGAGGTAGCGTTCATACGCGACGGCGCTCTCGATCCGCCGTCGCGTCACGGAGCCGTACATCTTCGCTATCTGGCCTACCGACATTCGCTTGTTGAGAGCGAATAGAAGCGATGTAGGTACGCGCGTCCCACGCACTACTGGCTCGCCCCCCATCACGTCGGGGTCGATGTCCACGGCATCCTGGAACTCCACCGGAACAAGGATCGATCCACCGGCCCGCAACTCGCTGAGCCGCAGTTCCTCGAAGAAGTCGCCGAAGAGTCGGGTCTCGATCCGCTGGCCGCCGAGTGTGGCCGTTGTAACCGACCATTCGTCCGACAGATCGGCGAACACCTGCTTCCCGACGAAGTAGACCGTCGAGTCCGACCAGCCGCCACTCGGCGGCCCGAGCCGTTCGTACATGTGGTGGAAGGCTAGGCTTGCGGATTTGAAGTCGATCCTCTTCTCGCGGAGGGCTCTGATCATCCGGGCGATTGTGAGGTCAGCGTAGGAGTACCCCTCGATCACCTTTCCAGCGTCCTCGATCTGAAGGGACGGGACGATGATCCCGCGAGCCTGCCAGTCGTAAAGAGTCCGGGCCGGTATCTTAGCGAGACGGGCAACCTGTGTGGCTGTGTAGAAGCCTCTGGACGTTGGCATATCGGGTAGCGCCTCGAAACTGCCAGCCACCGATAGACACGCCAAACCGGGGGCTGCATACTAGGTTGCAGCCCAGTGCCTCCGCAATCAGGGTCAGTACGCGCCCCGGTGCCAGCCGGGGCTTCGCTCTACCCGAGCGGTGCGTACTCGCCCTGCTGACCAGCCCGCACCTTGCCCACTCGCTGGGTGATGGTGCGGAACATGGGCGTCTCATCGTCCCGGTGGTTGTACCTGAACGTGTACTCGTTCACGTACGACTGAAGGTGGTTCGCGCCCACGCTGTGGTGTGCGCCCAGAATCCCGGTCTTGAGCAGCGCCCAGAAGCCTTCCATCGTGTTCGTGTGTACGTCCCCATCAACGTACACCTTAGCGGAGTGGTTCACGCGCCTGTGCTCGTAACCCGCCCGGCGAACTAAACCGTACTGCCTTGCCTCGTCCGTGAAGACCATCGTGGCCGGGAGTACGTGCTCGGTCATGAGCGGGCGGATCGTCCGCGACTTCACGTCCGGCGTGACCCATGCCTTCACGTTCCCGCCGCGCTCCACCATGCCGACGACGGGCACCTTCTGGGTAGGATGATCCTTCGAGCGCGGGCCGCGCCTCGTGTTCCCGAACTCATCCTTTGGCGGCTGCTGACCATTGCGATAGCGGGGCTTTCCGCCGACGAACGTCTCATCGACCTCAACGGTGCCTTGCAGCGGCCCGCCGTCCTCATCGAAGAGCGCCCTGATCTGCTTGAACATGCGCCATGCCGTTTTGTAGGTCACGCCGAGTTCCCGTTCGAGTTGCTTGGCAGAGATGCCGCACCGCGTCTGCGCCATCAGGTAGATCGCGTAGAACCAGGAGTCGAGCGGCGTGCTGGACTTCTCGAAGATCGTCCCTGCGAGCGGGTACACATGCGTCCCGCACGTCTCGCAGGCGTACGCCTTGCGGTTCGTGATCCGGTAGTGCTTCGTCAGTTGCTCGCACTTGCGGCAGCGGATGAGCCCACCTGTCCACTCGGGGTAGATGCCTGACACGATGTAGTCCAGACACGCGTCCGCGTCGGGGAAGTCATTGTTGAACTGACGAATCGTGTACCGTTCCATGCAACGATCTTAGCCGAGGCGGTACTTGCTGTCAAGGGATAGTTCCGGATTTAACAGTGACAAATCTGAGGGCGAGGCACAGATCGTGCCGTCGTGCCCTTGCGCCAATCTGCTACCGCGCCAATTGTTAACGCGATTGATCGCGTTGACAGGCCACCCCAGCGGATCAATGATGCCCCTCGCTCCTCTGAACAGGTGCTCACTCACCTGAACAGATAGTCCCAACATCTTGTGTCCCCTCCGCTCCCCCTCCCCAAGTCCTTGGGTTCAGAGACGGAAGGGCCCGACCCTCTCGGGAGGCTCCTTCGATGCAGATCTCGCGCCGCTTCACCACCGCTGGCCACGACCCTTACAAGAACGTTGAGTTCGCGAATCGCACCTCGCGCATCGTGAACCCGGACGGCTCCGTCGTCTTCGAGGCGCGCGACATTCAGATGCCAGCGAAGTTCTCGCAGGTGGCGACGGACATCATGGCGCAGAAGTACTTCCGCAAGGCCGGTGTCCCCGCCTCGACCGTGCGGGTCGCCGAGGACGGTGTGCCGGAGTGGCTGCAGCGCCGCGTGGCTGCGCCCGACTCCGCGCCGGGTGGCGAGGACGACGCGCGCCAGACCTTCGGACGCCTCGCGGGGACGTGGACGTACTGGGGCTGGAAGCACGGCTACTTCGACACCGAGGCGGACGCGCAGACGTTCCA
>CANFFZ010000056.1 GCA_947446155.1 Chloroflexota bacterium | reverse complement strand
GGCTGCGACCGCCGGTGGGCGCTCGGTGCGCACCCCCACGCTCGACCAGTTGGGCGTCGACCTGACGGCGATGGCGCGGAGCGGCCAGCTCGACCCGATCGTCGGGCGCGACCACGAGATCGAGCGGGTCGTCCAGATCCTCTCGCGCCGCACGAAGAACAACCCCGTCCTCATCGGCGAGCCGGGCGTGGGCAAGACCGCCATCGCAGAGGGCCTCGCGCACCGCATCGTTTCCGGCGACGTGCCGGACACGCTGCTCGGCAAGCGCATGCTCACCCTGGACGTCGGCCTGCTCGTCGCGGGTACGAAGTACCGAGGTGAGTTCGAGGAGCGCCTGAAGAAGGTCATCGAGGAGATCAAGACCTCCGGCAACTGCATGCTGTTCATTGACGAGCTGCACATGCTCGTCGGTGCCGGCGCGGCCGAGGGTGCGGTGGACGCCGCGAACATCCTGAAGCCGGCGCTCGCCCGAGGCGAGATCCAGGCCGTGGGTGCGACCACCCTCGACGAGTACCGCAAGCACATCGAGCGGGACGCGGCGCTGGAGCGGCGCTTCCAGCCCGTGCGCGTGGACGAGCCGACGGTGCCGGACACCATCTCGATCCTCAAGGGCGTGCGCTCGGCGTACGAAGAGCACCACAAGTTGAAGATCTCGGACGAGGCGTTGAAGGCGGCTGCGGAACTCTCCGCACGCTACGTCTCCGACCGCTTCCTCCCGGACAAGGCGATCGACCTGATGGACGAGGCTTCGGCCCGCGTCCGCATCCGTCGCCACGCGATGCCGCCTTCCGTGAAGGAAGTGCAGAGCGGTCTGGAAGCGCTCCGGCGCGACAAGGACCAGGCGATCGCGAACCAGCAGTACGAGTTCGCTGCCGAACTGCGCGAGCGTGAAGTGCGATTGCAACTCCGCCTCGAAGAACTCGAGGCGGAGATGCAGCAGCAGCGCGGCTCCGACGAGGCGATCGTCACCGAGGACGACATCCGCGATGTCATTTCCCAGTGGACGGGCGTCCCGCTATCGCGTATCGCGGCAGAAGAGAGCCAGCGTCTGCTGGAGATGGAGTCGTTCCTGAAGGAGCGCGTGGTCGGCCAAGAAGAGCCGATTGTCGCGGTCTCTCGGGCGGTGCGGCGCGCGAGCGCCGGACTGAAGGACCCGAAGCGCCCGATCGGTGTCTTCATGTTCCTCGGGCCCACCGGCGTCGGTAAGACCTACCTCGCCGAGATGCTGGGCGAGTTCATGTTCGGCTCGCGCGACAACATCGTGCGCATCGACATGTCAGAGTTCATGGAGAAGCACACGATCTCGCGCCTCGTCGGTTCGCCTCCGGGCTACGTGGGGTACGACGACGGTGGCCAGTTGACCGACCTGGTGCGGCGCAAGGCGTACTGCCTGATTCTCCTCGACGAGATCGAGAAGGCTCACCCGGACGTGTTCAACATGCTGCTCCAGATCTTCGACGACGGGCACCTGTCCGACGCGAAGGGGCGCAAGGTCGACTTCCGCAACACGATCATCATCATGACCTCCAACGTGGGGTCTGACCTGATCCGGAAGGACAGCCGCGTCGGCTTCAACACCGCGCAGGACGAGACCAAGGACGCGGACGCCCAGTACAAGCGGATGAAGGGACGTGTCGAAGAGGAGATGAAGCGGGTCTTCCGGCCTGAGTTCATCAACCGCATCGACCAGTCCGTCATCTTCCGTGCACTGGGTGCCACAGACATCCGCCAGATCGTCAACCTCGAGTTGGACGACCTGCGGACGAACTTGAAGACCAAGGAGATGAAGCTCGAGGTCACCGACGCGTTGCTCGACCACCTCGGGGAGGCTGGGTTCGACCTGGTCTTCGGTGCTCGTCCGCTGCGCCGCGTGATCCAGAACCTCATCGAGGACAAACTCTCGGACCAGGTGCTCGGCGGCACATTCGAGCCGGGCGACACCGTGAAGGTCGACATCACCGATGGCGAAGTGAACTTCACGCGCCTCGTCGGTGAGGTCACCTCGGAGGAGCCGGCGCTCACCACGACGCCGTAGCCGAGCGCAATCGGATCAACGCGAAGGCCGCCCGAGAGGGCGGCCTTCGTCGTACCCGGCCACGCGGACTCGGCCCTATCGCTCGCCTCGCCACAGCGCGCTGTCGAGGACCGGGCGGTGCGCCGCGATCGACTCGATGATCCCCAACGCCGCGAAGACCGTCACGAGGGCTGACCCACCTTGCGAGATGAATGGCAGCGGGATCCCCGTCGCGGGGAAGAGCCGCAGGTTCACCGCGATGTGCAGTGCCGCCTGGCCCACGATCGTCGCCGTGAGCGCGGCCGCGAGGAGCCGCCCGAACACCTCGGGCGCCGCGCTCGCTGCTTGGATCCCGCGCCACGCCACCACCACGAACAGCGCGAGTACCGCGAGTGAACCGGCAAGGCCCGTCTGCTCCGCCAGTTGGGCGAAGGCGAAGTCTGCTGTCCGTGGCGCGAGGCCTTCGAGGGCGCTCGGGCCGCCGAAGCCGCGTCCGGTCAGTCCGCCGCCGCCGAGGGCGACCTCCACCTGCCGGCTGGTGAAGCCGGAGCCGAGCGGGTCACGCGCCGGGTCGACAAACACGGCGATCCGCTCGCGCTGGTAGTCGGGTACGGCCACGAACAGGATGGGGAGGACGGCGACGGCCAGCAGTGCCATTCCGCCGAGGACACGCCAGGAGACGCCCCAGACGGCCACCAGCACCACCCAGAGCACGCCCAGCGTAAGTGTGCTGCCGAGGTCGGGTTCCGCCAGCACGAGTGCAGCGGGTACCGCCACGATGACGAGCGTGAACGCCACGCCGCGCCTCGATGGGTCACGTCGCGCAGCGAAGGCGGCGAGGGCCGCCGCCGTTGCTACCTTCGCGAACTCTGATGGCTGGATCGTTACCGGGCCCACATCGATCCAGCGCCGGGCGCCATGGGCGTCCGTGCCGAGCACGAGTACCGCGATCAGTGCCGCGCCCGCAGCGAGGTAGATCCATAGCGCCCATCGCTGGAGCAGCCGGTAGTCCATGCGCCGCAACATCAGGAATGCCATGAGCCCGACGCCGAAGTAGAGCGCCTGCCGGAAGGTTGGACTCGTGAACAGCGTCCAGCCATCGTCAAGCGTCGCGCCGCGGATCATCATCAGTCCGAGGGTGACGAGGGCAAGCCCCGTCCCGATGAGTGCGGGGTCGGGCGCGATCGCACGCAATGTCTGGCGGGCGATGGTCATCGGGCACCGCTCGGCTGGCTGACGCGCGACGGGCCCGCAGGCAAGGCGCGATAGGCCTCGAGGATCTCTTTCGCGACGGGGCCGGCGTGCGTGGAGCCGACGCCGTATTCGAGGTAGACGACGACGGCGATCTCGGGACGCTCGAAGGGGCCGAAGGCCAAGAACCACGCGTGGGTGTCGAACTCGCCATCGGGGTAGGGCTGGCCGAACTCGGCAGTGCCGGTCTTCGCCGCGAGTTGCCAGCCGGCCGGAACGCCCGTGAACGCCGTCCCATCGAGCGCTGCCGCCGCAAGCATGCCGCGACGCACCGTGTCGAAGTGGGCGGTGGTGCCGGGCAGGCGCGCCGTCACCGTGCGCCCGTTAGGCGTGAACCGTCCGTCCTGACGGAAACCTCGGACGACGCGAGGCGCGAGCAGGTCGCCCCCGTTGGCGAGCGCCGAGGCGAATACGGCCATCTGCACGGGCGTGGAGGTGAAGTACCCTTGGCCGATGCCGTAGGTATAGGTGTCACCTAGGACCCACGGGTCGCCAACCTCCTTCTCCTTCCATTTGCTGTCCGGCACGAGGCCCTCGGTCTCGCCCGGCAGGTCGATGCCGGTTGGCCGGCCGAAGCCGCCGAGGCGTGCCCACTTCGATAGCGTCTCAACTCCCATGCCCTTGAACACCTCGCGGCCGTTCTGCCGGTAGCCGCCCGCGAGCAGGTAGAAGTACACGTCCGACGACCGCGCGAGCGCGCGCGTCATGTCCATGGAGCCGTGTGCCATCCAGTCCTTGAACACGTACTGGATCGCGGGGTTGTACTCGTTCTGGACGGTGATGTAGCCGTTGCTCGTGATCCGCGTATCCGCCGTCGCGATGCCTTCCTCGAGGGCTGCGAGGGCGACGAGCGGCTTGAAGATCGATCCGGGCGACCGCGTCTCCATGTACGTGCGGTCCACCAGTGGATGGCCGAGGTCGCGCAGCACCCCGTCGAGAGTTGCGGCCTCGGTCGTGCCGTTGAACAGGTTCGCGTCGTACGAGGGGAGTGACACCAGGGCCAGCACCTCGCCAGTGTTTACATCCATCACGATGGCGGCGCCACCGGGGATCGGCTTCGCGCGACCGGGGACAGTCCTGGCGATCGAGAGGCCACTCTCGATGCCCTTGCGGAGGGCGGCTTCAGCCGCGCGCTGTAGGCCGACGTCGATCGAGAGTTCCACGGTCGACCCGGCACGCGGCGCGCTATCTCCGAGCAGTCCGACCTCGCGCCCCTGCGGGTCAGCGAGCACGAGGCGCTTGCCCGCCTCGCCTCGGAGGCGGCTCTCGTAGACGGACTCCACGCCCGTTACGCCAATGCGCCCGTCCGCGTTGTAGCCCGCCTTCTGCAGATCGGCCGTCCGATCAGCCGAGATCGGCCCGACGTAGCCGAGGACGTGTGCGAGCGATCCGCTCGTCTCATACCGACGGGTCGAGGTGGCCTCGACGCGCACGGCGTGCATCCCGGCGAGCGAGGCGCGCAGGGCGATCGCGCGCTCGGCGGGGACATGCTCTTCCAACACCACCGGTTGGTACGGGGCGACCTGCGCGAGACGCGTGTCCGCGGCGCGCACCAGGCGGTCGACGCTGACGCCCGAATGCGCCTCGAGGTCGAGGAGCGCGCGACGCCTCGGTTCGGCGTCGGACGGCAGCAGCCCCGGGATGACGACCAGCCGGTAGTCCGGGATATTTCGCGCGAGGACGACGCCGTTGCGGTCCGTGATCACCCCCCGTGCGGCCTCGACCGGTACGACGCGGGGCGTGACACCGCTGCCCCACTCTGGCACCACGACGGGATCGAGCCACTGCGCGCGCAGGAGGTCGACGGCGAACACGGCGAAGATCACACCGATGGCCGCGAGCACGAGCCGCAAACGGACGGTGACGGAGAGACGCGTCACGCGAACAACCGCCGGTCGTGTGGCCGCAACGGGAACATCGCCGCGCAGGTCACACCTGCGACGAGGGCGGCGGCGGTCACGCCCCACACAAGGGAGGCACCTGCTGCGGGAGGCCCTGCGGGGATGGCGAGCACTGCGAGGTACCCCGCGCCAGCGCATAGGCCAGCGAGCGCGGCACGCAGGGATCGCGTCCGGCGTCCCGGGACATCGGCGGCAGCCAGCGTGCCGCCAGCGACGGCCGGGAGCAACGCGAGCGCGAACAGGCCCACGCGTGCCTCGGACAGCACACCGAGGACGGCCGCGGCGGCGAAGGTGAGCACGACGGCTTCACGGGGGCCTCGGACGGCAGCCCAGCCAGCGGCCAGCGCACCGGGAAGCGCGATGGCCGCGCCACCTTCGCCCAACAGGGCCAGCGGCCCGCCCTGCAGCAGTCCAGCGCATACGCCGAGGAGCGCGGCGACCAGGATCATCGCGTCGCCTCGCCTGTGAGCGTGAGGCCGGGGCGGAAGTCCGTGAGCACCAGCAGTTGTTCGAGGCGGTCGTAGTCGACGAGCGGTTCCACGCGGATCCGCGCGAACATCTCTTCGCTGCGGGCCTCGACGTCCGCGACCCGTCCGATCAGCAGGCCTGGCGGCAGCAGCCCGCCGAGTGCGCTTGTCAGCACCAGGTCGCCGGAGGCCACGGGCACCGTCGCGGCGACGAGGTCGAACCGTAGCCCGCTGCCATCACCCGCCAGGGAGCCCTGTGTCCGCGAGGGCTGGAGGACGCCCGTGACCGCGCTGTCGGAGTCGTGCAGCAGGCGCACGCGCGCTCGGTGCTCGTCCGAAGCAGTCACGATGCCGACGAGGGTGGCGCCGGGGCCAAGCACCGGCTGGCCGGGCCGCACGCCGTCCGCCGTGCCTCGTCCGATGAGGAGCATCTGGCGGCCGGGGGCGGGGTCGCGCAGCAGGACGGGTGCCGTGACGCGAGCGCCCAGTTGGCCGGCTGCCTGCTGGAGGGCTCCCGCTTCCTCGCTCCCCGTGTGCTGCTCGCGCGCTGCGGCGAGTTCGGCCTGTGCGCGCGCGAGTTCCTGGCGGAGCGAGGCGTTTTCGCGCGAGAGTTCGCCGAGTTGGCCCGCGTTCAGTACCACATCCGAGATCGATCGCGTGGTCGCACGCAGCGCGCTCGCAACGGGTGCGACGACGGCGGCGGCACGCGACTCGACGTCACCCGCCAGCGGGATGGGCGACAGCGCGAGCAAGAGCAGGGCGGCGACAAACGCGCCAGAGAGCCAGACGAGGTTGCGGGCGCCGGTCACGCGATCGCCTCCTCACCGTCCTGGGCGTCCTCGACTGACGCGCGGCGTCGCCTCGCTATCGGGGCGGGCGGCGCGAAGCGACGGCGGACTGCACCTTCTGGAGCGTCTCCGTCTCTTCGAGGGCATCGGCGCAGCCGCGGACCACCGAGCGCAGGGGGTCTTCGCCCACGTAGACGGGGAAGCGCGTCTCAGTCGCGAGTTTGCGGTCCAGGCCGCGCAGCATGGAACCGCCGCCGGTCATCGCGATGCCGTGCATCATCAGGTCAGCCACCAGTTCCGGCGGCGTGGTCTCGATGGTGGCCCGAACGGTCCGCACGATCTCGTTCACGACGAGCGACAGCGCGTCGCGGATCTCGATCGTCGAGACCTCGACCGACTTCGGCAGGCCAGTGGCGAGGTCGCGGCCACGGAGGTCAGCGGTGCCTTCGTCGTCCAGCGGGAAGGCGGAGCCGGCGGCCATCTTCAACTGCTCGGCCGTGCGCTCGCCGATCAGGAGGTTATGCACCTGCCGTGCGTAGTCCATGATCGCCATGTCCATCGCGTCACCGGCTGCGCGCGCGGACTGCGATCGCACGATACCGCCGAGGGCGATCACGGCCACCTCGGTCGTGCCGCCACCGATGTCGACGCACATCGAGCCGGCCGCGTCCATCACCGGCAACCCGGCACCGATCGCGGCAGCCATCGGCTCTTCGATGAGGTAGGCAGCGCGTGCTCCAGCGGCGATGGCAGCGTCGTGGACGGCGCGCTTCTCAACCTCGGTGGCGCCGGATGGGATACCGACGACGACACGCGGCTTGCCGACGCCCATGCCGAAGCGTTCGTGTACGGAGCGGATGAAGTACTGAAGCATCTTCTCGGTCGTCGCGAAGTCGGAGATCACCCCGTCGCGCAGCGGGCGTACCGCGATGATCGAGGACGGTGTCCGCCCGACCATCCGCTTGGCCTCGGCACCAATCGCCAGCACGCGTTTCGTGACGCGATCGATGGCGACGACCGAGGGCTCATCGATCACGATGCCCCGGCCGCGGACCGACACCAGGGTGTTGGCCGTGCCGAGGTCGATTGCGATGTCATGCGAAAACATGCCGAGGAACGACGAGAGCGGATTGATCACGTGTGAGGTGCCTCAATGGACAGTCTGCGGGACGCTGTTCGGAGTGTAGAGACGGGTTACGGGCGGCAAGCGGGATGCTCCCCGCGTCTATCTACAATGTGTCAACATCGCCCCGAACCCGTCCCCGCACCGTCTACATCCCAACGACACCCCGGAGCAGCCAGCCGATGACGAAGGCGAGGCTCGCCGCGCCACCTCCGAGCACGAGCGTCTCCGCGGCGCCCCGCCAGACCGGCGTCACCGTCGCGCGTGCCTTGGCGACCCCGATGCCGGCGAACGCGAGCGCGGTTAGCGCAGTGCTGGGCCAGAGCGGCTCGGCGATGAGGTTCGGGCTCATGAGATGTACGGCGAACGGGAGGAGCGGGATCGCTCCAACCAGGACAAACGCGAGGAAGGTCGCCACCGCCGCCCCTCGAGGGTCAGGGTCGCCGTCACACGCTCGCCGTCGCTTCCCCGGCTGCCCCTGGTCGGCGTTCGTGCCGAGGTAGTCGCTGACGCCCATCGAGAACCCGTCCGCGATCAGGTTCGCGACCCCGAGGACGAGGATGACCCCACCCCCCAGGTCGGCGCCCACCGCCCCGGCGACGATCGCAAAGGTCGTCACGGCACCATCGACGGCTCCGAACACGAGGTCCCGGAGGTAGCGGCGGATGAGGACGGCGAGTGGCATCCGCTAGATACCGGTCACGCCGCCGATGAGGCTGCCGACGCCGTAGGTCAGCGCCGCCGCAGCGAGGCCGAGGGCTACCTGACGCATCCCGCTTCGCCAGAGCGACCGGCCGGTCAGCAGCGTGATCCCGGCGCCGAGGCCGAAGAGGCCCAGGCCGGACGCCGCCGCGCTCGCGAGGATCGCCGGGGTCCCGTCAGCAAGGATGAATGGCAGCACCGGGATGATCGCGCCGATGCCGAACAAGACAAACGAGGTGCTCGCCGCCGCCCACGGCGAGCCGAGTTCCTCCGGGACGATCCCGAGTTCCTCCCGCGCCAGCGTGGCCAGGGCGTGTTCCGGGTCCTTCAGCAGGACGTTGGCGAGCGCCTCGGCTTCCGCCTGGGGGAGTCCCTTCGCCTGGTAGATGAGGGCGAGTTCGTCTCGTTCGGCGTCAGGGTCGAGGCGCAACTCCTCGCGTTCTGCCTCGATCTGTGCCTCAGCGGCTTCGCGTGAGGAGGTGACGGAGATCCATTCGCCCAGCGCCATCGACGACGCGCCGGCGAGCAGTCCGGCCACGCCCGCCAACAGGATAGCGTCCCGCCCGACTCCGGCGCCCGCGATGCCGGCTACCAGCGCGAGGTTGGAGACCAGCCCGTCGTTCGCGCCTAGCACGGCCGCCCGCAGCGCGTTCCCACCGCCGAGGGAGCGGTGGCGCGTTTCGATCCGCCCAATCACCGAACCTGGGACGCCGCGCCCACCGGCACCGCTGCGCGAAAGCGCGTCGAACACGCGGGCGTGGGAGGACTCGTCCTGTGGGAGGCCCTCGCGCTCTGCGATGGCGTTGCCCGTGTACATGTCGGTGGCGCCGCGCTCGAACGACTTGATGATCGGGAGCACCAGGTCGTGGCCGAAGCGGCCCGCGATCCACATCAGGATGCGCGCGCGGTTCGAGGGCCGCGGTGGGGTGTCGTCCTCCCCAGCGAGCCGCAGTTGCTCGCGCCAGAGATCGAGGTGGCGCACCTCCGTCTTCGCGAGGCGCTGGTAGATGTCCTTCAGCGAGGCATCGCTCTCGGCTTCCGCGAGGCGCTCGTAGATGAAGAGGCCGTCGACCTCCTCAGCCAGGAACGCGCGGTACTGCTCGACCTCGGTT
Organism: Chloroflexota bacterium; assembly: GCA_947446155.1. The sequence continues at coordinate 2,722 of CANFFZ010000056.1, read as the reverse complement.
GTGGGCGCCATCTAGTCGTCCCCCCAGCCGAGGGCCCGCAGGCGCTCGACGAATCCGGCCTCGTCGATGACCTCGACGCCAAGCGCCTCGGCCTTCTCGCGTTTGCTGCCGCCGCCGTCGCCAGCGACGACGAACAAGGTCTTTTTGGTGGGGCTCGCAGCGACCTTGCCGCCCAGCGACTTGATCAGCGCCTCGACCTCGTTGCGCGACCAGCGCTCCATCGAGCCGGTCACCACGATCGCGAGGCCATCGAGGATGCCCCCGCGCGCGGCGACCTCCTCGTCGGTTCGCACGCCTGCTGCGACCAATCGGTCGAGGAGGGCGAGGTGCCGCTCGTTCTGGAACCAGGCGAAGACCGCCTGCGCCACGATCGGCCCGATGCCATCGACCGCTCGCAGGTCCTCCAGCGTCGCCTCGCGCAGGGCCTGCAGCGTCCCGAAGTGCGTCGCGAGCGCGCGCGCCGTTTCGCTGCCGACGTGGCGGATACCGATGCCGATCAGCAGCCGGTGCAGCGGCTGTCGCTTGCTCGCTTCGAGGTTAGCGAACAGCGCGTCCAGCGTCTTCGGCCCGATGCCTTCGAGGGCCAGGAGTGCCTCGCGCTGCTCTGGGAGCGCGTAGAGGTCGGCGAGCGATGTGACGAAGCCAAGGCGCACGAGTATCGCGCAGCGCTCCTCGCCGAAGCCCGCGACGTCGAGGGCACCGCGCCCGGTGTAGTGCTCAAGCGACCGCGCGAGGCGCACGGGGCAATCCGGGTTAGAGCAGTAGTAAGCAGCCTCGCCCTCGTCGTGCTCGACCGGAGCCTTGCAGACGGGGCACGCGTCCGGCATCTGGAACTCGCGCAGTTCGGCCTCGCGCCCCGCGCGGGCAGCGAGGACGGGGCCGACGACCTGCGGGATCACATCACCGGCGCGCTGCACGATGATGTCGTCACCGATGCGCACATCGAGGGTGCGGACGTGCTCGAAGTTGTGGAGCGTAGCCATGCTGACGTTCGCGCCGCCGACGAAGACGGGTTCGAGTGCCGCGAACGGCGTGAGGACGCCTGTGCGCCCCACGGACACCTGGATCTCCCGCAGCCGCGTGACGGCCTGCTCCGCGGGGAACTTCCACGCCACGGCCCAGCGAGGCTCGCGTCCCACGACGCCGAGGGCGCGCTGCAGCGAGAAGTCGTCCACCTTCACTACGACACCGTCGATCTCGTAGTCGAGCGCGTCGCGTCGTGATGCCCAGCCTTCGCAGAACGTCGCGATCTCCTCGATGGTGGCGAAGCGCTGCGCGAGCGGGTTCGTGGGGAAGCCGAGGTCGTTGAGCCACGCGATCGCGTTGGCGTGTGAGGTGGCCGGTCGATCGCCCTCGACCCAGCCCAACTGGTAGACGAACAGGTCGAGGCGACGCGCGGCGGTGATGCTCTGGTCCAACTGCCGGAGCGATCCCGCCGCCGTGTTGCGCGGGTTCATATACAACTGCTCGCCCGCCTCGCCGCGCTGCTCGTTCAGGCGGGCGAACTCCGCCTTCGACAGATAGACCTCGCCACGCACCTCGAAGGCGGTGGGCAGCACCTTCCCCTTCGGCGCCTTCACCTGCTTCGGCAGCGTGCGGATCGTTTCGAGGTTCGGTGTGATGTTCTCGCCTCGGCCGCCATCCCCTCGGGTCGCGCCCTGCACGAAGCGGCCGTCGCGGTAGACGAGGGCAATCGCGAGGCCATCGATCTTTGGCTCGCAGGCGAAGCCGAAGTCGTCGCGCTCGGTCAGCCGGACGAGGCGCTGATGCCACGCCAGCAGCCCGTCGCGGCCGAAGACGTTGCCCAGCGACAGCATCGGCTCGCGATGCTCGACGACCGCGAACTCTTCGGCAGGCCGCCCGGAGACGCGCTGGGTCGGTGACTCGGGGGTGGCGAGGTCGGGATGGGCAGCCTCAAGGGCGCGCAGCTCGGCGACGAGCGCGTCGTACTGGTTGTCGCCGATCGTCGGCTGCGCCAGTTCGTAGTAGCGGCGGTCGTGGTCCAGGATCTCGGCGCGCAGAGCCTCCGCGCGTGCGCGTGCGGCGTCAGGAGCGGCGCCCGAGGTGCTGCTCGCGGACGCCCGGCGGCGCGGACGGGGGGCCGGAGAAGTGGTCACGCGTCGAGTATATCGGCGCACTCCGCCCCCTCCGCGTGCGCTGACAGGCGCCCGCCGTGAGCCTCGGCTGACCCAGCAAGCGAGGGCGCACGAGGAGGCCGTGGCCGAGGATGCCCGCACGAAGACGAGCGGTACACTGAGAGTTCCAGAGGCTATTCAGCAGGCGACCGCCTGGAGCATCGCAATGGCAGACGTGGTGATCGTGGACTACGGGGCGGGCAACCTCCGCAGCGTGGAGCGCGCCGTCGTACACGCGGGCATCGAGCCGCTGGTCACCAGTGAGCCCTCCAAGATCCCCGGCGCACGCGCCTTGATTGTCCCGGGCGTCGGTGCAGCCGAAGACACCATGGCGCACCTGCGGCAGGGCGGCCTGGACGGCCCCATCCTCGACTACATCGCCTCGGGCAGGCCGTTCCTCGGCGTCTGCATGGGGATGCAGGCGCTGTTCGAGGTGTCCGAGGAAGGCGGCCGGCACGAGTGCCTCGGCGTCCTCGGTGGGCGGATCGTGCGCTTCCCGTTCGGGATGACGGTGCCGCACATGGGCTGGAACACGGTGCGATTCGAGCGCCCGCACCCGGTCCTCGAGGGCATCGAACAGGACGACT
>CANFFZ010000055.1 GCA_947446155.1 Chloroflexota bacterium | reverse complement strand
GTCGCACGTCATCGAGCCGAACACCGTGACCTTCGACTCGATCGAGACCTGCGCACCGGAGCCGTCACGGCCCTCAAAGCGCAGCGTGACCTCGTTCGGCGCACCGGGCGTGGCGCTGAAGATGCGGAAACGAGTCGTGTACGACGCACCCGCCTCGACGGTCGCGCGGTCAATCATCGGCAGCAGCACGACGCGGCTCGTCTCGTCCTGCGACAGCGCACGATACGTCGACAGCCCCGCGCGCACGCGGTCGCGTGTGTCTACCGCGACGGAGAGCTGCTGCGCACTCGCCGCGACCCCGGTTGAGGTGGCCAGCGTGCGCACGATCGCCGACCCGTCGAAGCCGAACGGCGCGGTGATCGTCGTCTCGTCACGCACCATCGAGGCGCGTGGCGCGAGGAACTCGCCGCCGCTCGGGCAGTTGCCCTGGCCTCCGGCTGGGTCGTGCGCCACCGGCGAGAGGCCGCCGATCGGGTAGTACTGGATCTGGACGCAGGCGCCCGAGTCCTTGCTCGTGTTCTCGATCGCGATCCGCGAGACGAGCGCCGCCGTGTTCGCCACCCATGGCAGGTAGTGCTTGTCCGTGCCGCTGCCGAGACGCAGCGAGTCGCCGCCGAGTTGCAGCGTGCCGTCCGGCCGGATCAGGTCGCGCGCCAGCATCGCCACGAACGGTTGGTCGCCGACCATGTATCCCGCACCTCGATACCCCTTCGCGAGGGATTCGAGGGTCTGCTGGAAAAAGGAGCGCCCGGAGCCGGGCGAGATGGCGTCACAGACACCAACCTTCGGGCAGGAGTCCTTGGCCGCCTGCGAGCCGTCGCGGTTGTAGAAGGTGAGGTCGAGCGTCGCCGGGAGCGTCCCGACGTTCTGGACGCGCACCCAGGAGTTCTCCTCGGCCAGCCGAGCCTGCTGCGCCACGCCTCGATCCGGCGCGAGCGCAACCGCGCACAGCGCACCGGCCACCAGCAGCGTGCCAGCAGCCCGTCGAGGCGTCATCGAGTGCAGGAGTCGAGGTGGGCGCAGCGCTTGCCGCAGCCCTCGGCGAAGGAGCACCGGCACATCGCCCAACCTTCCATCCCCGCCGCGAATCCATAGTAGCGAGGCCACTGGAACGGACGCACAGACAGCCGCCACTCCTCGCGCTTGCGGCGAGGCGAGTGTTACCCTCCCCCTCCGGGCCAGCCGAGGTACCTGCGGAGGAACCACGACCGCCTGCTGTTCGGGGTGTAGCTCAGCTTGGCAGAGCGCTTCGTTCGGGACGAAGAGGTCCCCGGTTCAAATCCGGGCACCCCGACCATCACTTCCCGCCTCCTCCAAAGCCTCCCCGCCGCTCGCGTAAGATGCCGCCATGCCTGACGCCCCTCGACCTCGCGTCCTCATCACCCGCCTCCAGGACGACTCGGGTGAACGGTGGGAGGACTACGCTGACTGCGTCCGAGCCGCCGGCGGCGACCCCTTCCCCTTCGATGTCGCGGAGTACCGGGCGGGCGACGTGTTCCCGCCCCACGATGGTCTTGTCCTCACCGGTGGCGCCGACATCGATCCGGCACGGTACGGCGAGCCGCCGCACGAGCGGTTGGGGGCCCTCGTCCCCGCGCGTGACGAGGCGGAGATTGCGCTGGCGCGGACAGCGCTGGCGATCGGACGGCCGATGCTCGCGATCTGCCGAGGCGTGCAGGTGATGAACGTGGCCTCCGGCGGCTCGCTCCACCAGCATCTCGAGGAGCGCGAGCCGCACCGCAGCCGTCGCAGCGCGGACGGCGTCTCCGTCGACTCCGGCTGGCACGGCGTCGAAGTGACCAGCGGCACGCTGCTCTCTCAGATCGCGAAGGCGGCTCGACTGCGCGTGAACTCGCGCCACCATCAGGCGGTGACCCGCGCGCGCCTCGCGCCGGGCCTCGTCGCCAGCGCGCTCACCTCGGAGGGCGGCTTCGAGGTCGTCGAGGCAATCGAGGCGCCGCATCATCCGTTCGCGCTGGGCGTGCAGTGGCACCCGGAGCGCCCGGAGATGGCCGCCACGCCCGCCCTCGCTGCGGGCTCCGGCACGCTGTTCGAGGCGTTCCTCGGCGCGTGTGCGGCCTCGACGGCGACACCGGAGCGCGCGTTCCTGTACTTCGGGTACGGGTCGAGCATGGACGCGGACCGGATGCGCCAGACCGCGCCGCACGCGCGGCTCATTGGCCCCGCGCGTCTGCCTGACCATGCCCTCGCGTTCTCGATCGAGTCGAAGAATACGTGGCACGGCGGCGTGGCCGACATCGTGCCCGCACCCGGCGATGAGGTCTGGGGGGCGCTCTGGCTCGTCTCCGCCGAGGAGTCGCACGCCCTCGATGAGCACGAGGGGCTGTTCCGCGAGCCGCCCGCCTACCGCCGTATGACCGTGGAGGTCACGATGCCCTCCGGTGACCGGGTGCGCTGCCGGTCGTACCAGGTCGCCGCGCCTGACCCGCGGACACCACCGCCGTCGAAGGCGTTCAAGGACACGCTGCTCCGAGGCGCCCGCACGGTTGGCCTGCCCCCTCATTATGTCGCACGACTCGCGGCGATCGAGGACAACGGGCACGCCTAGACCGCTTCGTCCCTCATCCATGAATTTCCGTGGAAACTGATCGACAGGATGTCGATTTCGACCGTGCGCCTTCGTCTAAGGGTTGAGAAGCCCGACACGACGCCGGGCACGCAACGCAGAGGAGTCCCGAGATGAAGCAGTACCTGTTGTCCGTCCACGGCGTCGAGGGTGAGCCGATGCCCGCGCCAGACGTCATTGACGCGCATGTACGCGTCGGTCGACGTGTTCAACAAGAAGGTGATGGCGAGTGGCAACTGGGTGTTCGGCGGTGGCCTGTTCCCTGCCAACACCGCGACCGTCGTCCGCAACGAGGGCGGCAAGGTGACGATGACCGACGGCCCCTTCATCGAAGCGAAAGAGCAGCTGGGTGGCTTCTGGGTTCTCAAGGCCGCTGACCTCGACGCTGCACTCGCCCTTGCGACTGAGGCCTCCGAGGCATGCGGCGGCCCGGTTGAGGTGCGCCCGTTCCAAGACGAGCCCGAGGCGTAGCAACGCGTGGGCGACGCCGACATCGAGCGGGTGTTCCGCGAGGAGTCGGCGCGGGCAGTGGCATCCCTGGTCCGCTTCTGCGGCGACATTTCGCTCGCCGAGGAAGCGGTCCAGGAGGCCTTCGAGGTCGCGCTCCGGCGCTGGCTGTCCGAAGGCCTGCCACCCAGCCCGGCGGGGTGGATCATCACGACCGCTCGCAACCGCGCCCTCGACTGGCTGCGCCGCGAGAGCACCCGCGACGGCCGCCACCGCCAGGCGCACCTGCTCCACACTCCCGATGAGCCGTCCGAGGTGGGCCCCGTGGAAGACGACCGCCTGCGCCTGATCTTCACCCGCTGCCACCCAGCACTCGCCGCGGAGGCGCAGGTCGCGCTCACGCTCCGCCTCATCGGCGGCCTGCAGACGCCGGAGATCGCGAGGGCGTTCCTCGCGTCCGAGTCGACGATGGCGCAGCGGTTGGTACGCGCGAAGAACAAGATCCGCGACGCCGGCATCCCCTACCGCGTGCCGGACGATGCCGACCTGCCGGCCCGCCTGCGGCCCGTGCTCTCGGTCATCTACCTCGTCTTCAACGAGGGTTACGTGACGACCTCCGGCGAGGCCCTCGTGCGCGCCGACCTCTGCCACGAGGCGACCCGGCTCGCGCGACTGCTGCTGGAACTGATGCCGGACGAGGCGGAGGTGAAGGGGCTGCTCGCACTGCTGCTGCTGACGGAGGCGCGCCGTGCCGCCCGCACGACCACCGACGGCGCCCTCGTGCGACTGGGCGAGCAAGACCGTTCGCTCTGGGACCGCGCGCTGATCGAGGAGGGGCACACCCTCGTGCGCGCGTGTCTGCGGCTCAACCGCCCGGGGCCGTACCAGATCCAGGCAGCGATCGCCGCCGTTCACACCGACGCAACCGAGGCCACCTCAACCGCCTGGTCGCAGATCGTCGCGCTCAACCGCGCGATCGCCATCGCGGAACTCGAAGGGCCCGCGGCCGCGCTGGCCGCAGTCGACCCGCTCGACCTCGATGGGTACTACCTGTTCCACGCCACGCGCGGCGATCTGCTCGACCGGCTGGGACGCCCCGTCGAGGCCTCCGAGGCGTTTGCACGCGCCCTCGCCCTGACGCAAAACGAGGCGGAGCGGGCGTACCTGCAGGGGCGGATCGAGGCCCTCACCACCCTTCGCTAGGGGGTACCGGAGCGGGGTCAGCGGGCTCGATACCGGGCGTGATGTCAGGATGGCCTAGAAACCTCAGATCTGGCGCAAATCAGATTCGGAATCGCCCGTGCCAGGTGCCCTGAGAGGGTCGTTAAGAAGGGGCTGCGCTGGTAGAATCAGAAGCCTAGAAACCCCTCCGCACGACTCCCCCATCGGACCCCCGCGAAGGGTGACTGAATGGTCCAAGAACCGCCCGATCGAACGCAGCCCATCCGCGTCGAAGACGAGATGCGCGCGTCCTACCTCGACTACGCGATGTCGGTCATCGTGTCGCGGGCGTTGCCCGACGCACGGGACGGACTGAAGCCGGTCCAGCGGCGGATCCTCTTCGGGATGCAGGAGCTGGGCGTCACCGCGACGGGCGGCTACAAGAAGGCCGCGCGCATGGTGGGCGACGTCATGGGGAAGTTCCACCCCCACGGCGACAGCGCGATCTACGACGCGCTCGTCCGCATGGCGCAGGACTTCTCCATGCGGTACCCGCTGGTCAGCGGCCAGGGAAACTTCGGCTCCATCGACGGCGACCCACCCGCAGCGATGCGATACACCGAGGCGCGCCTCGCGCCGATCGCGATGGAACTGCTCGCCGAGATCGACCGGAACACCGTCGACTTCTACCCGAACTTCGATGACTCGCTGACGCAGCCGTGGGTGCTCCCGGCGCGGCTGCCGAACCTGCTGCTGAACGGCTCGTCCGGCATCGCCGTCGGCATGGCGACGAACATTCCGCCGCACAACCTGAACGAGATCTGCGACGCCGTGGTGATGGTCCTCGAGAACCCCGAGTGCACCGTCGACGATCTGCTCACGATCGTGCAGGGTCCGGACTTCCCGACGGCCGCGATGATCTTCAACCGCTCCGAGGTCCGGGACGCGTACATCAACGGACGCGGACGCGTCACGATGCAGGCGCGTATGGAGGTCGAGGAGGCCGCGCGCAGCGGGCGCTCCCAGATCGTCGTGACCGAACTGCCGTACCAGGTCAACAAGGCGACGCTGCTCGAGCGCATCGCCGACCTTGTCCGCGCCAAGAAGATCGAGGGCATCTCCGACCTCCGCGACGAGTCCGACCGCCACGGCATCCGGATGGTCATCGAACTCTCGCGTGGCGCGACGTACGCAGCCGTGAAGAATCAGCTGCTGAAGCACACCGCGCTGCGCAGCAGTTTCGCCGTGAACATGCTGGCGCTGGTCGACGGGCAACCAGAGACGCTCTCACTCAAGCGCGCCCTCGAGGTGTTCATCGGACACCGCCGCGAGGTGATCCGCCGGCGCTCCGAGTTCGACCTGGACAAGGCCCGCGAGCGCGCGCACATCCTCGAAGGCCTGCTGAAGGCCCTCGACGCGCTCGACCTGGTGATCAAGACCATCCGCGAGTCCGCTTCGGCGGAGGCCGCGAAGGCAGCCTTGATGGCGCTGCCGGTCGTCCTCCCCGCCCGGCTGATCGAGGCGCACCCCATCGCCGCCGAGGGCGCCGTGCCGGGGCTCTCCGACCGTCAGGCCCAGGCCGTCCTGGACATGCAGCTGCGCCGCCTCGCCCAACTCGAGTCCTCGCGGATCCTCGAGGAGTACGGCGAGTTGATGGTGTTCATCACCTACCTCGTCGACCTGCTCGCGCACCCCGAGAAGATCGATGCGCTGATCAAGGACGACTGCGCCGACCTGAAGACCAAGTTCGGCGACGCGCGCCGGACGCAGGTCTTTCACGGCGCCGTCGATGACATCGCGGACGAGGACCTCATCGGGCACCAGCAGGTGGTCGTCACGGTCTCGGACCGCGGCTACACGAAGCGTGTCCCGCTCGACGTCTACCGCCGTCAGGCGCGCGGTGGCCGAGGCAAGCGCGGCCAGACCGTGCGCGAAGAGGATTTCATCCGCCACCTGCTGGTCTGCGACACGCACGACCAACTGCTGATGTTCACGGCCGGCGGCAAGGTCTATGCCCTCAAGTCCTACGAGGTACCCGAGGCCTCTCGTGAGGCGCGCGGTATCCCCGTGGCGAACGTCGTCGACATCGCACCGGACGACCGCGTGACGGCCGTCGTCGCGGTCGCCGATTTCACGCGTGACTCGATGGTGCTTGCGACGGAACGTGGCGAGGTGAAGCGCACCCCGCTCGCGGAGTTCGAGTCTGTGCGGCGCAACGGGCTCATCGCCATGCGCCTCGAAGACGGCGACCGGCTGGTCGAGGCACGCCCGGCGCGCGAGACGTCCGACGCCATCCTCGTGTCGAGCGATGGGCAGGCGATCCGCTTCACCGTCGGTAGCCTGCGCGTCGCCTCGCGCACCTCGGGTGGCGTCCGTGGCATGACGCTGCGTGGTAACGCCGTGGTGATCGCGATGGCGGTCGACGAGGATGGCGACGACCTCCTCGTGGTGTCCGAGCGTGGCCAAGGCAAGCGCACCCCGATCGAGGAGTACCCCCGCAAGGGCCGAGGCGGCCAGGGCGTGCAGACGTTCCGTGTGACGCCGAAGACCGGTGCGATCTCGGTGGCGCGCATGGTGAGTGCCGCCCAGGAGTTGGTGCTCGTCTCCGAACAGGGCATCGTCCTGCGTACCTCGGCCGGCTCGATCAGCCAGCAGGGGCGTGCCACTCAGGGGGTGCAGGTGATGCGCGTGGCCGGCGACGCTGACCGCGTCTCGGCCGTCGCTCGCGTCGACATTGCCGAGGGCATCGTCGAAGGTGACGACGCCGTCGACACCGAGGTCGTCGTGGATGGTGCCGCAGACGCTCCGGCGGCGCCCGTCGGCGCCTGAGTCGAGGCGCGGCCTCGCGGGTACACTCACCGCGCACCGGCGGCGAGACAGGCGGGCTCGAATGGCTGATCAGGACACCGCGGTCGAGGTCATGCAGGCCGTACGCGAAGGCCCCGTCGCCACGCTGTGGCTGAACCGCCCGGAGCGCCTGAACGCCCTCAATACCGTGCTGATAGAGGCCGCCGCGCATCAACTCGCCACCTGGGAGGCGGACCCCGGCGTCCGTGTCGTACTGCTGCGAGGGCGCGGGCGCGCGTTCTGCGCTGGCGATGACCTCAGCGGGATGGGTGACCCTGAGGTGCGCGCAGCGATGGACTTCACGCTGCGCCGTGAGCAAGGCTACGAGCGCCTGTTCAAAGTGATCTACGACCTGCGCAAACCCGTCATCGCTGTGCTCCACGGCCACGCTGTCGGCCCCGGCGCGATGATCGCGCTCGCTTCGGACGTCCGCATCGCGGCGAACGACGCGCGCATCGGCTTCCCCTTCGTACAGCGAGGGATCACGGGCGGCACGGCGCTGGTCGCGCGCTACGTCGGCTTCGGCAAGGCGCATGAGTTGTTGCTGACCGGCGACCCGGTCACGGGCGAAGAGGCGGAGCGCATCGGACTCGTGACGCAGGCGGTGCCAGCGGGCGACCTCGATGCCGCGGCGGCGAGCTGGGCGGCCCGCTTCGCGACAGCACCGACGAAGGTGCTGGGGTTCCAGAAGTACCAACTGCACCACGGCATGAACCAGTCCGTGGACACCGCGTTCGCGCTCAACTCGTTCGGCGCGCTCCTGTCCCCCACGGCGAAGGACTCCGAGGAAGGTCGACTCGCCTTCAAGGAGAAGCGTCGTCCCGAGTTCAAGGGCAACTGACCGCCCATGCCTGAAACACCCGAGGCGACTCCACAAGGCCACGAGGCGCCGGTCAGCGCCCTCGGTGAGTTCACGCTGATCGACCGCATCATCGCGCGCCTCGGCGAGGCTGCCGCGAGCGACCTCGTGGTCCCCCCGGGCGACGACGCTGCCGCGTGGCGGACAGGGCCCGGACTCGCGGTGGGCACCATCGACGCGCTCGTCGAGGGCACCCACTGGCGCACGGACACGATGGCCTGGGGCGACGTCGGCTGGCGCGCGGTGACAGCGAACGTGAGCGACCTTGCCGCGATGGGCGCCGAGCCGCAGTACCTGCTCATCGCGACGACGCTCGGCCCCGCCCTCACCATCGACGACCTCGATGGGCTGATCGACGGCATCGCGGAGTCGTGCCGCTTCCACGACGTGCGTGTCGCCGGCGGCGATGTCGTGCGCGGCCCGGCGACGGCGATCGCGATCGCCGCATACGGACGGATCGAGGGCGGCACCGCCGACGCGCCACTGCTCCGCCGCTCGCGGGCGCGTGCGGGTGACTTCGTCGCGGTCTCTGGGACCCCAGGCACCTCGGGCGCTGGCCTCGCACTGATCGAGGCGGGACGCGGCGCCGAGGTGGGCATCGAGATGCTGCTGCTGGCGCATCGACGGCCGGTCGCGCGCGTAGCGCTCGGGCAGTCGGCGGCGGCCTCGGGGCTACGCTGCGGGATGGACATCTCCGACGGCTTGCTGCAGGACCTCGGCCATATCGCCGAGGCCTCGGAGGTCGGCATCGAATTGGCTGCGGCCTCATTGCCCCTTCACCCCGCAGCCGTCGAGGCGCTGGGTGCGCGTACCGCGCTCGACCTGGCGCTCGGGGGTGGCGAGGATTTCGAACTGATCCTCGTCGGCCCGCGGGAAGCCCTCGTGCGCCTGGACACGCCTGAGGTACCCGTCACGCTCGTGGGGCGCGTCGTCCCGGACCACCCGGGCGAGGTGGTCGTCTGGGGCGCGGACGGCGAGACCTACGAGCCACCTCGACGCGGCTGGGACCAGACGCGCGACTCTGGCGAGCGGCGCTCCTAACCTCGTACCTATGAGTACCGCCAACCGGCTCACCCTCGTCACCACCGGTGTCGCGCAAACGCGCACCCTCGGCCGCCGCCTCGCCAAGATGCTGCGGGAGGGCGACGTGGTGCTGCTGCAGGGGACGCTGGGCGCGGGCAAAACCGCGTTCGCACAGGGCGTCGGGCAGGGGCTGAAGGTGGAGACCGCCGTCACCAGCCCGACGTTTGTCCTGCTCGCCCGTCATGATGGCCCGCGCCGGCTCTACCACGCCGACCTCTACCGCCTCACCGATCCCGCCGAGGTGGCAGACCTCCACCTGATCGAAGAAGCGCATGACGGCGTCCTGCTCATCGAATGGCCCGAGCGTGGGATGGGCGTCCTGCCGGGCGAACACCTGCTCGTCATCCTCGAAGGTGTCGAGGGCGAACCGAAGCACCGCCGGATCACGATCGCGTCGAGCGGCACGCGGTACGACCGCGTCCTGGACGGGCTGGGTGCGCGTGGTTAACCCCGTCGCACAGCAGCGCTACGACCTCGGCATCGACACGGCAGCCGACAACGCCTCGCTCGCGCTGCTCGAGGGCGACCGCGTGGTCGCGGAGCACGCGTGGCACGTCGAGACGACGATGTCGCTCGAACTGCTCGAGGCGCTCGACGGGATGCTCGCGCGGGCGGGGGTCACACGTCAGGAGATCGCGCGCATCGCGGTGTGCGCGGGGCCGGGGCAGTACGGCGGACTGCGGACGGGCATTGCGACGGCGCAAGGGCTCGCGTTGGGCCTCGGCGTGCCGCTAGCGGGCGTCGGGCGGCTCGAGGCGGACGCCTGGCCTCACCTCGTCGAGGGCGGTCCGGTCGTCATCGCGATCCACGACGCGGGGGCCGAAGCGCTCGCATGGGCGGGGTACACCCCCGGCCAGGCGGGCGGACTGCCCTCGGTCTATGCGGAACCGCATATCGCCCGCCCGGCGGACGTGATTCGGGACGCGCCCCAGCCATCGATCTGGGTGGGGGAACTGACCGAGGCGCTCCGCGAGGTGCGAGACATTGCGAGCCGGGGAGGCGACACTGATGCGCGGGCCGAGGCTCGGGCGGCGCACCTCGTGCGGATCGCGCGGGCTCGCGACCTCTTCGGGGACCCGGGTGCGGTGGACGCCGTCTACCTTCGCCTGCCCTCGATCACTCCACCAAGACCGCGATAGTCGCGACGACGCAGAGAGAGAGAGCATCACCATGGAACGCACCCTCGTCCTCATCAAGCCGGACGCGATGCAGCGCGGACTAGCCTTCACGATCCTCCAGCGCTTCGAGCAGCGAGGGCTGAAGATCGTCGCGCTGCGCCTCGTGCAGGCTGACCAGGCGATCGCCTCGGAGCACTACGCCGAACACGTCGGCAAGCCGTTCTACCCTGGCCTGATCGAGTACATCACGGCCTGCCCGATCATCGCCGCGGTCTTCGAGGGCACGGGCGCTGTCGCCGCCTGCCGCCAGACGATGGGCTCGACCAAGCCCGTCGAGGCGAACCCCGGCACCATCCGCCACGACTTCGGCCTGGAGATCGGGCGTAACCTCGTCCACGGCTCCGCGAACCTGGACGACGCCGCCCGCGAGGCCGAGATCTGGTTCCGTGGCCTGCCCGTCCTCGACTGGAAGCGCGCGACGGACGGCTGGGTCTTCGAGCAGTAGCCTGCTGTCGTACCGAGGTGACCGATGCCTGACGCCATCCCGCGAGCCGCCGCCGAACCCGCGAACAAACGCTTCCGCAGCGTCGAGGTACGGCGCGTCGAGCGCGTGACGCCAAAGGCCGTGCGGATCACGCTCGGCGGCGACGCCCTCGAAGGCTTCGGCACGCCGCTGCTCGGCGGACACCTCAAGGTGATGCTCCCTGGCACCGACCAGGTGCGCGCCTACACGCCGCGTCGCTTCGATGCCGCACGTCGCGAGATCGAGATCGATGTGATCCTCCACGGCGACAGCCCCGGATCGCGCTGGGCGATCGCCGCCAAGCCTGGCGATCCGATCGACCTGCGCGGCCCCGGCGGTCGAGGCCACATCGTCGACTCGACGGCCGCATGGCACCTGCTTGCCGGCGACGCCTGCGCTGTCCCCGCCATCGACATGGTGCTGGAATCGCTACCCGCCTCGACGCGCGCGATCGTGATCATTGAGGTCGACGACACGACCGAGGAGCGCCCGCTGCCGAGCCCCGCGCAGGTGCAGACGTGGTGGGTGCGCGCCGGCGAGGTCCCTGGCGAAGCCCTCGAAACCGCGGTGCGCTCGATCGATCTGCCGGAGGGCGCCGGCCAGGTCTTCCTCGCCTGCGAATCCAGCACGATGCGCCGCATCCGCCAACACCTGATCGAGGCACGCGGGCTCGCCCCTGCCTCGATGCACACGCGCGGCTACTGGAAAGCCGGCATCGTGAACTACCCCGACCACGACTACGGCCAGGACGACTAGGCCCCGTTTCGCGACGCATGAGCCGAGCACGCGTAGTACGGTGCGCGGCATGAACCGCCTCACCATCGCCGCCATTGCCCTCGGTGCTGCCGTCCTCGTGGCCGGGGGCGCCGCTTTCGTGCTCTGGGGTGGCGTCGAGGGCGCGCCGGGTGCTTCCGATGCACAGGTGCAGACAGCGAGTGCGCCGGCTGTCTCGAGCGGGGCCCGCGCGCCGTACATCGAGGCGGCGGGATATCCGCGGCCGGTGCTGTTCCGTAACGGCATCGAGACTCTGGGTGTCCGTGGTGTGCCAGTCGAGGAGATGGTCGCGCTGGCGAAGCCGTACGACATGGTGATCGCGAAGGCCCTCGACGAAGAGGTGGTCGACCGCGGGAAGGTCGCGCCGTACATGATCGCGATCGAGCGAGCGGCACCCGAGAAGATCGTGATCGACCACTTCCTGCTGATCGGACGGAACCCGAAGAGCCAGTACCCACCCGTCTGGCCCGGCCACTGGTTGCTGTTGAACGGCACGACCCTCGCGAGCGACCTCGGCGATGGCGCATCGGAAACTACGCTCGTGTTTGACCTGACCCCCTGAAACAGATCCACCGCGAGCGAGAGAATCGCGGTGGACAGGAAGGGGTCTTGGGATGGTTGCGAAGCGGAAGCGGTACGGGGCCGAGGAGATCATTGGCAAGCTGCGCGAGGCGGAGGTCGGCCTCGCGCAGGG
>CANFFZ010000054.1 GCA_947446155.1 Chloroflexota bacterium | reverse complement strand
GCCGATGCCGACGCAGGCATTGCGGCCGTGGCGGTACACGGACGTGGCGGGCCTCGACCCCGCGGGGTTCGCGGCTGCGGCGGCGAGCGTGCGCATCGACGGCGCTGTGCCGGCGGGTGCGTTCGTGGGATCGCTCGCGGACGGCGCGGCGAAGGTGCCTGTGGTGCGCGAGCGCCTGGGGTCGTTGCTGACGGCGACCGAGAGCCGGTTCCTCGCGGCGAACGCGGCGAAGTGGGGTGCGGACGGCGTGCTGGTGCACATCCCACGCGGCGTGGCGTTTGCGGGGCCGATCACGATCACCGTGGACGCCTCGGCAGTGGTGAACGAGGCGGTATATCCGCGGCTGCTGATCGTGGCTGAGGAGCGCAGTGAGGCGACGATTGTGGTGCGGACGACCTCGGGCGACGCGCCAGTAATGGCAGCGGGCGCGATTGAGGTGTTCGCGGGTCAGGCCTCGCAGGTGCGCTTGCTGCTCGACGACCGGTGGGGGGCGCAGACGCGCGACTTCACGTGGGTACGCGGTCGGCTGGAGCGCGACTCGAACTTCCAGGTCGGGTCGATTGCGATGGGCGGGCTGCTGGTGAAGCAGACCGTCGAGGCGTTGCTTGAGGGTGAGGGTTCGACGTCGGGGATCCGGGCAGTGGCGCTCGGCGACGCGAACCAGCACTTCGACTTCGTGACGTTGCAGGATCATATTGGGCCGCGGACAACCTCGTTCGTGGAGGTGAAGTCGGCGCTCGCGGGGGCGTCACGGCAGGCGTACTACGGCATTACGCGCATCGGTCTGGATGCGGTGGGCGCGGACGCGGATCAGACGAACCGGAACCTGCTGCTGTCGAACGAGGCGAAGGCGGACTCCGACCCGGTGCTGGAGATTCTCACCGCGAATATTGCGCGATGCGGACACCACGCGGCGGTTGGTCCGGTGGACGCGGAGGCGCTGTTCTACATGCAATCGCGCGGCCTCGATATGCGCGGGGCGTTGCAGTTGCTGGTGTCGGGCTTCTTCTACTCAGTGGTGGGGGAGTTTGGCTTGCCGGAGATCGCGGATGAGTTGAGTGGGCGGGTGCAGGCGAAGCTGGCTACGGCGACGCTGTGATCGTGCGCGGGGACCGGCCGTTCGAGGTGGTTTCAACGACGCTGGTTGGCGAGGGTGTAGCGGCCGCTTATCCCCCTTACCCCCTGTCTCCGGAAGTCGCTGCGCAAGGGTCGACGGCACCATGGTTCACTAGCAGGCTCACCCTTCTCGTGGCGGCCCGTTCCGTGTCTTTGCGGACGGTTGCGCGCCGTTGGGATGTGATCGGTTTGCCTCAGCGGGCGATGAGCATCGCGAAATGAGTGGGGAGCGGGTGGCAGGGGCGCCGGATATGCCGGAAGGCGAGATGCGTGTTGTGGAGTGCGGCGGGCGGTCGCTGGCGCTGAGCAACATCGGCGGGACGCTGCATGCGATCGACAATGTGTGCACGCATGACGGCGGACCGTTGGGTGAGGGCCGTTTGCGCGGCGATCGGGTGTTGTGCCCGAGGCATGGCGCGGCCTTCGATGCACGGACGGGGAAAGTGCTAACGCTGCCGGCCGTGAAGAGCGTGCGGTCGTATCCGGTGACGGTGGATGGGGACGCGGTGTACGTGGACTGCGAGGCGGGGGTGCTGCCGTGATGGCTTTCGTGCATCTCCCGGTCGTCCCTGTCGCGCCGATCACCCCCACCCCAGCCCTTCCCCCTCAAGGGGGAGGAGATCAGAGACTCATCTGTCTTGAGGATGTGAAGCGATGATGAGGCAATCCTTCAACTATGGCACGGATGCCAATGTGCACCGGGTGTACGACCTTGACGCGATCCGGCGGGACTTCCCGATCTTGAAGCGCGAGGTCAACGGGAAGACGTTGGTGTACCTTGATAACGCGGCCACATCGCAAAAGCCGGTGCAAGTGATCGCAGAGTTGACGCGGTACTACCGCGACTACAACGCGAACGTACACCGAGGGGTCCACACCCTCTCGCAGGAGGCGACGGCGGCGTACGAGGGGGCGCGTGAGATCGTCGCGCGGTTCATTGGTGCCAAGGATCCGTGCGAGATCATCTGGACGCGCAACACGACAGAATCGATCAACCTGGTGGCGCACACGTGGGCGCGCGCGAACCTCGTAGCCGGGGATGAGATCGTGATCTCAGAGATTGAGCACCACTCCAACATCGTGCCGTGGCAGATGCTGCGAGACGATGTTGGAGTGGTGCTGCGGTACATCCCGATGCTGCAGGACGGCACGCTGGATATGGCGGCGGCGAAGCGGCTGATCGGGCCGAAGACGAAGTTGCTCGCGATCACGCAGATGTCGAATGCCCTCGGGACGATCGTGCCGGTGGCGGAGTTGGCGGCTCTGGCGCACGCGCAGGGCGCGATTGTGCTGGTGGATGGGGCGCAGGGCGTACCGCACCTGCCGACGGACGTGTATGCGATGGGTGCGGACTTCCTGGCGTTCTCAGCGCACAAAATGCTGGGGCCGACCGGCGTGGGCGTGCTGTGGGGGCGTATGGAGTTGCTGGAGGCGATGCCGCCGTTCATGGGCGGTGGCGACATGATCTTGTCGGTGACGATGCAACACTCAACGTGGAACGATGTGCCGCACAAGTTCGAGGCGGGGACGCCAAACATTGCGGACACGATCGCGTTCGGGACAGCCATCGAGTACCTCGAAGCGCTGGGCATGGAGGCGGTGCGCGCGCACGAGCGCGAGTTGCTGGATTACGCGCTCGACCGGATGGTCGATGTGCCCGGGGTCACGCTATACGGGCCGATTGACCGGAGCATCCGGGGCGGGGTGGTTTCGTTCGGCCTCGAAGGCGTACATCCGCACGACATCGGGCAGGTGCTGGACTCGTATGGCGTGGCGATCCGGGCCGGGCACCACTGTGCGCAGCCGGTGATGGCCCGCCTGGAGATACCGGCGACGGCGCGGGCTTCGTTCTACATCTACAACACGCGCGCGGAGATCGACGCACTGGTCGACGCGATGCGCGAAGTCGTGCGCTATTTCGGAGGCGTGCATGCCTGAGACGACGGGCCGCGCGACGCCGCAGCTGGATGACCTCTACCGGGACATTCTGCTGGATCACTACCGGAAGCCCCGGCACAAAGGACACCTCGATGACGCCAACCGGAAAGCGGATGGGGCGAACCCGTTGTGCGGCGACCAGGTGACGGTAGAGGCGCGCGTGAGCGCCGACGGGCGCATCGAAGATGTTGCATTCACGGGGACGGGGTGCTCGATTTCGCAGGCATCCACCTCAATGATGGCGGCGTTCGTATACGGGCGGACGGCGGACGAGGCGCTGGCGGCGGTGGGCACGTTCCAGACGATGATGCTCACGGGCGAAGCGCCGCCAGACGAAGTGGGCGACATTGAGGCACTGGCCGGAGTGGCGAAATTCCCGGTGCGCGTGAAGTGCGCGTCGCTGGGTTGGAAGACGCTGGAGCAGGCGCTGAAGGACAGAACCGTGGACGCCTCGGCGCCGGTGACGACGGACGAGGGGAAGGAGTAGATCAATGACTACCGATGGTGAGACGCAAGCGGTTGAGGCCGACGAGCAAGAAGGACCGGTGAAGGTTGAGCAGCTCTGGGAGGTGCTCAAGCAGGTGCAGGATCCGGAACTGCACATGGGTATCGTCGACCTAGGACTCGTGTACAACGTGACGCTGGATGACTACGGCACGGTGTCGATCGACCTGACTCTGACGTCGCCGGGCTGTCCGATCGGCCCGATGATCCAGGGGCAGGCGTACCACCTGCTGACGCAGTTGGAGGGCATCGAAGATGTCGAGGTGAACCTCGTGTGGGATCCGCCGTGGGATCCGCGGACGATGGCCTCGGATGAGGTGAAGCTGGCGCTGGGGATCTGGTGACCTCACCCCCAACTCCTCTCCCTAAGCGGGAGAGGGGAGCCGAAACAGATCGGTAGCAGCGAGGCTAACGCGCTGGGCCGGGTTGGATGCGTTCGAGGTCGACGATGATGCGGTTCTGGGTACCTCGGGTGGGGTAGCGGTCGAGGCCACGAGGGGTGGGGCCGGAGAGGGCGCGACCGTCGCGGGCGAAGGTGGAACCGGCGCAGGCCTCGCGGTAGAGGCCCTCACCGGCCTTTACGGCGAGGTCGGGGCGAAAGCCGACATAACATTGCTGTCCGGGGTTGCGTGATGAGAAGGCGAGCGCCGTGCCGTCCGGCTGGAGGGTGATCCAAACGCCGTGGGTCTGGGTGCCAAAGGCGCCCATGGTCGGGAGCGCGTAGAACTTCGGGATGTTGGCAGTCAGTTCCGAGCGGGGTATATCCAGTGTGCGGGGCGGGGCGCTGCTGGCCCAGGCGCGCAGGCACTGGACGAAGATGAATCCGCCGATCAACACGATAAGGGCGAGGCTGCCGAGGACACGGACGGTGCTGCGTGGCTTTGCCCGATCAGGCGGCCCATCGCCAGAGCCGGAATCGGTGTCGCGTTGCTCGCGCATCTCTTGCATGCCTCGACGGTAGAGGGCGGGGGGCGGATGTGCCATCACGGGCGGTGGTGGCGAGGGCCGCAGTGGCGCCGCTACGATGACGCCCGCCCTGCAGAATGAGACACAGACCCGCACTATGACAATCACCGCGCACAGCCGCCGCGCTCTGCTCCGCGCCTCGCTCCGCCTCGGGGGCGGGATGGCGGTGGGTGCGCTGTTGGCCGCGTGCGGGGGCGATGGGTCGCGGTCGATGCTGTCGCCGCCGCCGTCCGCGCCGTCGGGGCGGCGGCAGGGGAGCGTGCGGATCGGGATGACAGCGGCCTCGGGCGACCCGGTGGGCTTGAGCGACGCGGTGTACTCGCGGCTTGTGGCGCTCGATCCGCGGACGGGGAAGGTACACGGCGACCTGGCGCGTGGGTTTGAGGTGACGAACGACGGGCTGACGGCCACTGTGCGGTTGCGCGACGGGCTGCGGTTCCATGCGGACAAAGACGGGCTGGCCTCGGCGCTCACGGCGGAAGGCGTGCGGCGGGACTTCGCGGTGCGCGGGCAGACCGGCGACTACCTGTTCGCGTCGGTCGTCGATCGGGTCGAGGCGCCCGACCAGCAGACGGTGGTGCTTCGGATGCGCGCGCCGTTCAGCCTGCTGTTCGACTACCTCGCGGACGTGCAGACCGGAGGGGTGCGCGCGGCGACGGCCACGTACGCGGTGACTGGCGCACTGCTGGGCAGCGGGCCGTTCGTGCCTGTGGCACGAGAGGAGGCGGGTACGGCGCTGGTAGCGAACCCGCTGTATCACCGGAGTGAGTTGCCGCTGCTGGAGCGGGTGCAGGTGCTCGCCGGCGGGCCGTCTCGCGATCCTGCGGCGGCGGTGACGCGCGGGGAGTTAGAGGTCGCACTGCACACGGCGGGCAGCACGGAACAGGAATCAGGCACACCGCAGGCGGACATCGCGGCGACAGCGTTGCGGCGCACCTCGCGGCGGATGCGCGGGCTGGGATTCTCGCTCGCGCCGCAGAAGGGCGGCGGATCGCAGGCACGGGCGGTGCCGGCGATGCGTGACGCGCGAGTGCGGCAAGCGGTCTCGCTGGCGCTCGACCGGAAGGCGCTCGCGGCGCTGGAGGGCGGAGTGCTGAGCGGGCCGGTCAGCCCGGCACATCGCACGGATGCGATTCCCGAGTCGGAACTGGCCAAGCATCCGCTGTATCAGCACAACCCCGGCGAGGCGAAGCAGTTACTCGAGGCCGCGGGCCAGCGCGAGTTGTCGTTTGCGCTCGAAGGGGCGAACCGGCCAGTGACGCGCGCGATGGCGCAACTGATCGAGCGGCAGTTGCGTGAGGCGGGCTTTGTACCTCGAGTGCGGCTATTGCCGGCGGCGGACTGGGAGGTGTTGTTCCTCGCAGGGGACTTTGAGGGAGCGCTGGTCGAGTTCGACGAGATGCGAACGCCGGATATCGGGCTGAGGCTGCACCTGTCGGGGGGGTTACCGGGGAACTTCTCGCTGTGGGGATTCTCCAGCCCGAAGTATGACGCGGAGGCGCGCAAGGCGTTCGCGGAGATCGACCCGGTGCGGCGAGGCGAGCGAGCGCGGGCGGCGCAGCGGGTGCTGTTCGACGAGGTGCCGGCGATGTTCCCGCTGTCCGCGCCGCCGGACTACGCGACGGTGGCGAGCACGCTGCGCGGGTACGCGTTCGATGCGTTCGAGTTTAATGCGGCGTGGCTGGCCTCGGAGTGGCGGGTGGAGCCGAAGCGGTAGGGGTTACGGGGTGCTGCTCAGGCCGCTGCGGATGAGGCGGAGGCCGATGAGGATGATGACGAGGCCGGCGACGAGCCATTCGCGCTGGTCGGACATGACGCTGCCGAGGAGCAATCCCGCGCCCTGGAGCGACCAGGCGAGGCCGAGCGCGACGAGCAGTGCGCCGCCGAGCAGCGAGAGCATGCGGAGACTGCGCGGACTCATGCGCTAGCGGCCCGCCGCGGTGTAGGACTCGTCGAGCAGTTCGACGACGTGGCTGACGCGGCCGGGCATACCGGCACGGCGCAGGCCGACCTCGATCTGCATGGTGCAGCCGAGGTTGGAGGTGCATACGACCTGTGCACCGGTGTGCGCGATGTCCTCGAGTTTCGGGGCGAGCACCTGCCGCGACATGTCCGACTGCACCATCGAATAGAGGCCGGCCGCACCGCAGCAACGGTCGGGCGTCTTCATCTCGTGGAGGCGGAGGCCGGGGATGGCGCGGAGGAGCGTGCGGGGCGCCTCGCGGATCTTCTGGGCGTGGGCGAGGTGGCAGGAGTCCTGCAACGTGACATCGACGTCGAGGGTGCCGAGGCCTTCGGTGAAGGGCTGTTCGGCGATGAACTCCAGGACGTCCTTCACCTTGTGCGAGAAGTGCTCCGCGCGCTTGGCGAAGACGAGGTCGTGGCGAAGGAGGCGGTCGTACTCCTTCATCGCCGCGCCGCAGCCAGCGGCGTTCACGATGATGGCATCAACCTTCGCAGCCTCGAATGCCTCGATGTTGCGGCGGGCGAGGTCGCGGGCGGCCTCGGCGTCACCGGCGTGTGAGTGGAGCGCGCCGCAGCAGGCCTGATCGGCGGGGGCGACGACCTCGCAGCCGATGCGCTCGAGGACGCGGACGGTGGCGCGGTGGGTCTGAGGGTAGAGGTCGCCGTGCATGCAGCCGGTGAGCAGCGCGACGCGCGCGCGGGGCGCTGCCGGCGAGGCGACAGTGCCGCGGTCGCGGTAGGGCGGGGTTGCGAGGACGGGGGCCTGGGCCTCGAGCCAGCGGAGGCGCTTCGGGAGCAGGCGGCCGAGGGGGCCGCGAACGAGGCGCTGGAGGCCGGAGCGGGTGTAGAGGCGGCCGAGGGAGAAGATGCCGACGACCATATTCGGCTTCGCGATGACATGACGTAGCAGGAGCATGCGGAGCGTCCACTGCGCGGGGCGCTTGGTGATGCCGCCCGCGACGATGGAGGCGCGGGCGTCTTCCATGATGCGGCCGTAGGGGACGCCGGAAGGGCAGGCGGTTTCACAGGCGCGGCATTGCAGGCAGAGGTCGAGGTGGCCGAGGAGCCGGTCGGTGGGGGCGACTTTCTGGTCGAGCACGTTGCGGATGAGGTGGAGGCGACCTCGGGGTGATTCGAGTTCCTGGCCGGTGGCGATGTAAGTGGGACAGGAGGGGAGGCAGAAGCCACAGTGGATACAGTTCTGGAGATCGGTGAGAGCGGGAGTGTCTTCGCCGGTGAAGCCGACGAAGTTGAGGGGGCTGGTGGTCATCGCTCCTCCTGCTGGGTGGTGGGCGCGAGGGTGCGCGACCGGATGGTGTGAGGGGTGGCGAGGTGGTCTGTTGCGTCTTTGCTGGGCGAGGTGGTGGTTGCAGCCCATCCCCCCTGCTTCGGAGCGCGTTGCACGCGCTGACGAGCAGGGAGCCGATCAATCTGGGCTATGGCCGCATCGATGGACAGGGGAGGGAAGGCGTTGGTTGAGGGGTGTGTAGCTGTGGTCATGCGTGTTCCTGCCAGCGGCCGCGGTTGAGGGTGCCGCGCGGGTCGAATTGGTGTTTGAGGGAGGCGACGAGGTCACGCTCTGCGGCACCGAAGGGGTCGATGGTACGGCGGAGGGGGGCGGGGGCGGACTCGATCTGGAGGAAGCCGCCATGGGATTGGGCGAGGGCGCGGAGGGACTCGATGGCGGGCTCTTCGATGTGGAGGCCGTGGGCGAGGACGCTACCGGCGGCGAGGTGGCCCCAGGCGGTACAGCCTGCGGCCGCCGCGGCCTCGATTGTTTCGGCGACACGTGATGAGGGGATGCCGAGGCGGAGGACAGTCTTGGTGAGGTCGCCGGCGGCGAGGCGGAGGGCGTCCCATGGCTGGTTGCCGATGGCTTCGCCGCCGATAGCGCGAGCGAGCACGGTCTCACGGCGGACGATCTCTTCGCAGCGGACGAGGACGGCCTCGTAGCCGCCACATTCGAGGAGGACGTGTGGGGCGGGGGTGAGGGAGGCAACGCGGGAGGCCTCGGAGGTGAGTAAGGAAAGTGCGCGCAGGGGGAGCGACTGATTCCAGAGACGGAAGGCGAGGTCAGCGGCCTGCGTGAGCGTGTTGCACTGGATGGCCCACGAGCGAATGGCGGGCGGACGGGGAGCGAGTTTGAAGGTGGCCTCCACGATGATGCCGAGCGCGCCGAGCGCGCCGGTGTGCATGCGGTGGAGGTCGTAGCCGGAGACGTTCTTCACGACCTTGCCGCCGGAGTGGACGAGGGTGCCTTCGGGGCTCGCGACGGTGAGGCCGAGGATGAGATCACGCTGGTTGGGGAGGTGGTTGCGCCATGCGCCGGGGCGCGCGGTGGCTAGCAAACCGCCGACGGTGGCGGCGTCCGAGGGTGGGAGGTCGGCGGGCAGGAACTGGCTGTTCGCGCCGAGGGTCTGCTGGAGCGTCGCGAGGGTCATGCCGGCCTCGACGGTGATGGTGAGGTCGGCAGGTTCGTACTCGATGATGCGGGCGAGGGCAGTGGTGTCGATGGCGACGTCGTAGGCGGTGAGGGGGCGACCGAGGGCGGTCGCGGTGCGCGCGCCGAGCGGTGTCACAGCGAGGGTGGCGGCATCGCACGAAGCGAGCAGGCGGGCGACCTCGTCGCGAGTTTCGGGGCGGAAGGCCGCGGCGGGGGTGACGCCATCGATGGCGTAGGTTTCGGGCGCGCGGGCGCGATCGGGGGGGAGGACGGTGCGAACGGCATCGATGGCGGTGGAGGTAGTGGTCATCGGGGAGGCGTGCCGTCGGCGTATGGCTCGTGCAGTCGCACAGGTTCGGCCTGCTTCGAACCGGCGCGGCCAGCGCGGATGTTGATCGCCTCGACGAGGATCGAAAAGCCCATCGCGAAGTAGATGTAGCCCTTGGGGACGTGCTGGTCGAGGCCTTCGGCAACGAGGGACATGCCGATCAGCAGCAGGAACGAGAGAGCAAGAATTTTGATGGTGGGATGTTTGCTCACGAACTCGCTGATGGTGCTCACCGAGAGAAGCATGATCGAGACGGCGAGCACGACGGCCGTGATCATCACCCACAGTTGGTCAGTCATGCCGACGGCGGTAATTACGGAGTCGAGCGAGAAGACGATGTCGAGCAGCATGACCTGCACGATCACCGCAACGAAGGACGGCGCGACGCGCGCAGAGGCGTGGCCTTCGTTGCCTTCGAGCCGGTCGTGGAGTTCCATCGTGGCTTTGGCGAGTAGGAAGAGGCCTCCGACGACCAAGATGAGGTCGCGACCGGAAACCTCCTGGCTGAGGACGGTGAAGAGCGGCGCGGTGAGGCTGATGATCCAGGCGAGCGAAAAGAGCGCGCAGATGCGCATCACCATCGCGCCGAGCAGTCCAATGCGGCGAGTGCGGGCCTGTTGAGCGGGCGGGAGTTTGCCGACGAGGATGGAGATAAAGACCACGTTGTCGATGCCGAGGACGACCTCGAGCAGCGTGAGGGTGACGAGCGCGGTCAGTGCATCCGACGTGAAGATGGCGTCCACTAGCAGCGAGCCTTCATACGTAGACGCCGGGAGTGGCGAGGTGGTGGCGAATTTCGGCTTCGTGGGCCTGGCCGCAGCCGTGGCTGTTGGGGAGGATCTTGCAGGGGTTGAAGAGGTCGCCGGTGCCCCAGGCGGCGCGGACGCGGTGCTGTGCGTCGAGGTCATGCTCGCTGAAGATCCACTCCATGTAGGAGCGCTTCTCGAGGCCGACGCCGTGCTCGCCCGTGATGGAGCCGCCTGCATCGACGCAGAGGCGCATGATCGCGCCGCCGAGATCGAGCACGCGCTGGGTCGCGCCGGGGACGAGTTCGTCGAACATGATGTTGGGGTGCAGGTTGCCGTCGCCAGCGTGGAAGATGTTAGCGCAACGGAAACCGGCCTCGGCGGAGAGACGGAGCACCTCGGACATCACGGCGGGGAGTTGGGTGCGCGGGACGACGCCATCGAGGATGTAGAAGTTGGGGCTGAGCGCGCCGATGGCGCCGATGCCGCCTTTGCGGCCTTCCCAGAGGCGTGCGCGTTCGGCTTCAGACTCGGCGGTACGGACTTCGCGTGCGCCCATTTCGCGGCAGGCGATGACCACGCGCTCGGCGTCGGCCTCGACGGACTCGCGGAGGCCTTCAACCTCGATAAGCAGGACGGCGCCGGCGTCGAGCGGGTAGCCGACGTGGAGGCGTGGTTCGACGGCCTTGATGATCTCGTTGTCGAGCATCTCCAGGGCGACGGGGATGACACCACCGCGAATGATTCCGGAGACAGCCTCCGACGCCGCGTCGACGGTCTCGAAGATGGCGAGCATGGTGTGGACGGCTTCGGGATTGCGCATGAGGCGGACGCAAACCTGCGTGACGATGCCGAGGGTGCCTTCGGAGCCGACGAAGATGCCGCGGAGATCGATGCCGGGGGCGTCCGGCTGACGGCCGCCGAGCCAAGTGATGCGGCCGTCGGGCAGGACGACCTCGAGGCCGAGGACGTGGTTGACGGTGGAGCCGTGGGCGAGGGTGTGGGGGCCGCCGGAATTCGTCGCGATGTTGCCGCCGATGGTGCAGATGCGCTGTGAGGACGGGTCGGGCGCGTAGAGCAGGCCGTGGGCGGCGCAGGCGTCCTGCAACGCGAGATTGATGACGCCGGGTTGCAGGACGGCGACGCGGTCGCGCGGGTTGATCTCGATGATTCGGTTCATCTTCGTGAGGGCGATGACGACGCCGCCCTTGATGGGGACTGCGCCGCCAGCGAGGCCGGTGCCGGAGCCGCGGGGGACGATGGGGACGCCGTGGGCGTTGGCGAGGATGACAGCGGCGGAGACCTGATCGGTGGTGGAGGGGAAGACGACAGCGTCTGGGCGGTGTCGCTCGATGGTGGCGTCATACTCGTAGCCGGCGAGATCCTCAGGCGCCCAGAGCACGTTGTGCTCGCCGAGGGCGGCCTGGAGGTCAGTCACGAGGGTGGAGGGGCGCGAGTCAGCGCGGGCGAGTCCCCGCGCCGCTTCGCGGCGTGGTTCGACAGGCTCACCACGAGCGGGGACTCGCCCGGTGAGGGCGGCTGTGATTCTTGTGAAGGGGAACCGCATTGTGCGCGTGAGTGTAGCATCTGAGGGAGTGCCAACCTCCCACATCAATGGCTATGACATGGATCTCGACGCGGTACGCGAGGGGCTTGAGGCGGCGGTGCGCGCGGCGGGCGAGGCGATCCTGGAAGTAGCGCGGCAGCCCCGGATGCGCGTGCGGCAAAAAGGGTGGGACGGGCCGGTCACGGAGGCCGACTACGCGGCGGACGATGTGTTGCAGCGGATGCTGATGCCGCTGATCCCGGGGGCGCATTGGCTTTCGGAAGAGTCGAAGCAGAAAGCACCGCTGATCCACGGAGAGCCGACGTGGGTGGTCGACCCGCTGGACGGGACGCGGGAGTTCGTGCGCCGGTTGCCGGAGTTCGGGGTGTCAGTGGGGCTGTTTGTGGGGGACGTGCTCGTGCTTGGCGCGGCGGGGCTGCCTACGGACAGCGTGGTGATGTCCGGGCTGCTCGATGGCGATCGGCGTGAGGCGCGGCGGAACGGCGAGGCGATGGCGATGCTGCCGGCGGAGCGGGCGGTACAGCGCGTGGTGGTGTCACGGAACGACTATGAGCGGAACGGGATACAGCGCCAGTTGCCGTGGGACGTGTACCCGTGCGGGTCGGCGGTGGTGAAATTAGTCCACGCGGCGGACGGGCGGGCGGACGTGTACTTCTCGACGGGGCCGCGATCGGTGTGGGATGTCGCGGGGGGCGTCGCAGTCCTCGAAGCGGTGGGCGGGTCGCTGACGATGTTCAACGGCAAGCCGCTGCGGCTGTCGCCGCAGCAAGTGCGTGTGCCGGCGTATGCGGCAGGCGCGCCGGGGGCGTGCCTCGAATTGCTGCGGCGGCTGGGGGCGAAGGTCTAGCGATGAAGAAGTCCACTACGCGGCCGTGTTTGAGAAGGCGCCGGGCAACTACTCGGCATATGTGTCCGGTCTTCCGGGGTGCATCGCAGCAGGTGATACGCGCGAAGAAGTTGAGCAGTTGATGCGCGAGGCGATTG
>CANFFZ010000053.1 GCA_947446155.1 Chloroflexota bacterium | reverse complement strand
GCGCAGCGCGACGAACCGCACGGCGCGCTGGGCCTCCTCGTCGTCCGGACGGATGCGGTCCTGCATCCAGTCCATCCAGCCGAGGGCGATGCCGTTTACCTGGATCCGGTCCGGCGCCACCTCGACCGCAGCCGACCGCACGAGGTTCACCACCGCGCCGGCGGCGGCAGCATACGCCGTGGTGTTCGGCAGCCCGCGCTCGCCCAGGACGCTCGTGGTGAGGACGATCCGACCGGGCTGCTTCAGCCGGCGGAACTCCTCGGCGGCATGGCGGACGATGAAGTACTGCGAGGTGAAGTTCGCCTGCATCACACGTGCCAGTTCGGTGTCGGAGGTGCGCTCGATCGGCTTGGCGAGGAACAGGTCCGGGCACGACGCGACGATGTCGAGGCCGCCCATCTCCTTCACGATCTGGCGCATCGTGACCTCGACGTTCTTGCCGAGCATCACGTCCATCACATAGGTCGAGGACTTGCGGCCCATCGCCTCGACCTCGCGCTGCACGGCGCGTGATCGAACGACGGCCTCGTCTGCGGTCAGGGCGGCGAGTGCCACGTCGGCGCCGGCCTCGGCGTAGGCGCGCGCGATGGCGGCGCCGTGCGGGTGCTCCGCGCCGATCACGAGGGCCCGCTTGCCTTCGAGGTCAAAGAAAGAGGACTTGGGCTTGGTCATCGGCGTTACCACTCGTGCTGGGGGCGGAACTTGATCGGCCCCAGCCCACCGGCGAGTCCGCCGCCGTCGATGATGTAGGTTTCGCCGGTGATGTATGAAGACGCCTCGGAGGCGAGGAACACCGCGAGCGGACCGAGTTCCCACCACTCGCCCAGGCGCTGCACCGGCATGAAGGTGCCGCGCTGGGCGCGCTGCTCGCGCTCCTGCTCGTCCTTCGGGTCGTTCTGAGAGACGTAGCCCGGGACGATGCAGTTCGCCCGGATGCTGTGGCCGGCGAGCATGGTCGCCATCGACTTTGTCAGGGAGATCACGCCGCCCTTCGCCGTCGGATAGGCGAAGCCTCGGTTGCCACGCAGCGCGGTGCCGGAGGCGGTGGTGACCAGGACACCGCCCGCCCCCTGCTCGACCATCGCCTTC
Organism: Chloroflexota bacterium; assembly: GCA_947446155.1. The sequence goes on along the minus strand of CANFFZ010000053.1, from coordinate 11,476 downwards.
GAGGCAGCGCGGCAGGAGTAGAACGTCGACTTCAGGTTCGTCGCAAGGACCTGCTCGAAGGCGTCGTCCGGGTACTCCCAGAAGTCGACGTTCGGGCCGCCCCCACCACCGGCATTCGCGAACATCACATCGATGCGGCCGTACTCGCGCACGCACGCGGCAACGAGGGCGTCCACCTGCTTTGAGTCGGTGACGTCTGCCGCAAACGTGGCGACGGTACCGCCTCGGCTGCGGATCTCCTCGGCGGTGGCGTCGAGCTGGGACTGGGTGCGGGCGGCGAGCATCACGCGGGCACCGGCCTCGGACAGCGCGTGCGCCATGCCACGACCGAGGCCCCGGCCACCGCCAGTGACCACAATGGCCTTGCCATCGAGATCGAACCGTTCGAGCAAGGCTCCCACCCGTCGTGCGCCCTCGATGGGCTGCGGCGCTAGAGCGCGCCCGTCGCAACCGCTGCGAGGACCGCGACGCCGAGCGCGATTCTATACCAGACGAATACAGCCAACGTCCGGCGCTGCATGTACCCCAGCAAACCGCGGATCACGAGCACGCCACAGACCCCGGAGGTCAGCGCGCCCACGGCCAGTGGGCCCCACGCCACCACCTCGTCTCCGGTCATGGCCTGGCCGAGCTTGAGCGCCGCCGCCCCCGCCACCACCGGCGCCGAGAGGAAAAACGAGAAGCGCGCGGCGGACACGCGGTTGAAGCCGAGTAGGCGCGCGGCCGAGATCGTCATGCCGCTCCTCGAAACCCCCGGGATGAGGGCGATGGTCTGCGCCACTCCGATCGTCAGCGCACGCCTCGCATCCACCCCCTCGAGGCCGGCGTGGCGGACGACGGCACGGTCGGCCACCCACAGCAGCCCCGCACCGAGGATCAGCGTGACGCCAACGACGCCCGCTCCGCGCACCTGCTCCTCGATGACTGAATCGAGCAGAGCGCCCGCCAGCACCGCCGGAATGGTCCCCAGCGCCACGAGGCAGGCCAGCCGCCCCTGCGCGCTCCACCGCCCGAGGTGCCACTGGTGCCGCGCCGCGTCCGTGACCGAGGCGACGGCCATCCCCGTCCAGTCGCGCCAGAAGTAGAGCAGCACGGCCGCGAGCGTCCCCAGGTGCAGGCCCACATCGAAAGTGAGGGAGGAGATCTCGTCGCCCATCACCCGACCGGCAAGGAGGAGGTGGCCAGAAGACGAGATCGGAAGGAACTCGGTGAGCGCCTGGATCGCGCCCAGCACGACGGCGCGGAGGTAGTCAGCAGCGCTCGCGTCCATCCTCGGACGGTAGGCGAGGCCGAGGAGGGCGTCGAGGCGAGGGCAGACGTTCTCTGGGAGCGGGCCACTATCGTGCGCGCATGGACGCACTCGCCCTCGTCGCTATCGCGGACCGCGTGGGGATTGTCGCCTTCGCGGTGAGCGGGGTGGCCGTCGGCCGGCGGGCGGGGATGGACCTCTTCGGCCTCGCGACGCTCGGGCTGGTCGCCGCGATCGGCGGCGGCATCGTGCGCGATGTGCTGATCGGCGACGTGCCGCGTGCCTTCGTGCGGACGGACTATCTGCTGTACGCGGCCGCTGCTGTCGCCGGCGCGATTGCCTTCGGCGCGGCCGGACGCCGCCTGCCTGTCGCCATCCTCGATGTCGCGGACGCCATCGGCACCGGCGCCTTCGCGGCCACCGGCGCGTTGCTGGCGACTGAGGCAGGGCTCGATTGGCCCGCGACGGTGCTGCTCGCGATCCTGACCGCCACCGGCGGCGGCGTGCTGCGCGATGTGCTGGCGACGAGGTTGCCCCACGTCCTGCAGGCCGAACTGAACGCCACGGCATCCGCCATCGGAGGTGGGCTCGCGTTCGTCCTCCGCCGTGACCCCACCGCCGCGGTCCTCGCCGGATCGCTCGTGGCCGCCGCCATCAGCATCGTGGGACATCGAGGCTGGATGCGGCTGCCCCGTCTGTCGGGAGAGCCAGAGAGCCGGCCCCGCTAGGATCGCCCGATGGCGCGAGAAATGGCCGAGTGGTTGCAGGCACTCCTGCCGGAGATCCTTCCGGCGGGCTGGGGTGCCAACGACTCCTGCTGGCTCGCCTTCATGATGACCCGCGAGTCGGAGCACAACCCACCCTTCTACTGGCTCGGCCGCGCGCTCGATGAAGTCGAGGTCGGCGGCGCCATCGAGGTCCTGGGCGCACGCCTCGTCGCTGCGCACGGGGCACGCACCTGCGCCGGGCGGAGCGAGGCCGACGAGCGTGCGCAGGACGTGCTGACCGAGGCCTGCGCCTACGCCTGGGCGGTCACCCGCCTCGGTGCCGCCACGTTCGAGGTCGTCGGCGAGGTGGAGCATGCCCCGGTGCGGATCTCGGTACCGCTGTCTGACACACAGAACGGCGTGTACGTGCTGCCCCGACGGCTGTGGCCGGTGAACTCGCTGCAACGCGTGATGACGAGCATTGGCGAGCAGACGGCGGCGGCCGCGAGCCTGCTGCCCGAGGGCGCACACGGCATCGTCTACCTCGACTGCTGGCACCAGCAGCAGTACGCGCAGAACCTCGGCTACCGGCTCGAACTGACGGAACCGCTGCAGCACGGCCTGCGCCATTTCGCCGCCGACCACGGCCTGGGCCACGTGCTCACGCGGCCGTTCCAGTGGGGCAACCCGGTCGAGGCAACGTACTAGCGATGACAGCCATCGAGGGCGACTCCGCGATCAACCTCGCCGAGGTCGAAGCACGCGCCCTCGAACGCCTGACGCCGCTGGCGCGCGACTACTACGCCAGCGGCGCGACCGATGAAGTCACGCTCCGCTGGAACCGCGAGGCGTACGAGCGGATCGCGGTGCGCCCGCGCGCGCTCGTCGATGTGAGCGCGCGCGACCTCTCGACGACAATCCTCGGACGGCGGCACCCGTGGCCGGTGATCGTGGCACCGACGGCCTTCCAGCGGCTCGCGCATCCCGACGGCGAGGCAGCCGTCGCGCGTGCCGCAGCCGCCGAGGGCGTCACCATGACCCTCAGCACCCTCGCGTCCACGAGCATCGAGGATGTGGCGGCAGCCGCGCCGGGCGCGCCTCGCTGGTTCCAGTTGTACGTGTTCCGTGACCGCGCGCTGACCGCCGCACTCGTCGCGCGCGCCGAAGCGGCAGGCTACGAGGCGATTGTGCTCACGGTGGACGCACCGCTCCTCGGTCGTCGCGAGCGCGACGCGCGCAACCGCTTCGCGCTGCCCGAGGGCATGACGGCCGCCAACCTCGCGGAGGCGCTCGCACGCGTCTCCAGCGACGGCCGCGACTCTGGCCTCTTCCAGTTCTTCGCCTCGCAGATCGACCCGGGTTTCACCTGGGCCGACCTCGCCGCACTCTGCGCCTCGACCCGTCTCCCCGTACTCGTGAAGGGCGTGCTGCGCGCCGACGATGCCACCCGCGCCATCGAGGCCGGCGTGCGGGGCGTCATCGTCTCCAACCACGGCGGCCGCCAACTCGACACCGCCATCGCCAGCATCGACGCGCTCCCCGAGGTCGTCGATGCGATGGCGGGCCGCGCCCCGGTGCTCGTGGACGGCGGCATCCGACGCGGCACGGACATCCTGAAAGCACTCGCCCTCGGCGCGGACGCCGTGCTCCTCGGCCGCCCCATCCTCTGGGGCCTCGTCGACGGCGAGCCGGGTGTGCGCCACGTCCTGCAACTGCTGCACGCCGAGTTCGACCTGGCGATGGCCCTCGCTGGCTGCGCCTCGCGCGCCGCCGTCACCCGCGACCTCGTATCGCCATCAGGTCCTCCGATTCGCCTTGTGACTCACGCTGCGGATAGGGCGTCTCGCCGCGTGTGATCATCTCGACGAACTGCGTGATCCGGCGCGCGCGCGTTTCCGGCCGCTTCGCGTCGTGTACGCGGAACAAGAAGGCGTAGCGGTTGGTGCGACTGAGCGTCCCGAAGGCAGCGTGCGCCTTCGGGCGCTTCGCGAGCGCGGCACTGAAGTCCTCCGGCACCTCCATCGTCGCTGAGCTGGGATACGAGGCCTCCCAACGCCCGTCGACGCGAGCCGCCTCGACTTCTCGCAAACCCGCGGGCTGCATCCGGCCGGCCTCGATCAGCGCCTCCACCTTCGCCTTGTTGTTCGCGGACCACTTGCTGCGCGGACGACGAGGCGTGAAGCGCTGAATCCAGTAGGTACCGTCGAACGGTCGTTTGAGGCCGTCGATCCACCCGTAGCAGAGCGCGACCTCGACAGCCTCGGCGTAGGTGGCCGAGGCGATGCCGGAGTCCTTCTTCGCCAGCTGCAGCCAGAGCCCGTCCGACTTCGCGTGCTGCTTCGCCAGCCAGATCTCCCAGGCTTTCGCAGACTTGAACGTCTTCACGGGGAGGTCGTCTGTCGCCATGGCTAGGTGTAGGTGGTCTCGTGACGACCCAACTTCTCGACGAACTGCGCGATCCGCCGGGCGCGCGCCTCCGGCTCTTTCGTGTCGTGGATGCGGTAGAGGATCGCGTAGCGGCTCGCACTGTCGAGCGTACTAAAGAAGCGCTTCGCGTCCGTGTCCTTCGCCAGCGCTGCTGCGAGGTCGTCGGGCACCGCCATGTTCGCCTGGTCGGCGTAGGCGGCGTCCCAGCGGCCGTCTGCCTTCGCTCGCTCGACCTCGCGCCGCCCGGCCGGCTTCATCCGACCCGCCCGCAGCATCGCTTCTGCGCGTCCGCAGTTGATCTTCGACCAACTGGTCCCAGGACGCCGAGGCGCAAAGCGCTGGAGCCAGAACTCCTCGTCGATGGCAGTCTTCTGCCTATCGATCCAGCCGTAGCAGAGCGCTACTTCGACCGCCTCGTCGTAGGTGATCGAGATGATCTCGGAGCCCGGCTTCGCGATCCGGATCCAGATCCCCTCGGGCGGTGGTTCCTTCGCGAGCCAGCGCTCCCACGCGCGCGCGGTCGCGAATGCCTTGACCTGAGGTTCTGTCTTCGCCATGGATCGAGCCTATCGAGGCCGCGAGCAAACGCAAGTCCGTTCTGGCACACTGCTCGAGCCCTCGAGGGATGGGCGGAGACGAGGTGGGCGATGGGACGGTTCGACGACCAGACGGCGGTGATCACCGGGGCAGCGGGCGGCATCGGGCGGGCGACGGCGGTGCGGTTCGCCTCAGACGGTGCGCGCGTGGTGCTCGTCGACCTGCCGGGCACGGCCCTCGAGGAGAGCGCGGTCGCCGTCGAGCGTGCGGGGGGCGCCGCCTACATCGTGCATGCCGACGTGACGAGGGCGACCGACGTACGCGCCTACGTCGCGGAGGCGGAGCGGCTCACGGGCGGCATCGACCACTTCTTCAACAACGCGGGCATCCTCGGCCCCGTCACCTCGATGTTCGACTATCCGGAAGAGGTGTTCGACCAGGTCATCGAGGTCAACGTGAAGGGCGTCTGGCTCGGCATGCGCGAGGTCGGCAAAGCGATGCTCCGGCGTGGCGGCGGGGCGATCGTGAATACGGCGTCGGTGGCAGGCCTCGGCGGCACCCCCACGCTCTTCGCCTACGGTGCGAGCAAGCACGCGGTCATCGGGATGACAAAGTCGGCCGCACTCGCCCTCGGCACCCGCAACATCCGCGTCAACGCCGTGTGCCCCGCCGTCATCGAGACTGCCATGGGCGAAGATCTCGCGCGCGGCGCGAACCCGGACGACCCACAGGCCGCGATGAAGCGCATGGGCGACGCTTACCCGATGGGCCGCGTTGGCCATCCGGAGGAAGTCGCCGCGCTCGTCACCTTCCTCTGCTCGAAGGACGCCTCGTTCATTACAGGCGGCATCTACACCGTGGATGGCGGCACGAGGGCGCGCTAGCACAACCCGGAATTAGAAGAGGAGACATCGATGGATGGCGTCGATTCGCAGGGACTGCTCCAGATCGCGATGAACGTGAAGGACATCAACCGAGCGGTCGCGTTCTACCGCGACGTGCTGGGGCTGCCATTCCTGTTCCAGGCGGGCAACCTCGCCTTCTTCGACCTCGGCGGCGTGCGGTTGATGCTGGACATCCCGGAAAACCCGAGGTTCGACCACCCCGGTTCGCCGCTGTATTTCCGTGTCGCGGATGTCCACGCGGGCCACACCCACCTCGTCTCCCACGGCCTGCAGATGGAGCCCGAGGGCGCGCACATCGTCCACAAGGACGCCTCGATGGGACTGTGGATGACCTTCTTCGAGGACGGCGAGGGCAACCTGCTCGCGCTCGCCTCGGAGGTTCTGCTGGCGAAGTAGCGATCGCGATCAGCGAGCCGGATCAGCGCTCACCACCATCGTGGAGAGCCCCCTCGTCGACTGGTTCCAGACTCTCGGTAATTCCGTCGCAAACTCCGTCAAGAACCGGCGGTCGGTGTCCGTGAGTGTCTCGTCGTCCCCTTTGATGACTACTACAAGCGTGCGGAGATTCTTCACGCTGGGATCGATATCTGGGATGCGGCGTCCGTCACCCTCAAAGTAGGCGGGGCCACGCGTGGAGAGTTCCCGAATCAGGTCGTCCAACCTCACCTCGGTTGTCGTCTGCGTTTCGTGGTAGGTCTCACCAGGCAGCAGGCAGATCCCCTCCGCTTGTCGAACTGGATTCGTGTTGTAGCAAAGCCGATAGACCGAAGGCGCGGTCGCTGCGTACCCCACCAGACCCATCGCGTAAAGGTCGAACGCGTTAAAGAGCGAACCAGTCGCCGCGCCGTTCCCCAGGATGCCGGGAACGCGAGGAGCGGGGCCGGGGCGACTCCCTTCCCAGAGCAGGGTCCAATACCCTCCACCGGATTTCGTTACGGCCAACTGCGCGACCGGGAGACCGGGGTGCCACCTAGAAGAGGTCTCGGCAGACGACCAGTAAGCGCCCCAGTAATGCCCAATCTCGTGCGTGGCAGTGAGGGCGGCACACTCGGCCTCCGATAACGCCCCGACGTACCCGACGCTCGTCCGGTCTGGGGCCGTACCGCAGGCCCATCCGTACCGAGTCCCGGTGTTGAGATTCGGAGCCCCTCGAAGTCGCGGCCAGCCGACGGCCGGGGGTCGCAACAAGTGATTCTCAAGGCCGATGTTTCGTGCTGCGAGCCCGTATGCCCCCCGGAGTTTGTTTGGCCCGGCAATTGGCGCAGCGGGATGAGGAGCGCAAAGTCATAGTCCGTCAGCACCACACCCTGCAGGTCGCTTAGGACTTGCTCCGTTAAGAAGCCCCCGGGCTGTGACGCCAGCAATATCGGATCGGCAATCTCTGGCTTGATGCCGGGAGGTAACTGCGACCGGACGGGTGACTTCAAGTCATCTCGCGGTGTGTGCACGTCGTAGGCAGAGGGGTACTTCAGGATCACTGCGGCGTTCCCGATGAACTCGTGCGGGACCTTCGCACGAGGGTTTGGCGACGCGACGGGAGGGACGGGAGTCGCAACGACCCCACCTCCTTCGGTCTTCACAACGACCAATGCGCCCTTCATGCCACCCACAAATGCCGAGTTGAACTCTATATTCACGAAGTCCGGGGCGCCGACCACAAACGTCAGCATCTTGCCACCCGCGGTGGCGGCGACTGATACGGCCTTCGCACCTATTCCAGCGGTATTTAGCTGAACGGTCGTTCCGGTGAACGCCACAATTGACAGACCACTTGGCGCGATCGCGCCGCCCGAGAACGTGCCAGCAGTCGAGGTGGCGGGGGGAGTCTGGGCAGAAGTCGTCGCGAAGAAGTCAAAGAGGATCGCGACAGCGCAGGCGATACCAAATGCCACGGACCTACGGGCTGGCACCATCCGGCTCCCAGCTAGACGACTTCGCTACCGAGCGCGCAGCGCAATGCCTATCGAGCTGCTGCCCTTCGAGGCCCGTGCACGAAGGGCAGCGCAACGACGTCGGCGGGCTGCGGGGTGCCGTCGGTGTCCACGATGACGCGGAGGAGGTCAGGGGGCAGGTAGGCGAGGGCGATGCCGGTGCCGAGGGCGGGCGAGAACACCGCTGCGACGCACGCGCCGAGGTCGCCCGCTGCGCCGCTGATCCTCGATCCGCGCTTCGCGAGGCGGGGGCCGTCCATCCGCAGGCCAGACAGCACGCGTTCGACGCCGGCGGCGTGGATTGTGCGCAGCGCCGCGGCGCCGGGGAAGACGCGCGGGCCCTCGGCGTCTTCTAGGTCGACGAGGTCTCCGAGGCCGGCGTGGTACGGGGTGGCGGGGAGCGGTGTCTCACCGGGCGCCTCGATCACTCCGGCCTCGATGCGCATCGTGTCCCAGGCAGCGAGGCCGGCGGGGGCGATGCCCACTGAGACGGCGTTCTCCCAGACATGCTCACCGACCTCGGGTGCGACGAGGACCCAGTAGGTCTCCTCGCCGACCTCCGAGGTGTGCGCGACGAGCGCGCGCCAGCCGCCAAGGAGTACCTCGTGCGCCTCGCCGAGCGGGACGGCGTTGGGGATGTTGCCGACGACCTGTTCGAGGAGGCTCGCAGCCTTCGGCCCGGCAACGGCGAGCAGTACGGACTCCGCCATACGGTCGCGCACCTGCACATCCTCGCCAGGACGCACGGCGGCAGCGATCGCCTCGCGCAGGCGCACCTGGGCGCGGGGGCCGCTCATGATGAACCAGCGGCCGGCATCGAGGTGGCACGCGGTGGCGATGTCCAGCACCGTGCCGTCCTCGTGGCAGCCGACGAGGCGCGCGATGGCGCCCACGGGCACGCGTCGAGCGTCGGTCGCGAAGACACGCGAGAGCACCTCGGCTGCCCCATCACCGGTGACGTAGTACCGGCCGACGTGGGAGCGGTCCCAGATAACGGCGGACTCGCGCGCAGACTGCTGCTCGTCGTAGGTGCCGCCGTACCAGAGGGGGAGCGTCCAGCCGTGGACGGGTGCGGGGTGCCAGTCCGCCTTCATGTGCAGGTGGGCGAGCGGCAGGACGTTCGTCCGCTCCCCCGTCAGCCCTGAGGTGTGGATATGCCCGTCCTCCGCGATCTCGGACTCGTCGGCATGCACATGCGGCCGCGCGAGGTCGGCCTTCGAGATGACGGGCAGCAGATCGTCCGGGTCAATGAACGAGGTCACTAGGCGTGCCCATGCTCGAGCGGCTCGACGTCCACCCATTTGCGGTGCCCCTCGGCGGTGCGGGTCATCCGACCGACTCCGGGGTAGGCGCCGTGGCAGAAGGCGATGAGCGCGCCCGCCTCGATGCACTCGTCCATCAGGCGCTTCTTCGTCTCCAGTGAGACGAGCGGGAGGGTGTCCAGGCCGGAGACCCAGGGGGTGCGCTCCAGCTGGACGCGGTGCTGCGCCATGTCGCCGACGTAGACCGCCCATTCCTGGCCGCTGCGGATCACAACCGTACTGTGGCCCTCCGTGTGACCGGGCACCGGCACGAAGATCACCTCGTCGGTGATGGCGCGCTCGCCCTCGATCAGGTCGAGGCGGTCGGCGATCGGATCGAGGTTGCGCCCGAGGTAGGTGGCGCGCGTGCGCTCGTTCGGGTGGGTGGCATCGCGCCATTCGGTGGCGCTCATCACATAGCTGGCGTTCGGGAACGTGGGGGTGAGCACGCCGGCGGCGTCCGCCGAGGTGTTCCAGCCACAGTGGTCGGCGTGCAGGTGAGTGTTCACGACGACATCGATGTCGGCGGGCTGGACGCCGATCGCGGCGAGCGAGGTGAGCAGGGTGCCCTCGGAGGCGGGGGACGAGGAGTCACGGTCACCGGGCTTCCCGCCGACGCCGGTCTCGATCAGGATCGTCTTGCCTCGCGAGCGGAGGAGCAGGCAGTTGATGCCGAGTGTGAGCCGGTGCTGGCGGTCCAGCCCCTCGATCTGCCGCTCCCACATGATCCGCGGCACGACGCCGAAGACCGCCCCGGCGTCGTAGAAGTAGTCCCCGTCGTTCACCACGGCAAACTCGACGCTGCCGACCTGATACCGCGCGCCGCTGGGGATGGTCATTGCGCCCCTCCGCTCATCCCATTGAGGACTCCCACGCAGGATAGGCGCGTAGGGCGGCTCGCTCTTCCTCGGCTGTACCGCCATCTGGAGGTGGCGCTGTGCCTTGCCGGGGCCAGCCGCGCTCCGTATCCTCGCCCCTCTCGGGGCCGGACACGGTTCTGGCCCCGCCACCGCCGTAGCCCCTTCGCGGGCCGGCGAGCCGAAGGAGCCACTCGATGGCCACACCCATGGCGTTCTTCCGGGGACAAATCGTCCCGCTGGAGCAGGCGAATATCAACGTGATGACGCACGCCTTCAACTATGGGACGGCGGTATTCGAGGGTGTCCGCGGCAACTGGAACGCCGAACAGAACGAGTTGTACCTGTTCCGCGTGGAAGACCACGTCAAGCGCATCCGCCAGAGCGCCAAGATCATGCGGATGGGGCTGCGCTTCAACGACGAGGAAACCGCCAACATCATTCAGCAGGTCGTGGAGAAGTCCGGTTTCAAGGAGGACGTTTACGTCCGCCCGATGATCTACATGTCCTCCGAAATCGTGGGCGTGCGGATGCACAACCTCGAGTGGGACTTCCTCGTCTACGTCACACCGTTCGGCTCCTACCTCGACCCGGACCAGGGTGCGCGCTGCGCGACCTCGTCCTGGCGGCGGGTGGACGACACCGAGATCCCCGCGCGGGCGAAGGTGAACGGCCTGTACGTGAACAACGCGATGGCCAAGAGCGAGGCCCAACTGAACGGCTTCGACGAGGCGATCATGCTCAACCAGGACGGCCATGTCTCCGAGGGCTCAGGCGAGAACATCGTGATGATCCGCAACGGCAAATTGATCACGCCTGCGCCGAGCGACAACATCCTCGAAGGCATCACGCTCGAGACCGCGCTCGAACTGGCCGCGAAGGAGATGGGGCTCTCCGTCGAGCGCCGCTCGATCGACCGCTCCGAGTTGTACATCGCGGACGAGGTGTTCATGACCGGCACGGCCGCCCACCTCACCCCGGTGGTCGAGGTTGACCGCGTGCCCGTCCGCGACGGCAAGCCCGGCCCCATCTCGAAGCGGCTGCAGTCGCTGTACTTCAGCAGCATCACCGGTCGCCAGCCCGCATACACGTCCTGGCTCACGCCCGTGTACGCCCGCGCCGGCGTCCGCGCTTAGCCTGCGCCGAATTCGCGACCATCGAGGTCTGCCGCCCGTAGCCAGTCGGGCGGGTAGACTCGAAGGTGCGGCGCCCGTGATCCCCGGCGAGCCGCGCGGGAGGTCTGTTGCACTACCAGCCACCCCGGACGCTGGGCCTGATGATGGGCGGCGTGCTTGTCGCATGGGCGCTCGCTGTCGCCTCGCTGCTCGTCGTCTTCGCGCGCGGGCGTGACACCGACCTCGCAACGGTGGGGGCGTGGCTTGGCGCAGGTGGAGCGGCGACGCTCGCCACGCTGTTCGGCTACTGGACGCTGGCGCTCGCTTCCCTTCGCTATACCGTCGACCGGAACGGGCTCGTGATCGCGTGGGCGGGGATCCGACAGATTGTGCCCCTGCAATCGATCGAGCGGCTGGTGCCGGGCACCTCGCTCGAGGTGCCGAAGG
>CANFFZ010000052.1 GCA_947446155.1 Chloroflexota bacterium | reverse complement strand
GAGGCCGGCACGAAGCGGATCCCCGGCCGTGACGCCTTCACGCTGTACGACACCCACGGGCTTCCCCTCGAGCTCACCGTCGAGGTCGCCCAGTCGCACGGGTACGAGGTCGACCGCGCCGGGTTCGATGCGGAGATGGAACTCCAGCGCGAGCGCTCGCGCGGCGACGAGACATTTACCTCCAACAATGACGACCGCGCCCTCCGCTATGCCGCGCTCGGCATCGAGACCGCGTTCGTCGGATACGACGGCCTGGACGCGCGCAGCGAGGTGTTGCACCTCGAACGCGACGGTGAGCCCGTCACCCGCCTCGACGCTGGCGAGACGGGCGAGGTCGTCGTGCGCGAGTCACCGATGTACCCGGAGGGCGGCGGCCAGGTGGGTGACCACGGTCTCGTGGTCACGCCGACGGGCCAGTTCCGCGTGCGCGACACGCAGCGCTACGGTGAGACGATCGTCCTTACGGGCGAGGTCGAGCAGGGCCACATCGAGGTGTCTGCCGCCGCCGAGGCGCGCGTGGACGCGGTGCGCCGCTCCGATACCGCGCGAAACCACACGGGGACGCACCTCCTGCACGCCGCGCTGCGCGCCGTCCTCGGGACCCACGTCCGGCAGGCGGGGTCTTACGTGGGGCCGGACCGGCTGCGGTTCGACTACACCCACCCGGAGGCGCCAACCGAGGCCGAAATGGCGACGGTGCAGCGCATGGTGAACGTGAAGATCCGGGCGGACATCCGCTCGGAGACCTTCGTCATCGGCTACGAGGAAGCGATCGAGCGGGGTGCCATCGCGTTCTTCGAGGACCGCTACACGGACACAGTGCGGATGGTGGAGTACTGCGACACACGGGGCTTCGACCCGGAGCACATGCACACGTCCGAGTGCTACAGCCGCGAACTCTGCGGTGGCACCCATCTGCACGCGACGGGCGAGGTCGGCATGCTGATCGTGGTGTCCGATGTCAGCATCGGCGCGGGCCTGCGACGCATCGAGGCGGTCACGGGCGCCTCGGCGGAGCGGTTCGTGGAGGACCGTGCCGGGCTTGTGAACACGCTCGCACGGCGCTTCAAGGTGCCGGCGGCTGAGGTGCTGGGCCGCATCGGCGCCCTCGAAGAGTCGCTGCTCGCAGAGCGGAAGCGCGTCGAGGAGGCGGACCGCCGCGCCTCGGCTGGACTCGCGGACGACCTCGCTGGGCGCGCGGAGCAAATCGGTGGGATCTCCGTGGTGATCGCGCGGGTCGAGACGGAATCGCCTGACGCGCTGCGTGGAATCTCAGAGCGGCTGCGGAAACTGGGCGTCGCCTTTGTCTTCCTTGCGGCGAACGCGGGCGGCCGCCCGGCCTTCGTCGCCGCGGCCTCGGAGGATGTGATCACCCGAGGGCTGCGCGCTGACGAGGTCGTTCGAGCCGCCGCAACGCTGGCCGGTGGTGGTGGTGGCGGGCGTCCAAACTTCGCGCAGGCGGGCGGCAAGGATGCGTCACAGATCGACGCCGCCGTCGAGGTCGCGCGCAAGGCTGTCCTCGAACGCCTCAGCGGCTGATCGAGGGCCTCGATTCTCGCGATGCAGACTCCCACAGGGCGCGCAGCAGGCGCAGGCGGTAGCCTCGGGCTCATGCGATGGCTTGCGGTTGATGCTGGGACGGTCCGCGTCGGGCTCGCGATCTGCGATCCCGAGGAGCGCCTCGCTGTGCCGCTGGAGATCGTGTCCGCGTCCGCCGCTTACCCCGCCATCCGCGCGATCGCGACCCGCGAAGCCGTCGAGGGCATCGTGATGGGTCTGCCGCTGCACATGGGCGGCGGCGAGGGTGACTCCGCGGCGATGGCGCGCCGCCTCGGCGAACGGATTGCGAAGGGCCTCGGCCTCCCCGTGGAGTACGAGGACGAACGGCTGACCTCGTCGGAGGCGGAACGCCTCGGCGGGGCCAAGAAGCCCTCGGACGACCTCGCGGCGGCGCTGATCCTCGAACAGTTCCTCGCGCGGCGACGGTCCGACGCACGAGACGCGGGGCGCGCGTGAGCCTGCGGCGAGCCGATGCCCAACTGGCACTGCTGGCGGTGGCGATCACGGTGATGATCGCGTTCGCGTGGCGCAGCACGCCTGGTGTGGTCGCTCGTGCGCTCGCGGGGCAGGAGCGCGCGGAAGCCTCCGCCGACCAGACGGTCGTGCGTGTCACGATCCCGAGCGGGGCGAGTGCGGCGCAGATCGTCGAAGCCCTCGATGTTGCCGGGGCGATCTCGGACGCTGGGGCGCTCCGGGTGCTGATGCGGCTGACGGGTGAAGGTTCCGACTTGCAGGCCGGGCGCTACCAGTTCCGCGTCGCCTCGGGCCCTGCCGAAGCGCTGCGTATCCTCCGCGGTGGCCCGAACGGCGTGCAGCGGGTGACGATCCGCGAGGGGCTACGCGTGGAGGAGATCGGCGCGCTCATCGTGCACGAAGGCCTCGCTACCCCGGAGGAGTGGGCCGCGGCCGTCGCAAAGCCGCGGCCGGAGGCGTTCCTGGCGCAGCGGCCGCCGGACGCCGACCTGACGGGCTACCTCTTCCCCGCCTCGTACGACATCGACCGCACGACGACCGCTGAGGCCCTGGTCCAGATCATGCTCGACACCTTCGCCGAGCGGGTGCTGCCGCTCACCGCCGAGGCAACCCGAAGCGGATTCACCCTGCACGAGGTGCTGGCGCTGGCCTCGATCGTGGAGCGCGAGACGGCATTCGCGGAGGAGCGCCCGACGGTGGCGGCGGTCTTCCGGAACCGGCTGCGTGCAGGCATCGGCCTGCACGCTGACCCGACGGTGCAGTTCGCCCTCACACGCGGGCCTCGAGGCGCGGCGAGCATTGCGGAGTCGGGGTACTGGAAGCAGATGCTGGCGCCGGACGACCTGCGGATCGACTCGCCATACAACACCTACCTCTTCCCGGGCCTCCCGCCGGGGCCGATCGCAAACCCCGGCCTGGGCGCCATCGAGGCCGCCGTGCGGCCGGCGGCGGTGGACTACCTCTACTTCGTCGCCGCGCCGTCATGCGACCGGAAGCACCTGTTCGCGGCCACGCTCGATCAGCACAACGAGAACGTGGCGCTCTTTCGTAGCTCACAATGCGCGCGCTGACCCCCAACGGAAGCGCGCAGTAGGCTAGCGGCATGACGAAGCGGATCGCGCTCCTGGGGCACCCCGTCGCGCACTCGATCTCGCCCGCCTTCCAGCAGGCGGCGCTCGACGCGTGTGCGATCGACGCGCGCTACGAGGCATGGGACACATCGCCCGAGGATCTGCGGATCGCCGTCGAGCGATTGCGTTCCGGAGACCTCCTGGGCGCGAACGTGACCGTCCCCCACAAGGTCGAGGCGATGCGCCTCGTCGACCGGCCGGACGCGTTGGCGGAGCGTGTGGGCGCCCTCAACACGATCGTTCACCGCAACGGCCTCCTCGAAGCGACGAACACGGACGTGACCGGCATCCTGCGCGCCCTCGAGTCCGCCGAGGTCGAGGTGCGCGGGGCCGAGGTACTGCTGATCGGGGCCGGTGGTGCGGCGCGGGCGGTCGTGGTCGCGATGCGGCATGCCGGAGCAGCGCGCGTCGTCATCGCCAACCGGACGCCGGGTCGCGCTTCCGCGCTCGCTTCGCTCGGCGGGGAAGATCTCGACCTGCGGTACGCGCCGCTGGATATCGCCGACGCGACCTTCCGAGGGGCAGCGAACCGGGCGCGGATCATCGTGCAGTCGACGAGCCTCGGGATGCGCCACGGGCCGGACGAGCAGGCGAACCCGGTGCCGGCGGAACTGATGCATCCCGGTCAGGTGGCGTTCGACCTCGTCTATGTGCCAGAGGAGACCCCGTTCCTGCGGGCGGCCGCCGAAGCGGGCGCGCGGCCAGTCGGCGGCCTCGCCATGCTGGTACACCAGGGGGCGGAGGCGTTCCGGCTCTGGACGGGCGCCCCGCCACCACTCGATGTGATGTTCGAGGCCGCCCGTGAGGCGCTCGCCGCTCGTTCGGCGGGAGCAGGCTCGACGGAAGCACTGGGCGGGCCAGAAGATGGGTGAGCCTCGACTGGCGTCAGCCGTCGAAGCCAAAGGGGATCGCTGATGGGCCTCGGGCTTGGGATCGTCGCGTGCCTCGTCACGTTCATCATCGTCGGGATCATGGTGATCCAAGCGCGCTTCGCCGCGCGGGCGTGGCGACGGACGATTGCGGCCGGGGACAACCAGGCGCTGCATGCCCTCCTCGACCAGACGTTCGAGGCGTGGCGGAACGGCCGCCCGCCCCGCCGGACACCCCCCGCCGACTGGCGCGCGCTGCATACGGCCGCCGTGGTCGCGGCCGACCGAGAGCGCATTCGCGTCTCGCTCCTCGCGGAGCCGGACGTCCGCGTCGTCGAAGGCCAACGCGTCGAGGCCGCGGGCGCCCAGGAAGTCGCCCGCCGCGCCGCCGTGCGCATGGTGGAGCGGTTGATGTATGAAATGCCACACGTCTCCTTCAGCCACGCTCAGGTGGACGTGCTGACTGAGTTCCGCCGGCCGGACGGTGGTGTCACCTCGCAGTGCCTGCTCACAACGCGCGTGACGCGCGACCAGGCGGCGGATGCGGACTGGGACGGCAACGACCACATCGCGATGCTGGCGGAGTGGGAGACGCACGAGGTCGCACCGAGCCGCCCGGTCGACCCGGACGCCGGCGCTGTGATCCTCGCGCCAGCGATTGATCCGGCAGACGCGGTGCGAGCGGCGGAGGCAGCGCTCCGGGCGCAGCGCGAGAAAGACGGTGACGCATGACTCAGTTCCGCTGGCTCACAGCCGGAGAGTCCCACGGCAAGGGCCTGCTGATGATCGTCGAAGGCGTCCCTGCAGGCCTCGAGGTGAGCGAGGCGCAGATCGCGGTTGACCTGAAGCGGCGGCAGGCGGGTTACGGCCGCGGCAAGCGTCAGCAGATCGAGTCCGACTTCGCCGAGATCATCACGGGCGTCCGGCACGGCTTAAGCATGGGCTCGCCCATCGGCCTGCACATCGTGAACAAGGACCACCTGAACGCCAACTGGCAGGTCCGTATGTCACCCGGCACCATCGACGAGGACGTGGAACGGGTGACGTTGCTGCGTCCCGGCCACGCCGACCTCGCCGGCACGCAGAAGTACGGGTTCGACGACGTCCGTCCAATCCTCGAACGGTCGAGCGCGCGTGAGACGGCGGCGCGTGTCGCCGTGGGCGCGATCGCGCGCGCCCTCGTGCGCACTGTGGGCATCGAGGTGCGTTCACACACCGTGTCGGTGGGGCCGGTCCATGCCACGGTTGGCGATCGTGTCGACTGGGCGGCCGTCGAGGCATCGCCGGTGCGTTGCGCCGATCCCGTTGCCGCCCAGCGGATGATCGAGGAGATCGACGCGACCAAGGAAGCCCTCGACACCATCGGCGGCATCTTCGAGGTGCGCGCCTCGGGTGTGCCGTTCGGCCTCGGCAGTCACGTGCACTGGGACCGGAAGTTGGACGGGCGGATCGCGCAGGCGTTCATGTCGATCAACGCCGTGAAGGCGGTCGAGATCGGCGATGGCGTGCAGAACGTCGAGAAGCGCGGCTCGCTGGTGCAGGACGTGATCCTGCCGCAGTCCGCCTGGGAACGTCGGAAGTGGGAGCGCGCGTCGAACCGTGCGGGCGGCATCGAGGCCGGCATGACGAACGGTGAAGAGATCGTGGTGCGCGGCTTCATCAAGCCGATCGCGACGATCCCGCAGCGCATGCAGACCGCGGACCTGCTCACCGGTGAAGAGACACAGTCGTTCTACGAGCGTTCAGACGTCGCGGTCGTGCCGGCCGCCGGGGTCATCGGGGAAGCGATGCTCGCGATCGTGCTGGCCGAGGCCGTCCTCGAGAAGTTCGGTGGCGACCACGTGGCTGAACTGCGGCGCAACTTCGAGGCGTTCGAGGCGACCGTCGGCCCTCGCGAGCCGCGCTCGTGACGACGACATCCGTGTCGCCAGCGCCCAAGCAGATCGTGCTGGTCGGGCTGTCCGGCGTCGGCAAGAGCACCGTGGGCAAGGCACTCGCACAGCGCCTCGGCTGGTCGTACGTCGACACGGACGACCTCGTCACCGCGCGCGAGGGCAAGACCCCCGCCGAGATCATCACGACGCGCGGCGAGCCCGCGTTCCGCGACATCGAGGCACGCGCCGTCGTCGAGGCGACGAAGCAGGAGTCGGTGATCATCGCGACGGGTGGGGGCGCGTTCCAGCGCGGCGCGAACCGCCGGGCGCTCGGAGAGCGCGGGCTGATCTGCTTCCTGGACGCCACACCGACCGAGATCGCACGCCGCCTCCGCGCCGACACGACGCCGCGCCCGCTCGTCGATGGCGACCTGGAGGTGAACCTCGCACGGCTCGATGCCGAACGGCGGCCAACCTACAACCACGCGGACGTGTGGGTGCCCGTGCAAGGCGCACCGGCCCAGCGTGAGCAGACGTGCGACGCGGCCGTGGCGCGGATCCTGCGCGCGTGGACAACCGATGGTGCTTCGCTCCTCGCCAAGCCGCGCCGCCTCGAACGGTTGGGGCTGGAGGAGCCGGCGCGAGGGCCTGCCGCACTCGTGGACACCGGAACAGAGCGCTATCCGATCTGGGTTGGCCAGGGCGAACTGCGACGGCTGCCCGATCGGCTGCGTCAGATCGGCCTCGACGGACGGCGTATGTTCCTGATCTCAGACACGTCCGTGATCGACGCGCATGGTCGCGCTGTCGCGGAAGCCCTCGACACTGCAGGGATCGCAGGCGCTTCGTACGTAACCCCCGCCGGCGAGGCCTCCAAGTCGCAGCGGACGGCGAGTGAGTTGTACGCCTGGCTCGCCAGCGAACGCGCCGAGCGTCGGGACGTGATCCTGGCGTTGGGCGGCGGTGTTGTCGGCGACCTCGCCGGGTACGTCGCGGCGACGTACCTGCGCGGGATGCCCGTCGTGCAGTTGCCGACCTCGGTACTCGCGATGAACGACGCGGCGATCGGGGGGAAGGTGGCGGTTGACCTACCGGCGGGGAAGAACCTCGTGGGCGCGTTCCACCAACCGGCGGCCGTGATCTCGGACATCGAGACACTGCGCACACTGCCGCGCCGCTCATACATCGAAGGCTTCGCGGAAGTGATCAAGCACGGGCTGATCCTCGACCCGACGCTGCTGGCGCTACTGGAGCGGGAGTCGGCACGCATCGCCTCGCCCGCGCCAGACCTCGACCTGGTCGCCGAAGTGGTTGGTCGCTCATCGCGCGTGAAGGCGCTGATCGTCTCGAGTGACCCCGAGGAGCGGGGTATCCGCGCGATCCTCAACTACGGCCACACCGTTGGCCACGGCATCGAACAAGCGACGGGCTACACCGAGTACATGCATGGCGAGGCGGTCTCGGTCGGCATGATGGCCGCGGGACGCCTGGGCGTGGAACTCGGCACGATGGACCAGGCGCTGCTCGACCGCCAGGCCGACCTGCTGCGCGCGTTCGGACTGCCGACGGCTGCCCCGGGTGTGAATGTGACGGCCGTCCTCGATGCGATGAAGCGCGACAAGAAAGTCGAGCAAGGCCGCATGCGCTTCGTGCTCCTCGAAGGCCCCGGACTCGCGACGGTCCGAGGCGATGTGCCGGACGACCTCGTCGCCCGCACCGTGCAGTCGGTCTTGCGAGGCTAGTGATGCCAGCCGGGAAACAGCGTCAGATCGTCGCGTTCTCCAAGGGGCGAGTGCAGGGCGTGGGGTACCGCGCCTTCTGCGCGGACGAGGCGACGCTTCTCGGCGTCACCGGGTACGCGAAGAACCTCGCGGACGGGCGTGTCGAAGTGGTGGGCGAGGGCGACGAGTCTTCGTTGCGGCAGTTCGTGGAGCGGATGCGCGAGGGCCCTCGCTGGTCGCGTGTGGAAGACGTCATCTACCGCTGGGAGGAGCCCGGAGGCCAGTTCGCGGGCTTCGAGGTGGTGATCTAGCCGCGCCGGAACCAGCGTCGCAGCGCGCCTGTCACGCCCGAGGCTCCCTCGGGCGTCTTCGTGCCCGGCATCTCGCCGAGGACGCGCCGCTGGATGGCGCTGGCGACCTCGGCGGCAAGGCCCGCGTCTTTCGGGCCGGTGCGCTGGAACTGCCGCAGCAGCGCCGCACCATCGACGCTCGCGACGAGCGCCGCGGGTGGGGTCGAGGGACCGACACCCCACATCAACACCTCGACGGTGGGCGGCAGCAGGCCGTCCTCGGGCGCGGGGTAGCCCTCAGCCAGCAGGAGACGCGTGGACGGGTCGAGCGAGCGCAGCAGGCCCGGCAACTCGTCGAGCGTCAGCGGCCGGTCAAGAGTGGCGCGTCCGCTGTTCGGCATGACGAAGACGGTGGCGCCATCGGGTCGCCGCTCGGCGGAAGCGGTGCGGATGCCGCGCGCCCGGAACGCCTCGGTCAGCGCTGTGACGAGGAGCGTCTTGCCGGAGCCCGGTGCCCCAGCGATCCGTACGAGGTGGGCGAGCGGGGCGGGGGAGGTGTCCGGCATGCCTCGGATTCTCGCACGCGATAGAAGAGTGGTAGAACTCCGAGTAATAAGTTATACTAGACACCGCAGTCATACTTCCATCGAGAGTTATACCGATGCCAAAAGTGGGCCCGAAGGGCCAGGTCGTTATCAGCAAAGAGATTCGGGATGCCCTCGGGATTGTGCCGGGGTCAACCGCGATCGAGCGGATCGTCGACGGACACGTGGAGATCACGTTCCTGCCGCCTCGTCATCGGCGGTCGTTGGCGGGTGTGCTGTCGGCGTACGCCGGGAATGCCCACATCCCGGACGAAGACGCGATGCATGAGGCCATCGAAGCGGCCATGGGTGCCGCTGCCCGGGAGCGCTGGCTGGGGATGCTGGAGGATGAGGCGGAGGAACGTGCCAACCGTCGGCGCGTTGCCGAAGAAGATGGCCAATTCATCACCGGAACCGACGAGGCGTGACCGCGCTGCTGGATACGTCCGTTGTCGTTCGGTATTTCGTCAACGAGGACGAAACTCCTGCAGCAACGCGCCTCATTGAATCAGGTGAGGCGCTCCACATTCCGCTCGTCGTCATCAGCGAGACAGCGCACGTTCTACACACTGTGTACCGCGTACCCCGTTCGGAGGTGGTGGACGTCCTCCTCTCGCTCTTAGAGCGGGACGGGATCGATGTGTTGGACGTCCCGACTGATCTCGTACGGGAGGCGCTGCTCCTCGCGCGCCCATCCCGAAGAGTGTCCGTCGACGACTGCCTGATCTGGGCACTCGCGCGCGCCGCCGGCAGCGACACCGTCGTCCACTCCTTCGACCAGCGGTTCCCGCGGGACGGCATCGACCTGCGGGTGCCTCGATAGGCCGGTTCGCGGGCGTCCTGCCGGGATGTGCAAGACAGGTGTCGAGGCGCTTAGGATCGGCGCATGGCTGACGAACCGACCTACTCCGCCACCCGGACCGGCAATCGCGACATCCTGCCCGCTTCCATGATGAGCGTCGAAGAGGCGCGCGCGCGGATCCTCGATGTCATGGAGGTGCTGCCGAGCGTCGAGACGCCTCTGCTCGAGGCGCTGGGGCTTGTACTCGCCGAGGACGTGCGTGCTGGGCTCAACATCCCGCCGCTCGCGAATACCGGGATGGACGGCTACGCCGTCCGCAGCGAGGACACAACGGGCGCGACGTACGAGACGCCTCGGACGTTGCGAGTGACGGGGTACCTCGCGGCGGGGACCGTCTTCGATGGCCGCGTGGGGGCCGGCGAGGCGGTGCGCATCATGACCGGCGCGCCGATTCCCGATGGCGCCGACACCGTCGTCCCATTCGAGGAGACCGACGAGTACGACTGGGCGACGCGTGAGTCCGCTCGCGAGATGGGCGCTTGGCAGGAGTCACCTCGGGAGGTCGTGCGCATCGATGTGGAGGCACAACCGGGCGCGAACGTCCGCGTGGCCGGCGAGGACGTGCGCACCGGGGAACTGGTGCTGCCGCGCGGGACGGTGCTGGGCGCAGCACAGGTGGGCGTGCTCGCCTCCCTGGGCCTCGCGATAGTGCGCGTACATCGCCGGCCGGTCGTGGCGATCCTGTCGACGGGCGACGAACTGCTGCGGCCAGGCGAGCCAATGCGGCCCGGGATGATCTACGACGCAAACGCCTTCAGCCTCGCGGCACAGGTGCGAGCGTTCGGCGGTGAGGCGCGCATCCTCGATGTCGCGCGGGACACCGTCGAGGCCCTCACCGCGCGGATTCACGAAGGACTCGCGGACGCCGATCTGCTCGTGACCAGCGCGGGAGTGTCACGCGGGGACTTCGATGTGGTGAAGACGGTGCTCGCCCAGGAGGGCGAGGTCGGCTTCTGGACGGTACGGATGAAGCCCGGCAAGCCGCTCGCGTTCGGGGTGTTCCGACGTCCGGACGGACAGCGCGTGCCACACCTCGGCCTCCCGGGGAACCCGGTGAGCGCGATGGTGACGTTCGAGTTGTTCGGACGGGCGGCGATCTTCAAGATGGCGGGCCGCCTGCAGCACGACGCCTCCGCCTGGGAACGGCCTCGAGTGCGTGGGATCGCGCTCGACCGCATCCGCAACACCGATGGGCGGCGCTTTTACGCGCGCGCGATCGCGGAGCAGACGTCCGAAGGCTGGACGGTGCGCCTCACCGGCCCGCAGGGCTCGGGCGTGCTGACCTCGATGGCGTTCGCGAACGCGTACGCCGTCTGCCCCGAGGACATCGACGAGATCCCCGCTGGCGGCGAGTGCGAGGTCATCCTCCTCGACCGCGAAACGCCAGTACCGCCGCCGAGTCGGTAGCCCTCTGCGCTCGCGGGCACGGTTGGGGGCGCTGGTATGCGTGAGCCTCGGGGAGCACTCGCCGTAGACGAGGGCCCTCGCGATCCGAGGCGGCCCAGCCGAGATTGCAAAGGTGTGGCGAACCGTCAGAATGAGGCGTTTTGCCGTTAGATACCAACCGTGAATGCCGTAGCGTCTGATCCAGATGGGTGGGGACTCAGGGATCGGATCGCACGCATGCAGCCGACCTCCGAAGGTTATCTCGACTCACCATCTACCCGCGTGTTCCTAAGTGCTCCCGACCTGATCGCGCCGCATGTTGTCCACTTCTACGAGTCGGACGCCGTGCTCATTGATCGCCTGGTGGGCTTCATCCACGACTCGATGGCGAATCAGGGTGCGTGGCTGGTGATCGGGACTGCCGCGCATCGCGCGGCCCTCGAGCTCCGGCTGAACGAAACGGGGCTCAATCTGGTGGCGTTGAAGCACTCGGGCGCGTACGTGGCGGCCTCGCTCCAGGTCGGCAGCGCTGTTCATGGTCAACGGCATGCCAGACGCCCGCCGATTCGAGCAGGCGGTCGTGCCGCCCTCGAACTGGCAGGCGCCAACGGGCGGCGGGTCCGGGCCTTCGGCGAGATGGTGGCGCTGCTGGTGGCCGACGGGCGCGGCGACGCTGCGCTCGCCCTGGAAGCGTTATGGAACGGCCTGCAGTCGCGGTACCCGTTCGTGCTGTTCTGTGCGTATTCGCTCGACCTAATGGCGGACGCCCGCGACGACACGCTGATCCGCGATGTCTGCCTGACGCACGGGCAGGTCATCCCCGGCAAGAGCTTCCTGCGGCTGACCGATGAGGAGAGCCGCGATCGCCTCGTCGTGGAGTTGCAGCAGCGTTCGCGTTGGCTGGAAGCACGAGATCGCGGCGCGCGAGCGAGCAGGGGCTGCGCGAAGCACGTACCGCGGTAGCTGCGGCACGGCGCACGGAGGCGAGTGCATGACCGTCCCACTCGCTGAGCGTGTAGTCGCCCTACGCGAGGCTATCGAAGCCGCGGACGGCCACCTGCCGGACCCGCACCTGAGTGGCGCGCGGGATCTCCTGGCAAAGATCGGGGCCCGCACCGCTCTGGCCGGTGGCACCGTCGTGGCCCTCGCTGGCCCCACCGGGGAGCGGCAAGTCGACGCTCTTCAACGCGCTCGCTGGGTCGGAGGTGTCCCAGCCAGGGCTCCTGCGCCCGACCACTGCAACGACTCATGCCGTGGTGTGGGGAGACGATGGTACGGAATCCGCACCGCTGCTCGACTGGCTCGGCGTTACCCACCGCCACTATCAGGACAGTCCGGAGGTCGCGTTGAGCGGAATGGTGCTGCTTGACCTCCCCGATGTTCTTGTTTGGGTACTTGACCCGCAGAAATACGCCGACGCATCGGTTCACGATCGCTACCTGCGCCCGTACGTTCAGCATGCCGGTGTGCTGCTCGTCGTCCTGAACCAAATTTGACCGCCTCGACGCCGCCGGACGCACGGCGTGCCTCACCGACCTTCGCGGGTTGCTCGATGATGCCGGGCTGTCTGCGGTGAATCGCCCCGGGAATGTTGGAGGCTCCAATCCTTGAGAAGATGGAGCGATGACACGATCAGGACGGTATTCAGGGGAAGTGTGGGATGACGCCGAAGACGCTGCGCAAGTGGGTGCGCGGGGCTGAAGTCGACAGCGGCGCATGCCCTGGGCTGACCACCGAGGAGCGTCAGCGGCTGCAGGCACTGGAGTGCGAGAACCGCGAACTGCGGCGCGCCAATGAGATCTTCCGGGCGGCTTCGGCTTTTTTCGCGCGGGAGCTCGACCCGCGACTGCCGAGATG
>CANFFZ010000051.1 GCA_947446155.1 Chloroflexota bacterium | reverse complement strand
TACAACCGCATCCGCCCGCACAGCTCGCTCGGCTACCGCTCCCCGGCGCCCGAGGTCGTGGCAGGAGCACCACTGCTCAGGGACGAAACACTAACTCTCCAGGTGGTATGAATACCGGGGGTAGGTCAGCCTCCAGACCGACTGGTGGACGAGGGAGTCACGTGGTGATCCGAACCGGCCACCTCACGATCGACCGCGACCGCTATCTGGTCACCGTGGACGGCCGCCCGATCCGCCTGACCTACATGGAGTTCAACGCGCTGCTCATGATCGCGGAGCACTCCGGTCGGGTCGTCACGTATGACCGCTTGGCGGAGGCCCTCTGGGGCTCCGCCGGCCCAGAAGCGCGCACGATACCGTCACCCGCGTCGGTTACCGCCTTGCTCCCGAGGCCTAGCCGAAGCACCTACAGCCCGCGACCGGAGGTGGTCTCGACCCCCTCCCGAGACCACCTCCGGCCGCGACCCTTCTCCCCTGAACGACACTCCCGATGTGACGGCGATACATCCCCCGCACTGCGGACTCGTATCCGAAACACCGCGCCCATACACTTCCGCCCATGCAGCGGATCCTAGTGCTCACACGTGACGGCGAGCATCTGTGCTCGGTAGAGGCTGCGGCGCGGCCAGACGGTCGCGTCGTGCGGGCCGAGCCATCCGCCGAGGGCGCCCTCGTCGCCGTGCGCGACTGGCGGCCCGCCGTCGTCGTGCTCGACCTCTCGATCGGCCTCACCGCGGGCGGCGTCGCTGCGCTCCTGCGTGACGAGGCGCTCGCGGAGAGCACCGCCGTCCTCGCGATCGCCACGCCGAGCCAGCTCGCCCTCATCGGTCCCGGCACCCAGGTCGACGACTTCGTCCTGTCACCGGTCGATGACGTCGAACTCCGTCTGCGGCTGTCGCGGCTGATCTGGCAGCGCACCGGCGCGACCGACGGATCGATGATCCGCCACGGCGCACTCGTCATCGACCTCGAGCGCTACAAGGTCACCGTGGACACCGAGGTCGTCGACCTCACCTACAAGGAGTACGAGCTCCTGCGCTTCCTCGCCTCGAACCCCGGCAAGCCGTTCACGCGCGAGGTGCTGCTGAACCAGGTGTGGGGCTACGACTACTACGGCGGCTCACGCACCGTGGACGTCCACATCCGGCGCATCCGCGCGAAGATCGAGAACCGCGAGCAGTACATCGATACCGTCCGCAACGTCGGCTACCGGTTCATCGAGACCTTCGGCGTGCCGGTCCCGTCACTGCCCCGCTAGCCTCGGCCGGCGCCCCGCGTCACACACGGTCACCCGCGTCGTTCTACTTATGCACGTGGTTCGCAGGGCAGGAGTGTGCCGGTGAGATCGAAGGCGCGGCGGTGGGGTGCCTGGCCGCTGCTGCTCATCACGGCGCCCTTCCTCACGTCCGACCAACCGCTGCAGGCACAGGTGGTGCCCGAGGCTGGCCAGATCTCCGGGAGCCTGCCCGCAGGCGGTGGTGTTGCGCTCGTCCAGTGGAGCGGCGGTACCCCCACCCAACTCTTCGCCGTCGCAGACAGTCGAGGCTGCACCGCGATGGCTGCCTGGCTCTCGAGCACGGGCTCACTGATCGGGTACCTGCGAGGCGCCCCGACGTTCGTCAACGAGTCATTCGTCTCACGGTTCCCGGGCGGGGTGCTGCCGTCGACGCCGCTGCTGCTTGTGTGCCGAGCCGCCTCGGCGCCAGGCGGAGGATCGGCCGGGACGCGCTCGATCGGCTCGTGTCCCCTGTTCCCGGACGACAACCCGTGGGCATCCGACATCTCGAATGCGCCGAGGCACCCGCTCTCCGACCGCTACGTCGGCCACATCCTGGCGAGCGGTGGCAACCGCTTCCTGCACGCGGACTTCGGTGAGAACCCGGACTACGGCATCCCCTACGTGATCGTCCCCGCCAGCGAGTCGGCCGTCCCGGTGACCTTCGACTACGCGGACGAGAGCGACGCCGGGCCCTACCCGCATTCCTGCGGGCGTGCGCATCGAGGCCGGGTCGGACCGGCATGCGCTCATCGTCCGCGAGGGGGAGTGCCGGCTGTACGAGTTGTTCGACCTGCGTCGCAGCGGCGCCTCCTGGAGTGCCGGCTCAGGCGCGATCTTTGACCTGCGGTCGAACGCGCTGCGACCGGATGGATGGACGTCCGCCGACGCCGCCGGACTACCGATCCTGCCCGGCCTCGTCCGTCTGGACGAGGTGCGCGCTGGTGCCATCAACCACGCGCTGCGCTTCACGGTCAGCCGCACCCAGCGCGCCTACATCCACCCCGCGGCGCACTTCGCGAGCAGCATCACCGATGCGTCCGCGCCGCCGATGGGGCTCCGCCTCCGCCTGCGTGCCGACTTCGATCTCGCGGGGTATCGAGGGCAGGTGCTCGTCGTGCTCACGGCGCTGAAGCGGTACGGGATGCTGCTCGCTGACAACGGGTCGAACTGGTACATCAGCGGCGCGACCGACCCGGGTTGGGACGATGCGGATCTCAACCAACTGAAGCAGGTACCCGGCAGCGCCTTCGAGGCCGTCGATACCGGCCCACTCATCTCGACGGCGCGCTAGCCGGAAGCGCCTTCTACCCTAGAGCGTCCGCGATCTGATCGACGTGCCCCTGCAGGTGCTCCGCGTGCGACTGCACCTGCTGGCGCAGCGATCGACGTGCGCCGCGGATGCTGCCGGGACGGCCCCAGCCCGCGTCCGGCGTGCCGGAGAGCAGTTCGACCGTCTTGCCCACCTCGGACTCCACGATGGCGATCAGGTCGGCCGGGGATCGGGCTTCGAGGGCTGCCGCCTCGGCGTCCTCGTCGAAGGCGAGGCGGGCGGGCTCGGTCATGGTCGCCATCTGGTGGATGAAGACGCCGTTCTTCTGCGCATACAGCGCCATATGCGCGAGGGTGTGCTGTGCCGTCCACTCGCCGCCCTCGCGTGGCGCTGAGGTCCACCCGCCGGCGCGCACATTCGCGGCCACGCCGCGCAGCCGCTCTGACACCGTCGCCAGCGCCTCGACGAGGTGGGCGTACTTCTCTGGTGCACCGGTGACGAAGTCGATGCGCGCCATCTACTTCACCTCCAGCAGCAGTTCCACCTCGACGGGGGCGTTCAGCGGCAGCGAGACGAGGCCGATCGAGGTACGCGAGCCGACGCCGTCGTCGTCGCCGAAGACATCCTTGAGCAACTCGGAGGCGCCGTTCACCACTTGCGGCTGGTCGACGAACTCGGGTGCGCTGGCCACGTAGCCGACTGTGCGGATCACGCGCGCCCCTTCGAGGGTGCCCAGCAGGTGCTGTGCCGCCGCGAGCGCGTTGATCGCGCATTGGCGGGCTGCTGCCTTGCCGTCCTCGATGCTCACGCCCGCGCCGAGGCGGCCGGTCGCCACGAGGGCGCCGTCCTTCATCGGCAGTTGGCCGGAGACGAACACGAGGTTCCCCGTGCGCACCGCCGGCTTGTAGATCGCGACGGGCGAGACCAGCGGGAGGTCGATGCCCAGTTCTTTCAGACGGTCGGCGATGCTCATAACGCGTCCTTTCCAAGGATCCGTTCGAGGACTCCCGTGAGTTCCTCGTCGCTGTAGAAGTGAATCGTGAGGGCCCCGCGCCCCGTCTGGCTCCGCTTCAGCGTCACCTTCGTGCCGAGGGAGCGCTGCACCGCCTCCTCGAATCCCGCGGTGACCGCGGCTGGGCCGCGTACGTCCGGCTTCGGCGGGCGCGGCTTCGAGGGCTTCGCCTCCGTGCTACCCCACTCGCGCACCATGCGCTCGGTCTGGCGCACGTTCAAGCCCTCGGCGACCACCCGCTCGCACGCGGCCAGGCGGTCCGCCTGCGAAGGGAGCCCGAGGAGCGCCCGCCCGTGGCCCTCAGATATCTCACCACCGGTGATCGAGGCGCGCACCTCCACCGGCAGGTCCATCAGCCGCAGCGTGTTCGCGATGGCGACACGGGACTTGCTCACACGCTCCGCGACCTGCGCCTGCGTGAGGTGGAACTCCTCGATCAGCCGCTGGTACGCGACCGCCTCTTCCAGCGGATTGAGGTCGGCGCGCTGCACGTTCTCGACGATGGCGATTTCGAGGAGTTCCTGCGGGGTCGTCTGCCGGATCGTGACCGGGACGCGCTCGAGGCCGGCCGCCTTCGCGGCGCGCAGACGGCGCTCACCGGCGATCAGTTGGTAGACGACTTGGCCGTCCTGGCCGCGCTCCTGTGTGACCAGCAGCGGCTGGATGATGCCGTACAACTTGATCGACTCGGCGAGTTCCGCGAGCCGTACGGGTTCGATGAACGTGCGTGGCTGCTGTGGGTTCGGGACCACATCCTCGATCGCGACGTCGGTCGCGGGCACGCGCTCGTCGCGCGGCGCCGTCTCCGGATCGCCGGGCGCGCCGTCCGGGATCAGCGCTGCGAGTCCACGGCCCAGGCCACCCTTACGCGCCATGTGTGACCTCCGAGGGTGGCGTCGCCACGGCGGCGCGCGGGCGCATCGGTGCGACGGCCGGGATCAGGTCGCGGTCGCGCAGCCGCTCGATCAGTTCGTTCGCGAGTTCCTCGTACGCGCGCGCACCTGTCGAGGACGGGTCGTACACGGTGATCGGTTCGCCGTGACTCGGCGCCTCCGCCAGTCGCACTGACCGAGGGATGACCGTGCGGAACGTCGCCGGGAAGTGCGTGCGCACCTCCTGCTCCACCTCGCGCGCGAGGTTCGTGCGGGAGTCGTACATCGTCAGCAGCACGCCGCGGATCGCCAGTTGGGGGTTGAGGTTGCGGCGGATCATCTCGACCGTCTTCGAGAGGTGGCCGAGGCCTTCGAGGGCGAAGTACTCCGCCTGCACCGGGATGATCACCTCGTCTGCGGCCGCCAGCGCGTTCACCGTGAGCAGGCCGAGCGACGGCGGGCAGTCCATCAGGATGATGTCGTACTGCGACCGCAGCGACTCGAGGGCGCGCTTCATCCGGAACTCGCGCTTCATCACCGTCACGAGTTCGATCTCGGCGCCCGCGAGCGCCGGCGTGGTCGGCACGAGCCAGAGGTTCGGTGTGGAGGTCGCTTCCACCGATCGTTCCAGCGGATCTTCCTCGATCAGCGTGGCATACAAGCCGGCCTCGTCGCGACCGCGGATGCCGAGGGCGCTCGTGGCGTTCGCCTGCGGGTCGGCGTCGACGATCAGGACGCGCAGCCCGCGCGCCGCGAGCGACGCGCCGAGCGAGACGGTGGTCGTCGTCTTGCCGACGCCACCCTTCTGGTTCGTCACAGCGATGCACACGCTCATCGAGGGCGGTTCGCGGTGTGCGGTGCGCGGTGAGGTGCGAGGTGCGGGAGGACGATCACAGGACGACTCCCGCTCGGGCGGCGATCTGCGCGAGCGGTGGCAACGGGGCGGGGCCGAGTGTCTCGACCTCGCAGGCGGCAGCAGCCGCAGCCAGGCGGCCCGCCGTCTCCAACCCCGCTCGCAGCCCGAGTATAAAGGCCGCCGCGAACACATCCCCCGCGCCCGTGGTGTCGATGGGTTGGGCGTCCACAGGCTCGATCCGCGACTCGCTGCCGTCACGGTTCACGGCTCGCGCACCCGAGGTGCCCTCCGTGACCACGACGCGCTCCGCCCGTGACGCGAGCCGCGCGAGGGCACCCGGGGACCAGCGCGCGATCTCCTCCTGCGACAGGAAGATCGTCACCCCCTCGCGTGCCGCGTTCAGCAGCGCCGGCGACGGCGCACCGACGACCCGCACCGCCCCGTCATCCAGGCGACGGCGTTGCATCCCCTGTGCCAGCAGCCCCACCCGCGTCCCCGGCCAGCGGTCGAGGAAGGACAGGACGTCCAGGTCCCCGGCGATCAGTGGACAGAGCAGGATCGTGCGCGGCTCGGGCCAGCCGTTGGGGATATCCAGCGCGGCGATCGGAGAGCGCGGCGGGTGCTGCAGTCGGAGACGGCGTTCGCCATCGACGTGAGCGTGCTCGAACAGCAGCGGCTCACGATTCACCTTCGTCAGGACGAGCGGACGGATGCCGAATGCTTCGGCCGTCCGCGCGGCGAACAGCACGCCGCCGCCCGGCGACTCTCGGACGGGCGTCTCGTCCACGAAGCGATCGAGCGTGAGCGGGCCGGCGATCAGCAGCGGGCCCGCGTCGGCGAAGGAGAGACGTGGCGAGGCGTCGTCAGGCATGTGCCTTCAGCCGTCCTCGCTCGTCCTCAGACCGTGCGTGCTATTCGGCGGGCAGGATCTCGACCTGGCGGTTCTCACCGGAGCCCACGCTCTCGGTGCGTACGCCGCCCTCGGTCTCAAGCGTGAGGTGGATGATCCGGCGCTCGTGCGCCGGCATCGGCTCCAGGGTGATCACGTCACCGCTGGCGCGCACCTCTTTGGCGATCTCTCGCGCCATGTCCACGAGCATCTGCTCGCGTCGCCGTCGGTAGCCCTCGATGTCCAGGCCGAAGACCGGCGCGCTTTCGCGGTGCTGACCCACGATCGTGTTCATCAGGTACTGCAGGTGATAGAGCGTCTCGCCCCGCCGCCCGATCAGCAGCCCGAGTTCGTCCGAGGCCACATCGTCCTCACCGAAGACATCGAAGACCTGCGCGATCAGGCCAGCACCGTCGCCCGGGGTCTCCGGGTCGCGCGCGCTGATCTCGGTCCCCTGCAGGCCGAGGAGGTTCAGGACATCGCGCAGCGTGCCGCCCGCGAGGTCTAGGTCGTCCTCAGCAGTCGTGTTCGGCGCGATCGGCAGATCGTCTGGCGCATCCGGCACGCGGACTTCTTCGTCCAGCGGCACCGTGAACCCCTGCGGGCGCGCCTCACGTGGCTCGCGAGGTTCGCGGAAGTCACGGCCACCGCCACCACCACCGCGCGGGCCGCCTCGGCCACCACCGCCACGGTCGTTGCGTCCGCCGCCACCACCACCGCTCGATCGCCCTCGACCGCCACCGGCGGGGGTTCGACTGGGGGTACGACCGTCGCGGCTCGCCATACCGGCGCGCGGTGCATCGTCATCGCGGGAAGGGGCAGTGGTGCGCGGCTCGGCAGGTGCTGCAGCGGCGGCAACTGCCGCAGGCTGCTCGCCGTCCGCGGCCGGAGCGTCGTCTTCACGTCGGCGGCCACGGCCACCTCGGCGGCCACGTCGACGGGGACGCCCCGCGTCGCCGTCCGCAGCCGACGCCTCGCCGTCCTTAGACGCGCGCGGTGCCTCGTCATCATCGTCGTCGTCGTCCATGTCGTCGTCGTCTTCGTCGCGCTGCGGGAGCACGTCCGCGGCCTCGGGCTGACGCTGACTGACCGGGGCGGAGCGCCGCGGGCCGCGCGAGGGGCCGGAGGTCAGCACTGACTCGTGGGCGGTGACGCGGACGATCGCGGCCTCAGAGCCGAAGCCGAAGCGTCCGGCTTTACCCTCGGTGACGACGTCGATTTCGACTTGATCCCGGCGCAGGCCGAGTTGGGCCAGCGCCTTCCCCACCGCTTCGTCGACCGTTCGGCCGCTTGTTTCCGCTACTCGCATCGTTGTTCCCCGTTTCGGACGTGCCGCGATCTGCGGCGGGTCGGCTAGGACGGACTCGTGTGGGAGTGACTGGGAGTGGCGTCATGCCGAGGCGCGCACGCGCGAAGTTCGGCACCAGCGATCCCCATGTGAAGTCACCCGGGCCCACGAAGGCCCACTGCAAAGCAATGCCGATGACGGTACTGGCGAACCAGTAGATGCCCACACCGGCCGGTGAAAACAGGACGAACCAGGAGAATACAGCGGGCATCATCCACTGCATCATCTGGGCGGTCTGACGCTGCTGGTCGCTCTGCACGGTCGTGGTCGCCGTGCGCCCCGACGAGATGCGCTGCTGCAGCCACATCGCGATGAACACCAGCACCAGCAGCGGGATCCCGCCGTTCGCGCCGAGGTCCATGCCGATGAAGATGCGCGACAGCGGGATCTGGTTCTGGATGAAGGGCACGTCGTACAGACGCCCCGACAGGTCGAGGATGCTCTCCGGCGACCCACCCAGGGTGACGCGGATCACCTGGTACAGCGCGATGAACAGCGGCATCTGGATGACTTGGCCGCTCAAGCAGCCCAGCGGGTTCACGCCGGACTCCTTGTAGAGACGCATGGTCTCTTCCTGGCGGCGTTTCGGGTCGCTGTACTTCTTCTGCAATTCCTGCATCTGCGGCTGGATTGTTTGAAGTGCCTTCATCGAGTTCAGCATCTTCAGCGTGAACGGGAAGAGCAGCACTCGAGAGATCACCGTGAACACGAGGATCGCGAGGCCATACGAGGAGAAGCAGATCCCCGTCAGCGCCACCATCACGTTGATGAGCGGCGTTTCGAGGAAGGTCTGCCAGACGTAGCCGATCGGCATCTGTGTCCTACTTGCTCGGTGCGCTGATCAACCGGTGGGCGCCGGTTGCGGCGTCCACGCGGATCAAGGCGTGCTTCGTCGTGATCAGGAAGACCTGACCGTCCACGACCAGCGGCGTCGCGTCGATCCGCACGTCGGGGATCTCCTGACGCCACTGCTGTTCCAGCGTGGAGGGGTTGAGGCCAACGATCACACCCCTCCGGGAGACCGCGATCAGGTGCCCGCCGGCAATCACCGGTGTCGCGCGGAACTCGGCCTTCTCCACGTCGAGGGTGTACTTCTGGCGCTGCTGTCCATCGAGGGTCAGCGCGTAGACGCTGCCGCCCATGCTCCCGACGTAGATCGTGTCGCCGGCCACCAGCGGCGCACCAGCGACCCAGCCATCGGTCTCGAAGCGCCAGCGGACCCCGCCGCCAGCGGCGTCGATCGCTCGAAGCGAGGCGTCGATGCCACCGATGAGCAGATTCGGGCCCGCCGAGGTCACATCGGAGACTGATGCAGCATCGTCGGTGCGCCAGGCCTGCTGGCCATCGGAGAGCCGGATTGCATAGATGGCGCGCTCGTCCAGATTCGGAGTGATGAGGTTCTCGCCAGATACCACGGCGCCGCCCCAGATACGTCCGGAGCCCGCCCGGTAGCGCGAAACGATGGCGCCATCCTCGGTGCCCACCACGACGATCTCGCCGCCCTCGGTGGCGACGTAGAGGCGTCCGCCGCTCAAGATCGGTGTGGCGACTACGTTCGCGCCGAGTTCGGCCGTCCACGGGTTGCCGATCGCGCCGCCTTCGCCGCGGTCGACACGCGCGACATGGCCCTCGTAGGAGACGAGGTAGATGCGGTCCTTGTCGAGCACGGGGGCGGCGTAGAAGGTGCCCTTCACGGGCTTCGAGACGCGCTTCGAGGACTTTTTGTCCTTCACGGAGTTAGGGAAGTGCCAGCGCTCATCGCCCGAGGCCGGATCAACGGCGCGAACCTCGCCCGGCTTCACCTGGACGAGGATGCTGCCGTCGGCCAGTTTGACTGGGCCGGACCATCCGGCCGCCTCCGCGACGCCGCCACACCCCGCGAGGATGAGTGACGCGAGCGCGGCGAGGGCCACCAGGCGGGAGAGTCGAGGTCGTCGGGAGACTGGTGAGGCCCCCAACTCGTCATTCTGCCCACAAGGAGTGGCTGTTTGACCCCGGTTGTGGATGAACTTGTGGATATGTTTCACGTGAAACATCGAGCGGGTCGTGTCCGAGATCCGCGCGCGCAGCCCGCTCACGAGGCCCGCCCAGAGATTCGAGGCAGCACGGCGTCGAATCCGGAGCCCCCACCGGGGCGGCAGCGCGCGAGGCGGCGAGCACCCAACAGTACCCCTCGGATGACCCCGTGGACTTCGATCGCCTCCGCCGCGTAATGCGAGCAGGACGGTGCGAAGCGGCAGCGGGCGCCGAGGCTCGGCGAAATGAGGCGCTGGTAGCCTCGGATGAGCCACAGCGCGAGGCGCTGGCCGGTGTTCAGATTCCCCGAGTCGGTGTGGGAGGTGACGGCGGTCATCAAGCTCGACCTGCCCCGTCGGTAGCGGTTGAGGGTTCGAGGGCTCGCGCCTGCTCCCCGGCACGCGCCAAGGCGCCCGTCAGCGCCTCGAAACTCGCGATGGCAGCAGGTGCTTGGGCGAGGACGACGATGTCGAGGCCGTCGCGCCAGGAGAACTCACGGACGATCATGCGCAGCCGCCGCTTCACCTGATTGCGCACCACAGCGCCGCCGAGCCGTTTTCCGACCGAGAATCCGATCCGTGTCCCAGGCACGCCCGAACGGCGCACCACCAGGTGGAGCAGCGGATGGCGTGCCCGTCGACCCTCACGCATGACGAGGGCGAACTCCGAACGGCGGCGCAGTCTGTCCGGCGGCGTCGCCTGTGGCGTACGGCCAGCGTGGCCGGATGAGTCGCCAAGGTCCCGCATCAGGTTGGTCTGTGTCCGCCGCAGGGGCATCGCTAGCAGGCACGGACGTCAGTCCGGGCCTCGGTGGTGGGAATCAGACCGACAACCGCTTGCGGCCGTGGGCGCGCCGGCGAGCGATCACGTCTCGTCCGTTTGACGTCTGCATGCGGGCTCGGAATCCGAGCTTCCGCTGACGGGAAAGGCGTTTCGGCTGCCAGGTACGCTTCACAGCGTTGCTCCAGATCGTCGTCCAGTTGCCCTCGTCAAGTTGGGCTCATGAAGTATAAGGACGCCGCACCGGCTGGGGCAATCCGAGGCAGAATCGAGGCGCGTTCCGCGTGATCCTCGCCCCGCCTCGCGCTAGACTTACCAGCGATCGCGATGCGTGGACGGAGCACCCCGATGCAGATCTCGAAGATGACGGTACGGGCCTCAGCCCTGGCGACCGGTGGCCTTGCCGCCGCCCTTCCGATGCTGGTGGCCGCTGACGAGGTGCCCCAGTACGCCGAAGCCGCGAACCGAGGCTTGGGACTCCCGGGTGATGGCGTCATGATCGGCTTCGTCACGGTCGCTGGGCTGCTCGCGATCTTCGTGGTCGCCACCCTCGGCTACCTCTACCGCCGCGAGCGTCACCTCGACTGGGAATTCCAGAAGCCTGACGCCCCGCACCACTAGATTTCGCTAGCGGGCTCCAAACAGCATCCGAGGCCTCCGCGGGAATCTGCGGGGGCCTCGCTGTTTCGTGCGCATCGAGTGCTTGCAAAGTGCATGCATTAGCAGCAAAATGCATGCATGCCGTCGATCACCATCCGCAACGTCCCCGAAGAGACCCGCAACGAACTCGCTGCGCGGGCGGCGGGCAGTGGCCGTTCGCTCCAGGAATACCTGCGCGGCGAACTGATCAACATGGCTAGTAAGCCGGACAGGGCCACGTGGGTGAAGCAGGTCGAAGAGCGCGTGAAGCGCGAAGGTACGCATCTCGATGCTGAAACGATCCTTGCGCTGCGAGACTCCGGTCGTCGGTGACTCTCGTCATCGATGCCTCAGTGGTCGTTTCGGCACTTACGGATCTCGAGGACGGCGCCTGGGCACGAAGCGTCATCGATCAGCATGAGTTGCGTGCCCCACATCTCATGCCTGCCGAGGTCGTGCATTCATTGCGCAGGACCGCGATGATGGGCCGCCTCCCTCAGGAGACCGTCGCGCGCGCGCATGACGACCTGCTCACCCTCATCGTCGAACTGTTCCCGTACGAGCCACTGGCACGACGCGTGTGGGAACTGCGCGAGAACGTCACCCCTTACGACGCCTGGTATGTCGCGCTCGCTGAGGAGTTGGGGGTGGGACTTGCCACCCTCGATCGCAGGCTGGCGCAGGCGGTGGGGCCTCGATGTGAGTTCGTCACGCCGCCGCTGTAGGCCTTAGGCCGGACGGGTGCCGAGGTCTTCAAAGAAGCGCAGCAGGTATCCATCCGGATCCTGCACGACGAACTGGCGGTTCCCCAACAGCGTCGCGTCACGTCGATATCAGGACTCCTTGATCGGCAGGATCACGAGGGCGTTCGCGATCTGCACGGTCGCGTAAAGCGCCTCGACATCCGCCATCTGGATCTGCAGGTTCATCCCGAGGCCGTACGGATGTTGCAGCGGGCCCGCGAGGAACGTCCGGCCGACCGGCTGCTCGAGCATGATCCGCGCGCCCTCACGGTCGAGGTGCGCGAAGCACGCCTCTGGGCGCTCGTAGAGGATCGTGAACCCGAGGACATCGAGGTAGAAGCGCAGGCTTGCTGCGATGTCTGCCACGAGCAGTTCGGGGATCAGGCGCGGTGCGGCGTCGGCCATCGGTTCTCCTCAGGGCCCCGCGAGCGTACCGCCGGGCTCGCATTGGCCCCCACGGAGGGGCTGCATATACTGGCCGGACGGCACGCCGCTGTAGCTCAGAGGCAGAGCAGCTGTTTCGTAAACAGCAGGTCGTGGGTTCGAGTCCCACCGGCGGCTCCACCGCCCACCTGAACCTTCGCGTGCCGCGATTGCCCACCTCACCTTCACGCGCGCTCGGAGTTGTCCTGCATGAGCAAGTTCCGCCAACTCATCCGTGACACGGGCAAGACCACCGCGGGCTTCGGCTTTGCGGTCCTGGCGAAGCACACGCGGGGCCGGCACATCCTCTTGCTTGCAGAGGCCGCCGATGTCGCCGGGGCGAAGGCGGCCGCGGAGGCCGGCGTGGACGCGATCGTCTTCACGGGGGCAGCAAGCGAGGTCGGCGCGATCGCCTCGGCAACCGGCAAGCCAACGGGTGCCTGGCTCCTGGACGCCGACCGCGACGCGGTACAGGCCGCACGCGATGCCGGCGCCGACTTCTTCGTCTTCGACGACGGCCGCGCGCACGCCTCCAGCATGGCGATCGACGAGATCGGGCGTGTGCTCGTACTCGGAGCCGATCAGGATGAGCAGCGCCTTCGCTCGATCGCGGTCATCGATCTCGACGCGGTGTTGGTCACCGGCGACTCGACGGCGCAGACCGTGCGCGACCTGATCGCCCTGCGTCGCATCATTGGCTACACCGGCGCGCCACTGCTGGTCGCGTCCGAGCAAATTCCCACGGCCAGGGCCCTCGAAGCGTGGCGCGACGCAGGCGCTGCGGCCGTGCTGGTGCGCGGCGACGCGGCAGCGCTCGCCGCCGCCGTCGAGGCCGCGAATGCGGTACCGGCGCCTCGAAAGTGGCGCGCGGAGGGTTCCGCGGCATCGCTCGGACTGCACTCCACCGCCGCTGCGGGGCTCGATCACGACCACGAGAACGACGACGACCTGTAGTCGGGCAAATTTGCGCCCCGGTGAAGTGGCGTCCTGCGGCGTTCAAAACCCCTCATGTGTTACCCACACACCCGAGCCGACCGAGTACCCTTGCCCCGCCTGAGATCAGTTCCGTCGGAACGGCGCGCTGCGCTGGCAACGGAT
>CANFFZ010000050.1 GCA_947446155.1 Chloroflexota bacterium | reverse complement strand
TTCGTCACGGCGACCACAGACGGCGTCGTCCGACCGCCCTCGGCGTTGGGGATGACGCGAGGCTCCCCGCCTTCCATCACCGCCACGCACGAGTTCGTCGTGCCCAGGTCGATGCCGATGACCTTACCCATATGGTTGCCTCGCTCTCTCGCCTTACTGCGTCTGCGCGTCGTGCGCGCCGGTGGCCTCTGCCCCGGCTGGCGTACCCGCGCCCACAATCACCATCGCCGGCCGCACCACCCGGTCGCCCAGCGCGTACCCGCGCCGCACGAGGTGGATGACCGCCCCCTCCGGACCCGGGGCCGAACCAGCGGCCTCGTGTCGGGCGGGGTCGAACGGCTTGCCGAGCGCGTGGATCTCCGTGACCCCGCTTTGCTCCAGCACGCCGCGGAACTTCTGCATCACCAGCCGTACGCCCTCGGCCCACGGCTGATCGGACATCTCGCCCGGCGTCGCCTCGATCGCGCGCTCGAGGTCGTCGAGCACCGGGAGGAACGCCACGACCGCGCCGGTCACCGCCGCCGCGCTCCACTCCGCACGCTCATCACGTGAGCGGCGGAGCAGGTTCTGGTAGTCGGCCACGGCCCGCGCCTGTGCCGCGCGCGCCGTTTCGAGTTCGGCGCGCAACGACTCCAGCGTCGGCTCCTCCACCTCAGCGGGAGATGCCGTAGCGTCCGCCCCGACCGGGGAGTCCTGTTCGTCCGTCATCGTCTTCCCTTGTTCGAGTGCGATTCGCGCCGCCGCGATCGCACACCGTTCAGTCTCCGCGCGCGGCCATCGCTATCGCATGTCGCGCAGCAGTTGTCCCATCAAGGATGCGATGTAACGCACCCGCGGGATCGTCCGCTCGTACGCCATCCGCGTCGGGCCCACCACTGCGACCGTACCGGCCGACTCGGGGTCGCCGTATCGCGCGATCACCACGCTCCAGTCCTGCATCTCGTCCGCGGCCATCTCGCTACCGATGACCACTCGCGTCTCACCCGGCAGCGCGTCCGCCGCACCTTCGAGGAGTGTCCTCAGCCGGTACGTTTGCAGCCGTGCCACCGCGTCCAGCATCCGGTCCGGGTCCGCGAACTCCGGCTGTCGGAGCGCTCGCGAGAGCCCGTCCAGGTACGTCTCTTCCGCGCCGCGGTGCTCCTCGATCAACTCCGCCGCCGCCCGTGCGGTCGAGGCGTCGTCGACATCGACGAGGTCGGCGGCCAGCGCTCGAGCGCCCGGGCCGTCCGCGGCTGCGAGTCGCGCGTTCAACCGCGCCGCCCGCTCCTGCAACTCCGCCTGTGTGGCCGGCGTCCGAAGCGGCACCAGCCGCTGTCGCAGCCGCCCGTCGTCCATCACCGCCACCAGCAGCGTGGTGTCTGCGTTCAACTCGACCAGCTGCAGGTGGCGAAGCCGCCCTGCCGTCACCGTCCGAGGTCGCGTCACCACAGCCACGTTCCCCACGGCACCCGCGAGGATCGTTGCGGTGAGGCTCAGCCAGTCCTCCAGACCACCCCCCACCTGATGCAGTTGGTGGGTGATCGTCCGCTGTTCTTCCGCCCCAACCGGCTCCTCCGCCATCAGCGACTGCACGTACGTGCGGTAGCCGAGGTCGGACGGAATCCGGCCCGCCGACGTGTGCGGGTGGGTGATGTACCCCTCGTCCTCCAGCCGTGCCATCTCGTTCCGTACCGTCGCCGACGAGACATCGAGGCCTCGCCGGTCAACCAGTGCCTTGGACGAGACGGGCTCAGCCGTCTGGACGTACTCCCGCACTACCAGCCCCAGAATGGTCGCGCGACGCTCAGTGAGCACCTTCGCCTCCCCTGTTAGCACTCTCGGGGCGAGAGTGCTAACTTCTGCCTTTGATTCTGACAGACTCCCCCCAACAGGTCAATGGTCGCCCTCCTGATGTTCTCGGGAGGGCGGTACGGGCCTGTCGCAGCCCTCCAATCTCCCCCAAACCGTCGAGGCCGACCGGCACTCCTATACTCCCCCTCGGCCCCCCGTCACGGGCGGCAGCCCGAGGAGGCACCCCATGCGCATCCAGCCCGTCACCGACCGAGAACCGCTGGATGCCGCCGGCAAGCAGGCCTGGGACGCCGTCGCGGAGCGCCGAGGTGGGCGGGTCGGCGGGCCATTCGGGGTGCTGATGCACAGCCCGGCGGCGGCCGAGCGCGTCGCCCGAGTCGGCGACCACGTCCGCTTCGACCTCGACATCCCCGCCGCTGAGCGCGAACTGGCCATCATCGCCACGGCCCGGGAGTTCGACGTCGACGTCGAATGGGCTGGCCACACCCGCCTCGCCCTCGAAGCCGGTGTCCCGGACGCGACCATCGAGGTCGTCGCCACCCACGGCAGCGTCAGCGCCCTGACCGCGAACGAGGCGCACATCATCAACTTCGTCCGCGATCTACTCGGCCCCAAGCGGCGCGTCTCGGATGCCACCTACACGGCGCTCCACACCCGCCTCGGCGACCGCACGATGGTCGACCTGGCCACCCTAGTCGGGTACTACTCGATGCTCGCCTGCGCCCTCAACACCTTCGAAGTCCCGGCCGGCGAGGGAGCCCGCCTGCTCCCGCCCATCGCGCGCTGACCGATGCCTCCCGTAGGCTGCTGATGGCCTCGCATGCAGCGGGCCGCGCGGGTGGGGAGCGACCGAGGATGGCCCAGCCCCGCCGCCGCCCCGCGCACCAGGCTGCGCCACCTCAATCTGAGGAGGAGCAGCAGGAACGCGTCGACGCGGCCGACCGTACCGCCTTCTCCGCGCTGTACGAGGCGCACGCCCCGCGCATCTACCGCTATCTCCTCCACCGCACATCGAGTCCCGCCGAGGCCGAGGAACTCACCTCGCGCACCTTCGTGCAGGCGCTCGCCGGCCTGGACCAGTACCGCGGGCGTGGCGAGTTCGGGGCCTGGCTCATGGGCATCGCCCACCACCTGCTCCTGAACTGGTACCGCTCAAAGGGCCGCCGGCCCTCCACCGAGAGTCTGGACGCCGCCCTCGGGGTGCCCTCGGACATCCCCGGCCCGGCCGAGAGCCTGGAGCGGAACGAGGTGATCGCGCACGTGCGGGCAGCCGTCTCCGCGCTCGCCCCGGAACGTCAGCGGCTGATCGCCCTCAAATACGTCGAGGGCCGCTCCAATGCGGAGGTCGCGGATATCATGGGCCGCACGGAAGGCGCGGTGAAGGCACTGCACCACCGCACGCTCCGCGAACTGCAGCGCCTCCTCGACGAGTCCGAGGGCGCCCCGCCTGAGAGGACGACGCGATGAGGCTGCCGGCCCGCATCACTGGCGTCGGCGCCTACCTGCCGGAGCGCATCCTCACCAACGCCGACCTCGAGCGCATGGTGGACACGGACGACGCCTGGATCGTCGAACGCACCGGCATCCACGAGCGCCACATCGCTGCCGACGAAGAGACCACGAGCACCATGGGTGGCGAGGCCGCTCGACGCGCCCTCGCCACCGCCGGCATCGAGGCGAGCGACCTCGACCTCATCGTCACCGGTACCTGCACCCCGGACGGCCTGTTCCCCGCGGTCTCAACCCTCATCCAGCACCAGATCGGCGCGACGCGTGCCGGTACCTTCGATGTGAACGCCGCCTGCACTGGCTTCTTCTCCGCGCTCTCGGTCGCCACAAACTTCATCGCTGCCGGCCAGGCGAAACGTGCCCTCGTCGTCGGCGCGGAGACGCTCTCGCGCATTGTCGACTGGACTGATCGCGGGACGTGCGTCCTCTTCGGTGACGGCGCCGGCGCCGTCGTGTTGGAGCGCGCTCCCGAGGGCGAGCCCGGCGGTGTCGATGCGATGGTGCTGCGGGCGGACGGCGCACAGGCGGGGCTGCTCTACTCGGGCGGCCCGTGCAACGCGACGGCCCTCTCCCACGAAGCCAAGATCATCATGGACGGCCGCAACGTCTTCCGCCACGCCGTCACCGCGATGGCTGACGCCTCCACCGAGGCGTTGCGCCGCGCCGGCCTCACGGCGGACGACCTCGCGCTCGTGGTGCCGCATCAGGCTAACCTGCGCATCATCACCGCAGTTGCGGATCGCCTCGGCATGCCGATGGAGCGTGTCTTTGTCAACGTCGACCGTACCGGCAACACCTCGAGCGCGACGATCCCCGTCGCGCTGGCCGAGGCGGTCGCAAGCGGCCGTCTCACCTCTGGTGACCGAGTGCTGCTCACGGCGTTCGGCGGCGGGCTGACCTGGGGCGCGCTCGTCTTCGAATGGTCGGGCGTGCAAGTACCGTCCGCACTACGGATGCCGACCGGCGCGCTCGCGAGCGCCTCGGCGTGACCGCGCGTCCGTCCGAGATCGTCTACACCCGCACTGAAGGCCAGCCCTCCGATATCTCCGAAGCGCCCCGTGCGCGCGTCGTCATCACCGGCGTCGGCGTCGTCCATGCCCTCGGTCGCACCACCGGGCAGATCTGGGATGCCATGGTCGAGGGCCGCAGCGCCGTCGGTCCGATCACGCGCTTTGATGCCTCGCCGTTTGCGACACGCATCGCCGCGCAGGTCAGCGACGAGGCAGACTCGCGTTTCAAGCCGGAGTACTGGGACGCCCTCGATCGGCGGTCGCGCTTCGCGGTGAGCGCGGCGCTCTCCGCTGTGCAGGGCGCGGGCATCACCTTCACCGCGCAGAACCGCGCGCAGGTCGCCGTCGCGATGGCGTCCGAACGGCCTGAGGAAGACCGCCTGCTCGAGGGTGCGCGACACCTCGTCGCTGGCGACATCGCGAGCGCGGCCGGCATCCTCGCCGCGAACGCGCGGCCGCACGCCGCCGCTGAGCGCATCGCCTCGCTGCTCGGCACCACCGGCCCTGTCCTGCAACTCGAGAATCGCGCGCCCGGCGGCCTCGCCGCGATCATCGAGGCGGCCGCGGTGCTCCGACGTGGCGACGCGCTCGTCGCGATCGCGGGCGGCGCGGAGGCGCCGATCACGCCGCTCTCCCTCGCCGCCTTCCAGGGCACCGACTCGCTCTCGACGCGTAACGACGCGCCGCACGAGGCCTCCCGCCCGCTCGACCTCGACCGCGACGGCTTCGTGCTCGCGGAGGGTGCGGCTGTCGTGGTCCTCGAACTGCTCGAAGTCGCGGTCGCCCGAGGTGCGCGCATCCTCGCGGAGATCGAGGGCGAAGCGATGACGTTCTCCGCCGGCCGCGATGGCGTCCCCGGCTTCGACGCTGACCAGATCGCGCGCAGCATTCAACTCGCGCTCGTCACCAGCGGCCGTATCCAGTCCGAGGTGGACCTGCTCGCGCTGCATGCCGCCGGCAACATCGAAGGCGACCGCCTTGAGGCGCGCGCAGTGCGGATGATCTTCGGCTCCGCGACGCGTCACCATATGTATACGCCGGCGCTGAAGTCCCACCTCGGCCACGCGCTGGCCGCCTCCGGCCCGCTCGCCCTCGCAATCGTCCTGGAAGCGATGAACCGCCAGCAGATCCCCGGCACCCGCAACCTACTCCGCGAGGATCCTGAGGTGGATCTGGACGCCAACCCGAACGGCCCGAAGGCGGACACCCTCCGCGTCGCGATGGTGAACGCCACCGGCTGGGCCCACAACGCCACCCTGGCGATCTGCCACCCCACCTCGATGCGCCCCATCCCCGCCTCCTTCGACGCGGCCGGCGTCGTCCTCGTCGTCCCGGACGAGCGAGACGCTCCATAGCCCCCCGTCCCCGCCCCCGATAGGATCGAGGGATGGACATCACCTGGCTGGGGAATGCTGCAACGCGCGTCCGCACACGGACGGCCGCTGTGGTCATGGACCCCTACGACAAGTCGGCTGGCGGCACCATGGGGCGTCCGGACGGCCACATCATCACGATCAGTCACGATGACCCCCTCCGGAATGGCGTCACCGGCGTCGCACCGGCGGATGGTGTCCCGATCGTCCTTCGTGGCCCCGGCGAGTACGAGATCCGCGGTGTGCAGGTCGCCGGCGTGGCCGGTGCGTTGAAAGAATCGCTCGACCTCTCTGGAGTGCGTAGCACCATCTGGCACTTTGCCGCGGAGGACCTGCGCTGGGCCCACCTCGGCGGACTGGGGACACAGCCGACGAAGGAGCAGATGGACCTGCTCGCGGACGTCGACATCGTCATCGTCCCGATCGCACTCAGCGACGCGCTCGACCCGAAAGAGGCCGCACGCGCCGTCCGCCACATCGAGCCGTCGATCGTGATCCCCGTCGGCTACGACCCGGCAGAACCCGAGGCGCTGGCCGCCTTCCTCGCAGCCGTCGGCGGCAAGCAGGAGGCGCCAGTCTCGCGCTTCTCGATCAGCCGTCGCGGGCCCGAGAGTGACGAGATGCGCGTGGTCCTGCTGGAGGCGCGCGCCTAGGCCTCATTCCCTTTCACGGCGAGAACGAAGTGGGCGCCCATCGGGCGCCCACTTCGTTGTGTGTGAGGTTGAGGGCTACGGCAGGAACGCGCTCGGGTTCTGGTGCGCGCCGTTCCGGCGCAACTCGAAGTGCAGGTGCGGGCCGGTCA
Source organism: Chloroflexota bacterium (assembly GCA_947446155.1). The sequence goes on along the minus strand of CANFFZ010000050.1, from coordinate 7,626 downwards.
CACGGCCACTCGTACCGGAGTAGCCGACGATTTCGCCCGCGCGGACCTTCTGTCCGATCTGTGCGGTGATGCTGGAGAGGTGCGCGTACAGCGTCTCGTACGCTCCGTCGTGCGCGATGATCACGTGGTACCCGTAGGAACAGCACGGGTTGCCACCGGCGAATGTCACTGTCCCGTCACGCGCGGCGACGATGGCCGCGCCGTAACCCGTGCCGATGTCGATGCCCAGCGGGTGACTCGGGCCGAACGCCGAGGTGAGGGGGCCTGCGCCCGGCCACACCCAGCCGGTTGTGCTTGGGGTCGTCGCTGCAGGCGCAGGCCGCGGCGTGGCGACAGGCGTCGGGGCACCGCTCGTTGCGGGGGCTGGCGTCGGAGTCGCGACGGGCACCGGCCGTGTCGCCGGTGCGAGCGGGACGATGCGCCCACCCGGTACGAGGATCAGTGAGCCGTCGCGCAGGCGGTTCGGATCGCCGGCCAGGCCGTTCGCGCGGAACTCGACAATGTCGCGCGACTTCGCGTCGTATCGCGTGGCGATCTCCGAGACGGTCTCACCGAAGCGGACCGAGTGGATGATGCCTTCGACGGCGGGGATCTGCAGGGTCATGCCGGGGGCGAGTGCGTCGACGTCGCTGATGATGTCGATGTTGTTCCAGGTGATGTACTTCGGCGCGATCCCGAAGCGGGCCGCGATTCCGTTCACGCTGTCGCCGGGCTGCACCTTGTACTCGAAGAAGATTGGTGTGCGCTCGGTCTGCTGCGCGGCACCACCGGCGCCCTGGCCGTTCTGCTGCTGCTGGAGGAGCTCCTGGCGGGCCGCTTCCGTCGAGTTCTGTGCTGACAGCACGGCGTCACCGGTGACCTGCGGCGCCACGATGGTCAGCGGTACGGCGCGCGCGGCGAGCTCGGAACCCGCTCCGGCACCCGAGGCGGCCGGGAGGCCGGGGAGCGAGAGGCGGTTAGCGGCGAGGACGGGCTGGGTGGCGACGCCAGGTACTCGTACCGGGAAGAACCCGGCCAGGACGAGGACGCCGAGGAGCGCGGCGAACGCGCCAGCGGGGGCGATGGAGAGACGGTGGTGACGTTGTGGTTGTGGATGCAGCCGAGCACGAAGCAATGTTCGGCTACGACGCAGAGGCGTGGGTGGAGCAAGAGTGCCGCGCAAGAGAGTCCCCCACTGGGCCGGGGCATCGCCCCAGCTTGGATCTTCGTACCGCCCGTCTCCTCCGCTGGGAGGGTTCAAGGCGGCTGTCCAGGCCGGCAATACCCGGCTCCCCGCGCGACTGGACGTTTGTGCAGGACGGAACAAGTCCGTCAGGACTGCGGGATCGTACCACGCTGAACCGGGGAGACCCTGTGACTTAGTGAAGAATCACGCACATACCCGATGGGGGTATTTCGATGTGTTTTGAATCTGAAACGCCCCGGATTTGTCCTACGGGAGGGGGATTCCGGCGCCCTTGAACGTTTCAATCTGCGCCGGTGTAACCGGTGTCTGCTCCTTGGGCGTGTTCGGGACCGAGCCCCAGCCACACCCGTCGGTCGCCGGGTCCGCCTCAACCTGGAGCCCCGACTCGAGGGCGCGCCCAGGGCCGTGGTAGTGGAAGTCGGTGCAGCGATCCGGCGCAGCGACGCGGAACTGCTTCGTCGGGTAGTGCTTGCCGCCTCGGGTGATCGTCTCGACGGTGACAGCGGCCTGCCCCGGTGTCGGGCTGGCGGCCACGCCCGGCGTCGCCGTCCGCGTCGGGGTGGGTGTCGGCGTCGGCGCGCACGGGCACTTGAGGTCCGCCGCCTTCGCGAGGTCATCGATGTGCTTCTGCGGGACGACCTGGTTGCCCCAGGCGATCTCGGTCACGCAGTCCGCGACGCCGCACTTCACGTCGCCCTCGCGGTACTCGTCATCCAGGCCCAGCATGTGCGCCGACTCGTGGATGGCGACCTGGTCGATGTCCTCGCTGTCCCACTCGGCGTCCACGGCGTCGATGCCGGTGCCCTTGTCCGTGACCTTCCAGCCGTTGGGCTTGCCGTCGCCGTTGTGGTGGTCACCCTCGGGCAGGTTCACGGAGGAGGTGTGCTTGGTCCCAGCCGGGATCTTCTTCACCTCGACGCAATGGAAGCCCTTCGGGCACGCGCCGTGGTTGGCGGCCAGCTGACTCGTGGCCTTGACCCTCAGCGGGCAGTTGCCCACCTTCATGTCCTTGCCGTTCCAGAAGTCGTCTTTCACGGCCGCGGCGATCGACGGGATGTCCGCCGGTTTGATCTTCTAAGGCGCCTTCGACTCTCCGTCGCAGGCGACGAGGAGAGTTCCCGCGACGAGCAGTATGAGGACAGAGAGGCGAGGTGATCGGGAGCGGAACACGCGCGCAGTATGTGGCGCGCGCGCCCGCCTCGCAATGGGCGGTGAGCCCTCGGCTACATACCCTTGAGCGTGGCCAGGAACTCGACGTTGTCCACGGTGCGGTTCAGGCGCTCGATGATTCGCTCGGCGGCGTCGCCGGAGTCCTCTTCGAGCATCGCGGCCATCCGCCGGAGCAGCCACACTTGCTTCAGTTCGTCTTCACCGAAGAGCAGGTCCTCACGACGGGTGGACGACGCGAGCACGTCGATGGCGGGGAAGATGCGCTTCTCCGACAGACGTCGGGAGAGCCGCAATTCCATGTTACCGGTGCCCTTGAACTCTTCGAAGATGACGTCGTCCATTCGCGAACCGGTCTCCACGAGACAGGTCGCGATGATGGTGAGGCTGCCGCCCTCTTCCATGTTTCGCGCGGCACCGAAGAACCGCTTCGGCGGGTACAGCGCGATCGGGTCCATACCGCCGGAGAGCGTGCGGCCCGAGGTCGGCATCGCCGTGTTGTAGGCGCGAGCCAGCCGGGTGATCGAGTCCATCAGGATCACGACGTCCACGCCACCCTCGACGAGGCGCTTTGCGCGCTCCAGGGCAGCTTCGGTGACGCGCGTGTGGTCCTCGACCGGCTCATCGAAGGTGGAGGCGATGACCTCGCCACGCACCGATCGACGCATGTCGGTGACTTCTTCAGGGCGCTCACCGATCAGCAGCACCATCAGGTGCGCTTCCGGGTGGTTCGCCGTGATGCCGTGGGCGATCGACTTCAGCAGCATCGTCTTGCCGGCCTTCGGCGGGGAGACGATCAGGCCGCGCTGGCCTTTGCCGACCGGGGAGAACAGGTCCACCGTGCGCTGGGAGACCTCGTGCTGCACGGTCTCGAGGCGGAACTTCCGGTTCGGGAAGATCGGCGTCATCGCGTCGAAGTCCGGGCGGCGCTTCGCCTCTTCGGGGTCCATGCCGTTGACGGCATCGACGCGGAGGAGGCCGTAGTACTTCTCGGAGGTCTTTGGCTGGCGCACCTGGCCGGTGACGTAGTCGCCGGAGCGAAGGCCGAAGCGGCGGATCTGTGACTGTGAGACGTAGACATCGTTCGGGCCGGGGAGCAGACGCTCACCACGGAGGAAGCCGAAGCCGTCGTCGACGACGTTCAGGACGCCGCCGGAGAAGATCGTCCCGTTCCGTTCGGCCTGCGCCTCCAGGATGCGGAAGATCAGTTCCTGCTGGAGCATCCCGCCCGCGCCATCGATCTCGAACTCTTCCTCGGCCATCTCGATGAGGTCTTCACGAGGGCGGGTTTCGAGTTCGGAGATGTGCAGGACGGGGATGGTGGGGTCGATGTCGGGGAGTTGTTCGAGGGAGGGGTCACCCTGTGGCGGACGGCCGTTGCCGTTGCGGTTACCACCGCCACCATTGCTGCCACCGGGACGGCGGCCGGCGGGACGGCGACGAGTTCGATTGGGGACATCCGAAGACGCGAGATCGCGTCCGCGCGGGGATGTGGTCATGGAACCACCTGAGTCTGTACGGGTCTGGATGGATACGACCTGCTCAAGAGCAGGGCCCGCGCGCGAGGGCGGCACAAGGGGCTTCGAAGGCGCGGCCACGAGCGTGGCAGCGTCCTGACTGTAGGCGCAAGCGCCACCGGACGGCAAGTGGTGGTTGCCACCGGCCCCACCCCGCCGTTTTGAGGAGGTCGAGCGCGACCCGCCCTAGACCGGCGCGTACTTCTTCGCGTCCGCCAGGAAGATCTCGATGCCCTTGTCCGTCAGCGGGTGGTTCACCATCTGGAAGAGCACCGCGGGCGGGATCGTCGCGATGTGGGAACCAGCGAGGGCGGCCTCGGTCACGTCGCGGGGGCCGCGAATCGAGGCGGCGAGGACTTCGCAGTCGAGCTCGTACGTCTCGAACAGCTGCACGATCTCGCGGATGACCTCCATGCCATCGTGGCCGGCGTCGTTCAGCCGCCCGACGAATGGCGAGACGAACGCCGCCCCCGCCTTCGCCGCGAGCAGCGCCTGGTTCGCCGAGAAGATCAGTGTCGTGTTCACCCGGATGCCCTCGGCGCTGACGCGCTTGATGGCAGCGAGGCCTACCTCCGACATCGGGATCTTCACCACGACGTTGCGATGCCACGCGGCGACGCGCTTCGCCTCCGCGACGAGCGCCTCGACCTCCGTCGAGATGCACTCCACTGAGATCGGGCCGTCCACAATCGCGCAGATTTCGAGGATGCGCGCTTTGTAGTCGATGCCTTCGCGCGCGACGAGCGTCGGATTCGTCGTGATGCCGTCGACCACCCCCATCGCGGTGCCTCGGCGGATCTCATCGATGTTCGCGCTGTCGAGGAAGATCTGCATCGGGGGCCTCGGATCCCTGCGCAGGGGCAGGTGCTAGAAGGGTTTGAAGACGGGCAGCCAGACCATGAACGGAACGGTTACCACGATCAGCGTACCGAAGACGAGGGGGACGTTGTCGGAGAGTGCCTCGCGCAACTCGGGCGTCTCCGCGCCGTGCTTGCGAGCGGCCAGCGCGAGGTAGCGCACGCGGCGCAGGCCGATCCCCATCAGCGGCAAGAAGATGAAGATGTTCAGCATCGTCAGCACCTGCAGCGCGACCAGCCAGCCCGTGGTGATCACGTTCCACCCGGCTGCCGTCGCCCAGAAGTACCCGGAGAAGAACGTCGCGATGAGGCCGGGCAGCAGGAAGAACGTCTCGCCTCGCTGCGCCTGATTCAGCAGGAACGACTTCTCATCGTTAGTGGGCGCCATCCAGGCCTTCCAGATCGGCACCACGGTCGTGCCGACCCCGGCCATCATCAGGAACAGCGACATCAGATGCAGGAACCGCCAGAACGTCACGCGACGCCAGACGCTGTGCTGGCGGGCGTGCCCGCCGAGGTCCCCCGCGCGCGGTGGTACTCGACGGCCGCGCCGATGAAGTCACGGAACAGCGGGTTGGGCTGATTCGGGCGGCTGGTGAACTCCGGGTGGAACTGCGCCCCCACCATGAACGGGTGGTCGCGCAACTCGCAGATCTCCACCAGGCCGCTGTCGGTGTCGCGTCCCGCGACCACGAGGCCGGCCTGCTCCAGTTGCGGGAGCAGCGCGTTGTTCACCTCGTAGCGGTGACGGTGACGTTCACGGGCGATCTCCGTGCCGTAGGCGGCGGCGGCCTTCGTCCCCGGCACCAGCCGGCAGTCGTACCCGCCGAGGCGCATGGTGCCGCCGAGTTCGTGGACCTCCTGCTGCTCGGAGAGCAGCGAGATCACCGGGAACGGCGCGCGTGGGTCAACCTCGGTGGTGTTGGCGCCGGGCATCCCCGCGACGTTGCGCGCGAACTCGACAACGAGCATCTGCATCCCGAGGCAGTCACCGAGGTACGGGATCTTCCGCTCGCGCGCGTATTGCACGGCGTTGATCTTGCCCTCCAGGCCGCGGTCACCGAAGCCGGGGCACAGCAGCATCCCGTCCACGTCACCGATGACCTGCGCAGGGTCGCCGCCTTCGAGGTCCTCGGAGTGGACCCACTTGATGTCGAGCGCCGCGTGGTGATGCACGCCCGCGTGTACGAGGGCTTCCTTGATCGAGAGGTACGCATCGTGCAGTTCGACGTACTTCCCAACGATCGCGACGCTGACCGTCCGCTCCGGCCGGTGCAGCCGCTCGACGAACTGTGCCCATTCCTCGAGGTCTGGGCGCGCCGTCCCGAGGTCGAGCGCCTTCGTGACGAGGTCGCCGAGGCCAGTCGCCTCAAGTACCAGCGGCACTTCGTAGATCGACTCGGCAGTCTGGAGGGCGATGACTGCCTCCTTCTGCACATTGCAGAAGAGGGCGAGTTTCTCGCGCAGGCCGTCTGGGACGGGGTGGTCAGAACGCGCCACGATCACGTCCGGCTGGATGCCGAACGAGCGCAGTTCGCGCACGGAGTGCTGCGTCGGCTTGGTCTTCAGTTCGTGCGTCGAGCTGATATGCGGCAGCAGCGTCACGTGGATCGAAAGCGTCTCGTCCTTCGGAGAGGCGTAGCGCATCTGGCTGATCGCCTCGAGGAACACCTGGCCCTCGATGTCACCCACCGTGCCACCGACCTCGACGATCACCACGTCCGCCCGAGGGCTGCTGGCGGCGAGGCGGATCCGGCGCTTGATCTCGTTGGTGACGTGCGGGATCGCCTGGATCGTGCCGCCGAGGTAGTCCCCGCGGCGCTCCTTGCGGATCACCTCTTCGTAGATCTGTCCGGAGGAGGAGGAGTTCAACTTGCTGAGGTCAGCGGCGAGGAACCGCTCGTAGTGTCCGAGGTCGAGGTCGGTCTCAGCGCCGTCGTCGGTCACGAAGACCTCGCCGTGCTGATACGGCGACATCGTGCCCGGGTCGACGTTGATGTACGGGTCGAGTTTGAGGATGGAGACCGAGAGCCCGCGTGCCTTGAGGATGCGCCCCAACGAGGCGGAGACGATGCCCTTCCCCACGGAAGAAACCACGCCACCTGTCACAAAGACGTACTTGGCCATACTCGGGCGCCGATCGTCGGGGAGACGTTCGCGGATTCCCTACTCTACCCGCCCCCGCCGAGGGGTGTCGAACCCGCCGCCTCGTCAGTCACAGGGGTGAGGGCGACCTCGACCGGCCGGACCCCCTCTCCCTCGGATTCGCCTGATCAGCGCCTAACCTGCCGGTCGCGGCGCGTCTCCTCGACCGGTGGGTTCGAGCGCCGCTCCGAGCGTTCGAGACGGATCACCAGGATCAGCAGTGCCGAGTAGCAGGCCAGTGCCAGGATCTCGTTGATGAGGAACCGGCGGTTCACGAAGACCGCGAGCACACCCCCGAGGGTGAGGTAGACGATCATCGGCGCCATCATCACGGCGATGCCGAGGCGTGGCCGCTGAACCAGGCGTGCTACCCATCGGATAATCCCGGCCGGTCCCGCAACGGCCCGGTGCACGCGGTAGGTGAGTGGTGCCGGCAAGGCGACGTCGCCCCCCTCGAAGACATGGATGACCGGTACCGGGAGCGATGCCGCGCGCCAGTGGTCGTCGAGCGCCAGCAGGCGCGCCACTGTCCGCGGCGCCGGCGAGGTGAGGACGACGGCGTCGTAGGCGTCCGGGTGCGCGCGAAGTTCGTCCTCGATCGCCAGGAGCGGTGCGCGGTCGCCGATTTCGCTTCGCTCGATGCTTAGGCGGGCGCGGCGAAGCTGCGAGACCGCGAACAGGTCGTTCGCGGAGGCGAGATGCTTCGCGACGTCGTTGTCCTGCGTCGTCCTCGGCAAAGGCGTGATCAGGACGA
>CANFFZ010000049.1 GCA_947446155.1 Chloroflexota bacterium | reverse complement strand
GTGGTTGCGGCGGTTCAGGTATCTGCTGATGGCAGCCGGCATGCTGCTCGCGGGGATCACGCTGCTGTTCGGCGCGGACGTGACGGGGCAGGGTGCTCGCCTATGGTTGCAGGTGGGGCCGATCACGGTGCAGCCCGCCGAGTTGCTCCGCGTCCTCCTCGTCGCCTTCCTCGCGGGGCACCTCGCGGAGCATCCGGCCGAGATGGCGTGGCACGGCGAGCGGGGCCGGACCCCGGTGCCGGGCTACTGGCTCCCGATCCTCGGCGTCCTCGGGATCACGGTGCTCGTCGTCGTGGCGCAGCGCGACTTCGGCCCGGCGCTGATCTTCGGCACCTCCGCGATCACGATGTTGTACATAGCGACGAGGCGGCGCGACTACTTGCTCGTCGCCCTCGTGGGCGTGATCGCGCTCGGGCTGCTCGCCTACTTCGGGTCGGCGCGGATCCAGGGCCGCGTCGACGCGTGGCTCGACCCGTGGGCGGACCCTCGAGGGGCGGGGTACCAGTCGTTGCAGGCGATCGGCGGGCTGGTGTTCGGTGGCGTCTTCGGCGCCGGGCCGGGCTATGGCAACCCGGGACTCGTGCCGGCAGCCCATACCGACTACCCGCTCGCGGTGATCGGGGAGGAGTGGGGGCTCCTCGGATCGCTCGCGGTCGTGATGCTGTACGGGCTCTTCGTGATCCGAGGGCTCGCGCGCGCGAAGGCGATCGAGGACGCGTTCGGGCAGTTGTTGAGCGTGGGACTCGCGGTCAGCCTCGGCGCGCAGGTGCTCATCGTGTTCAGCGGGGTGCTGCGGCTGATGCCGCTCACCGGCCTCACCAGTCCGTTCCTGTCGTACGGCGGGAGTTCGATGGTGGTGGCGTGGGTGATGCTCGCGCTGCTCACCAGCGCGGGAACATCCGAGGGTCGTAGCCTGCCCTCCGTCTCGCGCATCGAGGCGCCGATCCGAGAACTGGGCCTCGCCCTGCTGACGGGCTTCTTCGTCGTCTCGCTGGGCCTCGGCTACTGGCACGTCGTCCGTCGCGACCTCGCCTCGGAGCCCGCGGTCAGCGGCGAACGGCTACGGCGCGAGTCCGACCGAGTCGCGCGCGGGCGCATCCTCGACCGGAACGGACAGGTGCTCGCGGAGACCGTTACCGGGCCGAATGGCGAGCGCCAGCGCGTCTACCGCGCCCCCGGCGCCGTCCATGTGCTCGGCTTCGACTCCACGCAGGTCGGCGCGACGGGCGTCGAGGGCATCCGCGCGGACACCCTCGTCGGCCGGACGGCGCCCACGCTGCGCAGCACCTGGCAGGACGTGCTGCACGAGCGGCGCAACGGCGAGGATGTCCGGCTGACCCTCGATCTGCGGATCCAGCAGGCTGCAGAGAAGGCGATGGGCAACGCGCCGGGCGCTGTCGTAGCGATCGATCCACACACCGGGGATGTGCTCGCGATGGTGAGCACCCCGACGTTCAACCCGACGTTCAGCGAGGAGGAGTGGGCCGCCCTCCGAAGCGACCCGAAGAGCGCGCTCCTCAATCGCGCGACACAGGGCCTCTACGCGCCGGGGTCGACGTTCAAGACGGTGACGATGGCGGCCGCCCTCGAACACGGACTTGTCAAGCCCGACACCCCGGTGTCGTGCCCGGAGCAGGTGTTCGTGGACGGCGTCCGCATCATCAGCCGCAACGAGCCGCCCGGGAAGACGACGCGGAACGCCTCGGACGCCTACGCGTACTCGTGCAACACCTATTTCGCCGAGCTCGGTGTCAAAGTCGGGGCCGACCGGCTGCGCGAGATGTCGCGTGCCCTCGGACTGACTGAGGCGATCCCGTTCGCCCTCCCGACGACCGCGGGACGGCTGAGCACCGCCCCGAAGTTCCTCGACACCGGCGCGGGGCTGGCTGCCAGCGCCTTCGGCCAGGGCGAACTGCAGTTCACACCGCTGCACCTCGCGCTGGTCACGGCAGCCGTCGGCAACGGCGGCGTGGTACCCAGACCTCGACTGTTCCTCGATGAGCCGACCGAGGACTGGCGGCGCGCGATGTCACCCGCCACCGCCGAGGCGCTGCGGGGGATGATGGAGCATGGCGTGAAGGACGGCTGGGCGGCAACGGTGGCGATCCCCGGTCTGCGCGTCGGCGGGAAGACTGGATCCGCGGAAGTCGCTCCGGGCGACAACTCACACGCACTGTTCATCGCGTTCGCGCCTGTCGAGGACGACCAGATCGCGGTCGTAGTGGTGAAGGAGTTCGCCGGCTCGGGCTCTCAGCAGGCGGGGCCAGTCGCCCGCGCGGTGATCGATGCCTGGAAGGCGACTCAGGCGGCCCCGCGGTAGGCGCTTGGGGAGGGTGCGGCAGCCCGGTAGAATCTGCCCACCCACTGGCTGCATAAAGGCCCTCAATGGCGGACACCCCGACGATCCACGGCGACGTAGACCCTCAGTTTGAGGGGGTGCGCGAGGCGTTCGCGCAGAACTTCGCCGAGGCAAACGAACTTGGCGCGTCCGTCCACGTCACGGTCGAGGGCGAGTCAGTCGTCGACCTGTGGGGCGGCGTGGCGGACGCCGAGAGCGGACGCGCCTGGGAGCGCGACACGCTCGTGAACGTGTGGTCCTCCACCAAGGGCGTGGTGGCGACGGCAGCACACATGCTCGTCGACCGCGGACTGCTCGATCTCGATGCTCCGGTGGCGCAGTACTGGCCGGAGTTCGCGCAGCAGGGCAAGGAGCGCATCCCGGTGCGCTGGCTGCTCTCACATCGGGCGGGGCTCCCCACGATCGATGGCGACCGAGACCTGCCGCCGCTGGTGTGCCAGAACTGGGACGCGATCACGAGCGCCCTCGCGGCGACGAAGCCGCAGTGGGAGCCGGGGTCGAAGCACGGCTACCACACGGTCACCTTCGGCTGGCTGGTGGGTGAGGTGATCCGGCGGATCACGGGCGAGATGCCGGGCGACCTCATCCGGCACGAGATCACGGAGCCGCTCGGTGCGCCGTTCTACCTCGGCGTGCCGGACGAGTTGCACCCACAGATCGCGACGTTGGAGGCGCAGCCCGTCGGAGGCACAGTCGCGACAACGAGCGGGGCGCCGAGTGCGCCCGCGACCGGCTTCACGCCGAACCCGGACTCGCTCACCGCGCGCTCGATCCTGCTGTCCACGCCACCGTTCGCGGGTGACCCGAACAGCGCGGGCTGGCGACGCGCGCAGATGCCGGGGATGAACGGTCACGCGAGTGCGCGTGGCATGGCGCGGATCTACGCGCCGCTCTCCCTCGGCGGCTCACTCGGCGAGGTGCGACTGATGCGGCCGGAGACGCTCGCGCGAGCGCACACGATCGACGTCGAGGGGCCGGACGCGATCCTGTTCCTCAAGACACGTCGCTCGCTGGGATACATGCACCCGGTCATGGAGAACGGTGACCAGCGCGGGCCGGACGCCTTCGGGCACAACGGCGCAGGCGGTTCGATGGCGTTCGCGGACGAGCAGCGGCGCGTCTCGTTCGGCTACGTGATGAACCGGATGTGGCAGGGCGGGCTGATGACGCCCGACCCGCGAGCGCAGCGGCTGGCCGGCGCCGTGTACGCCGCACTCAGTTGACTGCCGCCTCGACCGGTCTGGGGGCCGTGGTAGTCTGCGCCCCGGTTGGCCACTCGAGAGGTGCTTCGGGGGTCCCTCGGGGCTGAGGAGTCGTGCGTGACGCTGGCTTCGGTGGAAGTGAACGGCATCTGCGACCCGCGTTTTGCGCCGGTACGCGAGGTCTTCGCACGCAACTTCACGGAGTTTCCCGAGGTCGGAGCGGCAGTCGCTGTCGCCATCGACGGGCAGATGGTCGTTGACCTGTGAGCGGGCACCGCGAACGCCGCACGTAGCCGCGCCTGGGAACGCGACACGATCGTCAACGTCTACTCGACGACGAAGGGGATGGTCGCGCTGGCGGCGCACATGCTTGCCGATCGCGGCAAACTCGACCTCGATGCCCCGGTGGCGCGGTACTGGCTAGAGTTCGCACAGGCAGACAAGGAGCGACTCCCAGTCCGCTACCTCCTGACGCACCAGGCCGGCCTCCCCGACATCGATGGTGAACTGCCGGCGGGCGCTGCCCTCGACTGGAACGCGATGACCACCGCACTGGCGGCGGAGCGTCCACGCTGGGAGCCGGGGACGAAGCAGGGCTACCAACCTCGACGTACGGCTGGCTCGTCGGCGAGGTGATCCGGCGCGTCTCCGGCCAGACACCCGGCCAGTTCATCCGCGACGAAATCGCGAAGCCGCTCGGTGTCTCGTTTCACCTCGGCTTCAACCCGATCGGGTACCACGTCGCGGAGATCCTGCAGGACAACCGACAGGGCGTCTCCAGCCGCCGGGCAAACGCGCTGCGTGGTGTGGCCTCGGCAATGCGTGGTGTGGACCCGAACAGCCGCGAATACCGCATGGCCGAGCTCCCTGCGAGCAACGGCCACGCGAACGCGCGCGCCCTCGCCACGGTCTACGGCGCACTCGCGCGCGGTGGTGAGTGGGGCGAGACGCGACTGCTCTCGTCGGGGGCGATCGAGCGCGCAGCGATGGAGCAGGCGAACGGCATCGACGAAACGCTGAAGGTGCCGACACACCGCACGCTCGGCTTCATGCTGCGGTTCTCCGAGTTCGATGACGCGCGACCTGCGACGTCCTTCGGGCACGCCGGGTCAGGCGGCTCTCAGGGCTTCGCCGACCCCGCGAAACGCCTCGGCTTTGGCTATGTGATGAACCAGATGATGTCGCCGCTCCCGGGCGACCCGAGGCCCCCCACCGGCGGAATGGACCCGCGCGGCCAGAACCTCGTGCGCGCCGTCTACGCCTGCCTGTAGCGGAATGGACGTCCGTCGCATCCGGGCTGACGAGGGCACGCTGCTTCGCGCGATGCGCATCCGCGCGTTGACGGACACCCCCACCGCCTTCGGGAGCACGATCAAACAGACCCTCGCCTACTCGATGGAGGTGTGGGAGGAGCGCGCTCGAAGCAACGCGCTGAGCGACACGATCTCGGGGTTCCTCGCGGAGCGTGATGGCGAAGTCGTCGGCCTTGCGGGCGGAATGTTCGAGGCCGGAGAGCCGATGCCCTCGTTGATCTCGATGTGGGTGGCGCCCTCGGCACGCGGCCACGGCGGAGGTGAAGCGCTGATCGAGGCCGTAGTGACGTGGGTGCGGTCGCTGGGGGCGACGCGGTTGCAGTTGTGGGTGACGGAGACGAACGCGCCCGCGATCGCGCTGTACCGACGCACGGGGTTCATCGAAACCGACGAGACGCAGCCGCTACCCTCGCACCCGGCGCTGCTCGAACGTCGGATGGTGCGGGAGTTGTAGCAGCCCTACACCCGAGGCGGCTCCGGGGGCTGCGGCAGCGGCACCTCGCGGCGTCGCGCGCCCAACTGTTCGAGGACTCGCACGAACGTCGGGTACTCGTGCGCACCGACCACGGCGTACTTGCCATCGAAGATGAACGTGGGGATGGCGGTCACGCCGATCGCGTTCGCGTGGGCGATGCCCTCATCCACCGCCTCGCGCACCTCGTCCGACTCGAGTGCCGCCCGCAGCGCCGCGCCATCGAGGCCGGAGGCCGTCGCTTCACGTGCGAGGACATCGAGGTCCATCAGGCTCTCGTGATCGGTGAAATGAACGCGGAAGAGGCGGCGGTGGTACTCGAACACCTGCTCGGTGTCGCCGAACTCGGACACCCACTCGCTGGCCTCGAGGGCGCGGTGGGTGTGCGGTTGGAAGGTGCGGCCTCGCGTGAACTTCACGCCGAGGGCTTCGCCACGGAGCTCCATATCAGACGGTGGAGTGTCGGCGGTTGTCGTCGGGGTGCGGACGCGGCCTTCAAGTGGGATCGAGGGGTCCAGGAAGAACGGCGCCCACTCGATGCTGACGTCCCATTCGCGATAGACCCGTTCGACCTCCACGAGGCCGATGTAGCACCACGGTCAGATGAAATCTGACAGCACCACAATCGCGATGGGCTCGCGCGCCTCGATGGCTGGTTTCTGGGTGAGTTCGTCGACCATGCAGGGCAGTGTAGTGCGGGTGGCGGCCTAGGATGGAGGTGTGCCCCACAGGAGGAATCCAATGACTCAGGCCACGCCCCCGTCGACCCACATGCGCTACTTGGAGCCCCACGGGCACCTCGGTTCCACGTTCGGAGACGACCCGTTCGGGCGGTTCGCGGAGAAGTTCGCGAGGGCGTTCGGGACGCCGAAGTTCCTGGTGGCGCAGACCGGACTGGTCCTGATCTGGCTGGTGCTGAACGCTGCCGACGTCGTCCACTTCGACCCGTACCCGTTCATCCTCCTGAACCCCGCGTTCTCGAGGCAGGCGGCGTATGCGGCGCCGATGATCCTGCTCGCTCAGACCCGCCAGTCGGAGCGCGACCGTCACTGGACCGAGGCCGACGCACAGCACCACGAGGAGATCTCGGATGCCATCATGGTGCTGCTCCGCCAGAACACCGACCTCACCCAGCAGGTCCACGGCCTCACCCAGCAAATCGAGGGCCTCACCCGCGAGGTGCGCGACCACGTGATGACCTCCCGCTGACTCCCGCGAATGTGAGATGGCATGAGTGCTGGTCATAACCCTGAGCTGCGGACGTCCGCCCCGCTTCGCCGCCCTCTACTCCGCGAGCCCGGGGACAGGCTGTCCGTGCGGCGAGTGAGAGGGGGCCTTCGATGGCTGACACCGAGTACGAGAACCTGCTGGTTGACCGCATCGGCACTGACGGCCGTGTCGCGCGGATCACGCTCAACCGACCCGAGAAGATGAACGCCCTCTCGCAGGAACTGCTCTTCGAGTTCCGGGACGCCCTCGAAGATCTGGAGACGGACAGCAGCGCGCGCGTGATCGTTGTGCGCGGCGCCGGACGCACGTTCAGCGCCGGCTACGACCTCACTCCGGCGCAGCGCACCGGCGCGGACGCCGTCGTGCGGCAATTCCGTACCTCGGACGAGCAGGGGCGCCGGCTCTGGCAGGGCGTCCGAGGCGGCATGCAGCGCATCACGAACATCCACATGTACTTCTGGAATCTCCAGAAGGTGACCATCGCGCAGGTACACGGCTACGCGATCGCTGGCGGCTGCGAACTCTCAATGATGGCCGACCTCGTGATCGCCGCCGACGACGCGAAGTTCGGCCACCCCGGACTCCGCTTCGCGGGCACGCGGACGTCGATGATCCTGCCGCTGCTGATCCCGATGCGGAAGGCGAAGGAGCTCTTCTACACCGGCGACAACATCAGCGCCGTGGAGGCCGCCGAGATCGGGCTGATCAACCGCGCTGTCCCCGGCGACCGCCTGGACGACGAGGTGCTGGCGATGGCCGAGCGCATCGCGATCCTCCCGGCCGACCACCTCGCGATGCTGAAGATCCACATGAACCGCTTCCACGAGAACATGGGCATCTACTCGTCCGTCCATTCCAGCACCGACCTCGACGCCGCCGGCGGCTTCACGAGTCAGGCCTACCAGTGGGCGGACAAGATGAAGTCGGGCGGGCTGAAGAAAGCCCTCGCGTGGCGCGATGGCCCGTACCAGGACTACCGCTCCGACCCCGACCGACCGAGGTAGGCAAACACCGAGGCCGTCCTACCTCGACAGCCACGCATCGAGGGAGAGCGGGCCGGCTCCGGCGATCGCGAGGGTGAGCGCGGTGGCGGCGAGGATCACGTCGAGTTCGTAGCCCTGGACGTCACCGCCCTGGAACGGTGCGTGGACGCGCGTCTTCTGCATCCATGCGGCCACGGTCATGTTGACGGCGATGGCGGCCGCGGCGAACGGCGTCAGCAGCCCGACGATCAGCAGCGCACCGCACACCGTCTCGACGGTCGCGACCCAGCAGGCGAGCGCGTGCGGGGCGGGAAGTCCGAGGCCTTCGAACCAGCGGCCGGTGCCCGCGATGCCTCGACGCCACTTGCCGAGGCCGGAGTCGAGCATGATCACGCCCAGCACGATCCGCAGCGGCAGTAGGGCGTGGCGCGCAACCGCGTCGGGCAGCGGGTCGAGGAGGTCGATCGGGAACATCGAGGTCTAGCCCCGGCGGGGGAGCTCGACGGTGGCGGTGCCCTGGACTGGCTTCTCCTGGCGGTCGTTCTCGAGCGTGACATCGAGGGTCACCAGGCCGGGCTCACCGTCGGGCGCGTCACCGCCAGCGTCGGTCACGACCGCAACGCAGCGCAGGCTGTCGTTGTGCATGACCGGGCGGCGGAACGAGACCTCGAGGCTGACGATGCGACCGAGCGGCCCCATCCAGTCGGTGACGATACGGGTAACGATCGCCGTGGACATGGACCCCGGGACAATCGGCCGTGCCAGGCCCTCGCTGCGCGCGACCGAGGCGTCCGTGAAGCGGCCCAGGCTTGAGGGACCTCGGCCCTCCGTGTTGAGGAACGCAGCGACGTGTTCCGGCGTCGGCTGCTGGTGCTCCTCGTACTCGTCGCCAATGGCGACATCTTCGTAGTAGCGCTGGCTCGCGAGTGCGTCGGTGGCAGTCATGCGTCCCCCTCAACGGCCTTCGTCTCGCGCATCACCATCGACGACTCCAGCGTGGCCACGGTTTCACCGTGCTGGTTGATGTACCGGTTGCGACGCACGACGAACACCATGCGGCCGGAGCGGCCGGTCTTTTCGTACACCTGGGCCACCGAGGCGAAGCCCTCGAGGGTGTCTCCCGCGCGGATCGGCAGGTGGTACTCCTGCCTCGACCCCGCCATGAAGTTGGTACCGACGAAGTTGATGTTCGGGTCGGGCGGCGGGGAGAGTCGCGCCGTCTGGAGGATGCCCGGTGGCGCGATAATGCCGCCGTACGGGCCCTGCGCCGCAAACGCCGCGTCCGTGTAGAGCGGGTTGGTCTCTTCGAGCGCCTGGCAGTAGGTCGCAATCGCCTCGGCGGTGACTTCGAGGCGTCCCGCCGGCACTTCTTTGCCCACGACGGAGCGGTCGTACTCAAGCGCGTCGCCACCGAGGTCGCCCATGCGACTGGTGGCCGGAACCAGTTGCGCCAGCGTCGGACGCGGCGGGATGACGGCCCCAGGGACGGTCTCTTCGAGGCGCATCGCCTGGAACTGCGCCGCCGGGTCACGCAGCGCCGCCACGAGGCCCTCGACGGTCGTAATCGCACCGTCGAAGCGCGTGAGGCAGCGCCCGAGGGCTGAGACGAAGTGCGAATCGCTCGCGCCGACCTCGCGCAGGCCGCGCGCGACCGCGAGGTCGTGCGCGCGTGCGTTCTCGAAGTCACTGCTGCCACCGTTCAGCGCCTCGATCACCTTGATCGGGGCGAGGTCGATGTTGCGCTCCTCGACGTGGTCGACCAGGCCGATGTGCGGCCGGCCGCCGTGCGCGCCGACGGCGATGCCGCCAGTCTCCCAGGCGACCTTGAACACCTCGGCGTACGAGAGCGAGACGTCGGTCAGGTTGAAGTGACTGAGGAAGGCAGGCGTCACGCCGTAGACGAGGACGTGCCCGATGTCCGTCTCGACCTCGAGGCCGTGCAGCACGACCGAGTGGTACTTCGCGGCAAGGGCAGAGAAGTCGCGGGTGGTGTCGAAGTTGCGGTGCTCGGTGAGGACGAACCCGTCGATGCGGAAACCGAGGCGGCGACGTGCCTCGATCCACTTCAGGTAACCCTCGACGGTGCCGCCGGCATCGTCGGAGCCGCCCGAGGAGTGGACGTGGAGGTCGAGGAGGGTGTGGGTGGGTGCGTTGGTCATGGGGCCTCCCTGCCCGCCAGCGCCCTCGAGGTGGAGGACGCGAGGTCGAGCGGTCGGGGGGATTCTCGGCGCGGGGTGCTCCGACCGTCAATGCGTCGAATACGTATCCGCCCGGAGACGCTCGGCCCGCCGGGGGCGATACTCCCCCCATGACCGAGTCGACCACCGACAGCACCTCTGCCGTTTTCGAGCCCGCCCTGCTGGATTGGCTCCGCACGCGGGGCATCGAGGAGTCGCGGCGCCTCGTGCGGGTGGACGAGGACGAGGCGCTCGTCTCGAAATTTGAGCCGGGGTTCGCTGCGCGGCTCCACGAACTACTGCGGCTGGTCCCCGACCTGTTCGACGAGGCGACGGTGGTCGCGAACACGGCGCGCGTGATGGCCTCGATGCCGGACGAGCCGCGCGTCACCGCCTGGCAGACGGCGATGCATCAGGCGCTGGCCGAGGCAGGCGAACGGCACGCCATCCCCGACTTGCGATTGGCCGAGGTGCGCACCGGCGTCGACTCCGTCCGCGCGGTCCTCGACGCCGTGCTGTGGACTGAGCCGTTGTGCGGCGACGAGTACGCGCCCGAGTCCGGCGAGATCGAGGCGTACCGCGAAGGCCTCGAGGCGCTCGAGGACGGACGCGACATCTTTACGCGCTACTACGGAATGTTCGCGGGCCGCGCGGTGCGGAACCACTGCCCGGGTGCCGCATTCGCGCGCATCTTGCTCGCACAGGGCTGGCACGCCGTCACCGGGACACGCGCGCCCGCAGCCTAGCGTCGGGCCTCGCGCAGCCGGTCGCGCACGAGGTGCCGCTGGAGTTTGCCCGAGGCCGTCCGAGGCAATGACTCCGATTCCACGATGACCTCGCGCGGCACCTTATAGCCAGCCAGTCGCTCGCGCAGATGCGCCTCGATCGCACCGGTCGAAGGCGCCTCGATGCCCGCACGCGGCACGACGACCGCGATCACGCGTGCCCCCCAGCGGTCGTCCGGCAGCCCGACGACGGCAGCCTCCCCGATGGCGGGGTGCTCGAGGAGGGCGGACTCCACCTCGGCGGGATACACGTTCTCGCCGCCGCTCACGATCAAGTCGTCGCGACGGTCGGCGACGTACAGGTAGCCCTCGTCGTCGCGCCAGCCGAGGTCCCCGGTGTGCAGCCAGCCATCGCGGATCGCGGCCGCCGTGGCGTCTGGGCGGTGCAGGTACCCCGCGCAGACCGTTGGCCCCGCCACAAGGATCTCTCCCACCTCGCCAGCCTCGGCGTCGCGACCGTCCACCTCGATCCGCAGCGTCGAGGTGAGCAGTGGAAGCCCGGCGGAGCCGAGTTTGCGGAGCGCGTCGGCCTGGCCAAGCGTCGCGACCTGAGAGCACGTCTCCGTGAGCCCATAGGTCTGCAGCACGGGCATCGAGCGGCGCGCAGCCTCCTCCAGCAGTGGCCGTGGGGCGGGGCCCCCGCCGAGGAGCACGCCTCGAAGGGTCGGCGGGAAGGCGTCGGATGAGACGGCGAAGACACGCTGGAGCATCGTCGCGACCACGGAGAGCAGCGTGATGCGCTCCTCCCGCAGGGCGTGATCGACGCGTGCCTCTTCGAAACGCTCGTGGATGACAGCGGTCGTGCCGTAGATCGCGGAGCGGAGGAGGATCGAGAGGCCGCCCACGTGGAACAGCGGCATGCACGCGAGCCAGCGGTCGTCACCCTCGACACCGAGGTTCGCGGCGCTCGCCACAGCGCTCCAGTGGAAGTTGCCGAACGTGAGCAGCGCCCCCTTTGGCCTCCCCGTGGTGCCCGAGGTGTAGATCACCGAATGCGCTCGATCCGCCTCGATGCCCGCCAGAGCCTCGATGGGCGTTCCCGCGGCCCAGCGTGCGTCCTCGATGGCGAGGGTGCGCACGCCTGCCTCGGCGGCCGCGGCGTGTGCGAGGGGGGAGAGCGAGGCGTCGTGCAGCAGCAGGCGCGCTAGGCTGTCACGGAGTTGGTAGGTGATCTCGCTCACGGAGAGACGCGCGTTCAGGGGCATGAACAGCGCGCCGGCGCGCGGGATGGCGTGTGCGAATCGCGCGATCGGGAGCCCGTTGTTCGCGAGCACCGCCACCGGCTCGCTGGCCTCGACGCCCTCCGCGCGCAGGGCGCCGGCGGCCGAGGCGACCCGCGCCTCCAACGTCGCGTAGTCCCATGCCTCCCCGGAGCACTCGAGGGCCACATGCGTGGGGTGCGTACGGGCGCGAAGCGCCACCCAGTCCTGCTGCGCGACCTCGAGTGGTACCCCCGGCATCAGGCGCGCACCCAGTCCGACCACGGCGCGGTCGCGAGGCGATCGAGGGCGGCTTCGTTCACCTCGACGCCGAGGCCGGCAGCCAGCGGGACAAAGAGCCGGCCACTCAGCGGCAGCAGCGGATGGGCGACGAGGTCGGCCGCCAAGTGCTCGCCCGTCGACAGGCCGTGCGCGACCTCGGTGCCGGGGGCGATGTCGCCGAGCGCCGCTGCGAGGTGGAGCGCGACGACGGTCCCAATCGAAGAGTCGAAGGTCGTGGTGACGACAACGGTCATACCTCGGTCGATCGCACGCCGACCGAAATCGAAGGCGACTCGGACGCCGCCGAGCATCATCGGCTTCAGCACGACGACGCTCGCGACCCCCTCGGTCAATACGCGCTCCCGGAACGCCGGATCGGAGAGCGATTCGTCCGCAGCGAGACGGATTGACGAGGTCGCGTGCAGCCGCGCGAGCGCCTCGATGTCGTGCGGCAGCACCGGCTGCTCCAGCCATTCGATGCGCGACGGTGCGAACGCCTCGATGGCAGCGCGTGCCGAGGCCTCGTCCCACGCGCCGTTCGCGTCCAGGCGGATCGCGGCGTCCGGGCAGGCGGCTCGCACTGCCTCGATGCGCGCCACCTCGTCCTCGAGCGGCGCGACGCCGACCTTCAGTTTGAGGACGCTGTAGCCCGCGCGGACGGCATCGAGGGCGTAGGCGACGACCTCGTCAGGTGTCCCGGCCCCGATCACCGCGTTCGCAGCGACCGAGGCAACCGGCACCTGTGACAGCAGCGCCGCTACCGACTGGCCAGTCGCGCGGCCTTCGAGGTCGAGCAACACCGCGTCGGCCGCGCAACGCAGCGCCTCGACACCCGACCCACCCAGGAGGACCCCGTCCTCGAAGATCGCGAGGCCGTGACGCGCCAGCAGGCCGAGGACATCGTCCACGGTGCCGCCGCCGAGGCTGGGGTACGGGGAAGCCTCGCCGATCCCGGTGTGCCCGAGGGCGTCACGCGCCTCAATCAGCACGCCGTCACGGAAGGCGGTCTGGCCGTGGGCGGCCTCGAAGCGCGCGCGGAGTGGGAGGCGGAAAGGCCGCCAGCGGAGAGCGACGGGATGCGACGACGGTGTGGTCATGGGAGAGACGTTAGAACGAGACGCCGATCGCCAGCAGGATTCCGAACAGCAGATGGAGTCGCGCGGTGGAGCGCAGCGCCTTGTTCAGACTCGGACCGTCCGTCCGTGCGACCACAGCCGCCACCGGCAGCACCGCCGCCGGCACCGAGGCCCACGACAGCAGCACCCACCCGGAGAACGAGCCCAGCAGCCAGAGCGAGCCTGCCGACAGGTACGCCAGTACCACGACCAGCACGAACTCAAAGCGCGCGAGCCGCCGCCCGAGGTACACGGCCAGCGTGTACTTCCCCGCGAGCCGGTCCGTGTCGATGTCGCGCACGTTGTTCACGACGAGAATCGCCGTCACGGTCAGCGAGACCGGCAGCGCCGCCGCGAGGACATCGGCGGTCACGCCACCCGCCTGCACGTAGTACGTACCGGCGACGGCAACCACGCCGAAGAAGATGAACACGAACAGCTCGCCCAGCCCGCGATAGCCGAAGGGCCACGGGCCGCCGGTGTATGTCACCGCCGCGACCATCGAGGCGAGCCCGATCGCGATGACCGGCCATCCACCCTGTGTGACGAGGTAGATTCCCGCGAGCGTCGCGATGGCAAACGCGACGAGGATGCCCTGCTGCACCTGTCGCTGCGTCAGGAGGCCCTGCTGCGTCGCCCTCGGCGGACCGAGGCGAGAGTCGTTGTCGGCGCCGCGGCGGAAGTCGGAAAGGTCGTTCGCGAAGTTCGCGCCAACCTGCAGCGCGAGCGCGCCGACCATCGCCGCCGAGGCGGCGAGCGGCGCACGCACGCCGTCGTGGATCACCACGCCCGTGCCAACCAGCACCGGCACGATCGCGGCCGTCAGGGTCGGCGGGCGGATAGCGAGGAGCCAGGCACGGAACGAGCCGGGACGCGGAAGCGAGCGGGCGGCTGGAGGCACTGTGCTATCCGGTGGAGGCATGGGACCCTTCGCGCGCTAACCGTGGAACGGCAGGCGGGTGAACTTCGTGAAGTCGGGCGTGCGCTTCTCCACGAAAGCGTTGCGGCCCTCTTTGGCCTCGTCCGACGTGTAGTACAGCATCGTCAAGTCGCCCGCGAGCACCTGGAGGCCCGTGGCGCCGTCCGTGTCCGCGAGGAAGGCGTTCTTCACGAAGCGGATCGCCGTGGACGACTTCGCGAGGATCTCGCGTGCCCATTCGACACCCTCGTCCTCCAACTGGTCGAGGGGGACGACCTTGTTCACGAGGCCCATCTGGAACGCCTCCTGCGCGTCGTACTGACGGCAGAGGTACCAGATCTCCCGTGCGCGCTTCGTGCCGACGAGACGCGTGAGCATCGAGACGCCGTAGCCGGCATCGAAGGAGCCGACACGCGGACCGGTCTGACCGAAGCGGGCGTTGTCGGCGGCGATCGTCAGGTCGCAGATCACGTGGAGGACGTGGCCGCCGCCGATGGCGTACCCGGCGACGAGTGCGATCACGGGCTTGGGCATCTCACGGATGAAGCGCTGTAGTGGCAGGACGTTCAGGCTCGGCTGGCCGTTCTCGCCGACGTAGCCAGAGTGGCCACGGATGCGCTGGTCGCCGCCGGCGCAGAAGGAGCGTCCACCGGCGCCGGTGAACAGCACGACACCGATCGAGTTGTCCTCGGCGGCGTCACGGAAGGCCTCGGCGAGTTCGTTGATGGTGCCGGGGCGGAAGGAGTTGTGGACCTCCGGCCGGTTGATGGTGATCCTCGCGATCCCGTCGGCCTTGTCGTACAGGATGTCCGTGTACG